>NZ_RHPP01000115.1 GCF_003935715.1 Stenotrophomonas sp. 278 | reverse complement strand
GGTGTGGGCGCTGCCGCTGGCGCTGCTCGGCGTGTTCTGGGTGCTGCTGCCGGGTGCGGCCGGCGCGCGGCTGCCTGCGCTGCTGCTGTGCCTGCCACTGCTGTGGCCGGCCACGGCGACGACCGCGGAGGGGGAGGTGGAGCTGCTGGTGATCGACGTCGGGCAGGGGCTTTCGGTCTGGATCCGCACGCAGCGCCATGCGCTGCTGTATGACGCCGGGCCGGCCTCGGTGGGCGGCTTCGACGCAGGCGAGCGCGTCGTGCTGCCCACCCTGCATGCGCTTGGGCAGATGCGGCTGGACCGGATCGTGCTGAGCCACGCCGACCTCGACCACGTGGGCGGCCTGCCTGCCGTGCGCCGGGCCTACGATGACGCAGCGGTGCAGGCTCCGCCGGGCGCGCTGGCGGGGGTCGAACCCTGCTACGCCGGGCAGGCATGGCGCTGGGACGGCGTCGACTTCGAGGTGCTGCACCCCGCACCTGCCACGCCCTATGCGGGCAACGCCAGCAGCTGTGTGCTGCGGATCGGCACCGGGCACGGGGCGGTGCTGCTGGCCGGCGACATCGGCCATCGCGAAGAAGCGGCGTTGTTGCGCAGCGGGGCGGACCGGCTCCGCGCGGACGTGTTGGTGGTCCCACACCATGGCAGCGCAGGCTCGTCGAGCGCGGCCTGGGTCGAGTCCGTGTCGCCGCGCCTGGCACTGGTCTCGGCCGGGCACGGCAACCGCTTCCGGCATCCTCGCCCGGAGGTGGTGGCGCGCTGGCAGGCTGTCGGGGCGGAAGTGCTCAACACCGCCGACAGCGGGGCGGTGCGCATCTGGCTGGGGCCGCAGGGGCTGCAGGTACGCGAACAACGGATTTTCGAGCGGCGTTGGTGGGATGCCGCGGAGCGGGCGCGGTCGGCTGCTATTCTATCGGCCAGCAAACAGGCGGCCAGTGGGCCGGAGGGTTGAAACGTGTGGGAACTGGTCAAGGCCGGTGGCTGGCCGATGGTGCCGCTGCTGCTGTTGGGCGTACTGGCTTTGGCGATCGTCCTGGAGCGTTTCTGGACCTTGCGGCGTAACGAGGTGCTGCCCCCGGGGCTGGGCCAGGAGGTCCGCAACTGGGCCGCGCGTGGCAAGCTCGACCCCAGCCACATCCAGTCGCTGCGGGCCAACTCGCCGCTGGGCGCACTGCTGGCGGCGGCGCTGGAAGCCCGCAACCGTCCGCGCGACCAGATCCGCGAGCGCATCGAAGACGCCGGGCGGCATCTGGTGCATCGCATGGAGCGGTTCCTGAACGCGCTGGGCACCATCGCCTCGGCCGGTCCGCTGCTGGGCCTGCTGGGCACGGTGGTCGGCATGATCCAGATGTTCCTGGGCATCCTCGACCACGGCGTGGGCGACGTGAACCAGCTGGCCGGCGGCATCGGCAAGGCGCTGGTGTGCACCGCCACCGGCATGATCGTGGCCATTCCCGCGCTGATGTTCCATCGCTACTTCAAGGGCCGCATCAACGGCTACGTGATCGAAATGGAAATGGAGGCCTCCGCGCTGCTGGATGCGCTGGATGGCCGTCCGGGCGTGATGAACACTGCCGCGCGTGCGCCGGCGGCCACCACGCCTGCTGCCCCTGCCACGGCCAAGGGCTGACGGATGCGCATCCGCAACGACCGGGTCCAGGACGAACCGCACATCGATCTGGTGCCGCTGATCGACGTCATCCTGGTGCTGATCATCTTCTTCGTGGTCACCACCACGTTCGACGCACGTTCCACCCTGCAGGTGCAGCTGCCCACCGCCAGCCAGCAGGACAACAGTGAGCCGCCGCGCGCGCTGAGCGTGCTGGTGAATGCCGAAGGCCGTTACTTCATCAACGACCAGGAAGTGCTGCGCACCGACGTGGAGGCGGTCAAGCAGACCATCGCCGCCGTGGCCGGCGACGACCGCGAGCAGACCGTGCTGCTGCGCGCCGACGCGCGCACCCCGTACCAGGCCGTGGTCACCGCCCAGGATGCCCTGGGCCAGCTCGGCTTCCGCCGCATCGCCATCGCTACCGCGCCGGAGGTGCGTACTCCATGAGCAACAAACAACACGCGCCGGTCTGGCCGATCTACAAACGCCTGCTCGGCTACACCAAGGCCTACTGGGTGTTCATGGTGGCCGCGGTGATCGCCATGGTGGTCGAAGCACTGGCCGGCTATCACTTCACCAAGCTGATGGATCCGCTGGTCAACCGGGGTTTCGTCAATCCCGAACCGCGCATGGCGGTGATCCTGCCGCTGACCATCCTGGGCCTGTTCCTGATGCGCAGCGTGGCGACCCTGGTCAGCGACTACGCGCTGGCCCGCACCGGCCGCAGCGTGGTCCGCGACCTGCGCGAGCAGGTGCTGGAAAAGTACCTGCACCTGCCGTCCTCGCACTTCGACACCGAAGCCACGCCGGTGATGGTCAGCCGCCTCAACTACGACACCGAGCAGGTCACCCAGGCCAGCGCCGATGCGCTCAAGACTCTGGTGGCCGACACCCTGACCATCATCGCCATGCTGGTGGTGATGCTGCAGATGAGCGTCAAGGTGACCGTGGCGATGCTGGTGGTGGTGCCGCTGATCGGCGTCATTGTTTCGGTCGTGGGCAAGCGTTACCGTCGCATCAGCCGTGGCATCCAGGACGGCATGGGCAACATGGCGCAGACCGCCGAGCAGTCGCTGGCCGCGCAGCAGGAAGTAAAGGTGCACGGCACGCAGGCGCACGAGATCTCGCGCTATGCGCGCCTGGCCAACCGCATGCTCGGTCTGAACATGAAGGTGGAAACCACCCGCGCGTTCGCTTCCAGCACCGTGCAGTTCCTGGCCGCGCTGGCGCTGGCCGTCATCGTGTGGGTGTCCACCCGCGAGGCATTGGCCGGTCGTCTCAACGCGGGCCAGTTCATGGGCCTGATGACCTCGATGATGGCCATCATTCCGTCGCTGCGCCGCCTGACCAGCGTGCAGACCTCGATCTCGCGCGGCGTGGCCGCGGCAGAGCGCCTGTTCGGCATCCTCGACATGCCGGTGGAACGCGACGAGGGCACGAAGAAGATCGGCCGCGCGCGCGGTGAGCTGGCGTTCGAGCACGTCATGCTGCGCTATCGCGAGGACACCGGCGTGGCCCTGGATGACATCAGCTTCGTCGCCAAGCCCGGCACCGTCACCGCGATTGTCGGTCGCTCCGGCAGCGGCAAGACCAGCCTGATCCGGCTGGTGCCACGCTTCTACGAACCCAGTGGCGGGCGCATCACCCTCGATGGCGTCGCGTTGGACGATTACCCGCTGGCCGACCTGCGCCGGCAGGTGGCCATGGTGGGCCAGAAGGTCATGCTGTTCGACGACACCGTCGGGGCCAACATCGCCTATGGCATGGACGCGACCGACGAACAGATCCGCGCGGCGGCCGAGGCGGCCAACGCCTGGGAGTTCATCGAACGCATGCCGCAGCAGCTGCAGACCCCGGTCGGCGAAAACGGCGCGCTGCTGTCCGGCGGCCAGCGCCAGCGCCTGGCGATCGCGCGCGCCATCCTGCGCGACGCCCCGGTGTTGATCCTGGATGAGGCCACCGCTGCGCTGGACAACGAATCCGAGCGTCTGGTGCAGGATGCCCTGCAGCGGCTGATGCCCGAGCGCACCACCCTGGTGATCGCGCACCGTCTGTCCACCATCGAACACGCCGACCAGGTGCTGGTGATGGATCACGGCCGCATCGTCGAAAGCGGTACCCACGCCGAGCTGCTGGCCATGGGCGGCCTGTACGAACACCTGCACAACATGCAGTTCCGCGAAAGGCAGTCCTGATGGCCGGCAAGGGCACCCAGACGCCGTCGTTCTGGTACGACGGCAGCCGCATCCCGTTGGGGGTGCGCCTGATCGCACCGCTGTTCGGTGCGGTGGTCGCGCTGCGTCGTCGCCTGTACCGCGGGCGCTGGCTGAAGCAGCGCGCGCTGCCGGTTCCGGTGCTGGTGGTCGGCAATGTCACCGCCGGTGGCACCGGCAAGACCCCGCTGACCATCGCGCTGGTCAACCGCCTGCGCGAAGCCGGCTGGAAACCCGGTGTGGCCAGCCGTGGCTACGGACGCGAACAGGCCGAGGTGGCGCGCTGGGTCGAGGCGACCACCCCGACCACGCTGGGCGGCGACGAACCGGTGCTGATCGCCTTCAAGACCGGCGTGCCGGTACGGGTCGACGCTGACCGCGTCGCCGCTGGTCGCGCACTCATCGAAGCAGGCTGCGACATCATTGTCTGCGACGACGGGTTGCAGCATTACCGGCTGGCCCGCGACATTGAAATCGAAGTCGTGGACGCGCAACGCCGCTACGGCAACGGCCGGCTGATGCCGGCTGGTCCCCTGCGCGAGCCCGCCAGCCGTGCACAGGAATGCGACTTCCGGGTGGTCAACCTGGGCCAGGCCAGTGCCGACCCGGCTGCGGCCAGCGCCTGCGGCTTCGGCGAGTGGGCGATGCAGCTGCACATCAACACCGCGTTGCCGCTCAGTGGCGGGCGCGCACGCGCGCTGTCGCACTTCCGCGGCCAGCGTGTGCATGCGGTGGCCGGCATTGCCCATCCGCAGCGCTTTTTCGACATGCTGCGCGCCGAGGGCATCGGCGTGGTGCCGCACGCGTTTGCCGACCACCATGCGTACCAGCCGGCCGATCTGCGTTTCGGCAGCGAGCTCCCCGTCCTGATGACCGAGAAGGACGCCGTGAAGTGCAAGCCGTTTGCCAATGAATGGCATTTTGCCGTACCGCTGTCGGCCGAGCTGCCGGCGGCGTTCTGGGTCAGTCTGCTGGATCGCGTGGACAAGCTCGGCAAGCGCTGAGCGCCCGCGCGGTTCTTCCTGCTTCACCGCCTTTCGAGAATGCGCATGAGCCAGTCCGTCGATTTCGTTGTTGCCATTCCGGCCCGCTATGCCGCCTCGCGTCTGCCGGGCAAGCCGCTGCGCCTGATCGGCGGTACGCCGCTGGTGCTGCGCGTGGCCGAACGTGCGCTGCTGGCTGGCGCGCGCGAGGTGTGGGTGGCCACCGATGACACCCGTATTGCCGACGCCCTGGCCGGGCTGGAGGGCGTGCGCGTGGCGATGACCGCCAGCGGGCACGCGTCCGGCACCGACCGTCTGGCCGAGTGCGCGCAGCAGGCCGGCTGGAGCGACGACACCCTGGTGGTCAACCTGCAGGGCGACGAACCCTTCGCGCCCGCCGAGGGTATCCGTGCGGTGGCCGAGGCGCTGGTGTACAGCGGCGCGCACATGGCCACCCTGGCCACGCCGGTGGAGGACGCCCAGACCCTGTTCGACCCGAACGTGGTCAAGGTGGTGCGCCAGCAGAATCTGGACGCGCTGTACTTCAGCCGCGCGCCCATTCCGTGGCACCGCGATGCCTTCGCGCAGTCGCGCGACAGCCTGTCAGGGTCGCACTGGCTGCGCCATATCGGCATCTACGCCTATCGGGCCGGCTTCCTGCGCCAGTTCGCCGTGCTGCCACCCGGAACGCTGGAGCAGCTGGAGTCGCTGGAGCAGCTGCGTGTGCTTGAAGCGGGTTATCGGCTGAGTGTGGCGTTGTCGCCTGCCGCCTTCCCGCCCGGCATCGACACCCCCGAGGACCTGGAGCGGGCTGAAGCCTGGCTGGCCGCGCAGGGCTGACCGGCGGCGCGTCCACTCCGACCGACCGTCCACATTTTGACGTTGGCACGACGGTTGCATGACGCCGAGTCCGGCATAATCACCGCATGAACGTACAGCCTGTCCAGGACCTGCCGGAATTCGCCACGTGGCTCAACGCCGCGCCTGCCACCCTGACCGAGATGCGTGGACGCCCGGTCGTGCTCGCCTTCGTCAACGCCGCCTCGGTCTGGTGCGCGCAGCGACTGGCCGAGCTGGAGCAATGGCGATCACGCAATCCCGGGCGGTTGCAGCTGCTGGTGCTGCAGGTGCCGCGCTTCGACCATGAACGCGCGCCCGAGCCGGCCTTGAAGCTGCTGCGCCGGCAGGGGCTCACCGCGCCGGCGCTGCTGGATGCCGACTGGGATGGCTGGCGTCGCTTCAACGTGACCGCCTGGCCGACCCTGGTGCTGCTGGATGCGCAGGGCCGGGAGGTGGAGCGGCTGGTCGGTTTCGGTGACGAGCTGGAACGCGCGCTCAATGCCCTGTGCCAGGGCGGCCGCGCACTGGACGGCGATGCATCGACCCGCGAACTGCAGCCCGAGCCGCGCCTGCCGCTGCGCTTCCCCATGGGCCTGGTCGCCACCACCGAGCGCCTCTACATCGCCGACAGCGGCCACCACCGCATTCTTGAGTGCAGCCACGGCGGGCGCGTGCTGCGCCAGTTCGGGCTGGGCACCGCCGACATGATGGACGGCGGCCCTGGCGAGGCGGCTTTCAACCGTCCGCAGGGGCTCGCGCTGGAGCGCGAGTGGCTGTACGTGGCCGACACCGGCAACCACGCACTGCGCCGCATCCACCTGCTCACCGGGCAGGTCGACACCCTGTGCGGCAACGGCCGCCCTGGGGAACCCGCCGAAGGCCCGGTCAACGACCCGCGCCAGGCCGCGCTCAACCATCCGCAGGGACTGGTCGTGGCCGACAACCAGGTACACATCGCCATGGCCGGCGACAACCGCATCTGGAGCTATCACCTGGGCCAGCGCACCCTGAAATGGCGTGCCGGCTCCGGGGCCATCGACGAACGCGACGGCAGCGGTCACCTTGCCGCCTTTGCGCAGCCGGCCGCCGTGGCCGCGGTGCAGCAGGTGCTGTACGTCTGCGACGCCCTGGGTTCGTCGATCCGCTCGATGCAGCTGCGCGGTGACCTGGTGCAGACCCTGGTCGGTCACGGCCTGTGGTCGTTCGGCGACCAGGACGGCCCGCGCAGCACCGCCCAGCTGCAGTACCCGCAGGCGATCGCACTCAGCCCCGACGCGCCGCTGCTGTGGATCGCCGATGCCGGCAACGGTCGCCTGCGCACCCTGCGCCTGGGTGGCGGCGATCTGAACACCCTGGAGCTGCCGCGCCGCCTGCACGGACCGGCCGGGCTCGCGCTGGGCGGCGGTGCGGTGTGGATTGCTGAAACCGATGCCCACGCCGTGCTGCGCTTTGACCCGGTCAGCGGCGTACTGAGCGACGTGCCGATCAGCGAATGACCCTGCCCAGCGCCCCCGCCTTTGATGGCAAGGCATTCGCGGCCCACCTGAGTACCGCGCCCGGCGTCTACCGGATGTACGCCGCCGACGACACCCTGCTGTACGTCGGCAAGGCGCGTGCGCTGCGCAACCGGGTCGGCAGCTACTTCAACGGCGTGCCCAAGACCGCGCGCATCATGTCGATGCTGTCGCAGGTCGCGCGCATGGACGTGACCGTCACCCGCTCGGAAGCCGAAGCGCTGCTGCTGGAAAACCAGCTGATCAAGTCGCTGTCGCCGCGCTACAACGTGTCGCTGCGCGACGACAAGACCTACCCGCATGTGCTACTGACCCGCGAGGAGTGGCCGCGCATCGCGCTGCACCGTGGGCCGCGCGCGGTGCCGGGGCGCTACTTCGGTCCGTATCCGGGCGTGACCGCCGTGCGCGAGACGCTGAACCTCATGCACAAGCTGTTCAAGCTGCGCAGCTGCGAGGACAGCGTGTTCCGCAACCGCTCGCGGCCGTGCCTGCAGTACCAGATCGGCCGCTGCAGCGCGCCCTGCGTGGAACTGGTGGCCGCTGATGACTACAGCGAATCGGTACGCCGCGCCTCGCTGTTCCTGGAAGGCAAGAGCGACCAGCTCACGCGTGAGCTGGGCACGCAGATGCAGGCCGCCAGCGAAGCGCTGGAATTCGAACAGGCTGCACGCCTGCGTGACCTGATCACCTCGCTGCGCAGCATGCACACGCGCCAGTACGTGGATGGTCGCGCCGCCGACCTGGATGTGCTGGCTTGCGCGACCCAGGGGGCCAGCGCCTGCGTGATGCTGCTGTCGTTCCGTGACGGCCGCAACCTGGGCACGCGGCCGTTCTTCCCGCGCACCAATGGCGAGGAAAGCGCCGAGGAAGTGCTGGGCGCGTTTGTCTCGCAGTACTACGCCGAACAGACCCCGCCGCGCGAAATCCTGCTCGACCGCGAAATTCCCGATGCCAGTCTGATCGAGTCGGCACTGGCCGCGTCGGCCGAGTACAAAGTGCAGCTGAAGTGGAACGTGCGTGGCGAGCGCGCCGGCTATGTGGAACTGGCCAGCCGCAACGCGCAGATCACCCTGGTCAGCGAGCTGACCAGCCGCAGTGCCCAGCATGCGCGCAGCGAGGACCTCCGCCAGATGCTGGACCTGGCCGAGCCGGTCAAGCGGGTGGAATGCTTCGACATCAGCCACACCATGGGCGAGGCCACCGTCGCCTCGTGCGTGGTGTTCGATGCCAGCGGCCCGGTGCGCAGCCAGTACCGGCGCTTCAACATCAGCGGGATCGAGCCGGGCGATGACTACGCGGCCATGCGCCAGGCGATTGATCGCCGGTTCCGGCGCGCGGTGGAAGAGCAGGGCGTCTTACCGGACCTGCTGCTGATCGACGGCGGGGCAGGGCAGCTGGGCCAGGCCCAGGCCGCGCTGGCGGACCTGGGCGTGGAAGGGGTGATGCTGGTCGGCGTGGCCAAGGGCGTGGAGCGCCGTGCCGGGCACGAAGCGCTGGTGTTGCCGGACGGCCGTGAGCTGCGCCCCGGCGCGGCGTCGCCGGCCCTCCAGTTCATCCAGCAGGTGCGCGACGAGGCCCACCGGTTCGCCATCACCGGCCATCGGGGTCGCCGCCAGAAGGCGCGCATGACCAGCAAACTCGAAGACATTCCCGGCATCGGACCACGCCGGCGTGCCAGCCTGCTCAAGCATTTTGGCGGCCTGGTCGGACTCAAGGCCGCAGGGGAAGCGGAAATCGCCAAGGTGGAGGGCATCAATGACGCCCTGGCCGCCCGCATCTACGCTAACCTTCATGGACTGCCCACGCCTTCCGCTACGGGCGAGTAGAGAGAACTGATGACGTTGACCCTCCCCACCTGGCTGACGCTGCTGCGGATCGTGATGATCCCGGTGCTGGTGCTGGTGTTCTATCTCCCCTACACGTGGACCAATTTTGCGTCTGCGGCGATCTTCGGCCTGGCCGCGTTGACCGACTGGCTGGATGGCTGGATCGCCCGCCGTTACAACCTGGCCTCGGCCTTCGGTGCGTTCCTCGACCCGGTCGCCGACAAACTGATGGTGGCGGTGGCGCTGTTCCTGATCGTGCAGGGTCACCCCACGCCGTGGATGGCGTTCTGGGCAGCGGTGATCGTCGGCCGTGAAATCGCGGTGTCGGCGCTGCGCGAATGGATGGCTGAACTCGGCCAGCGCGCCAAGGTGCGCGTGGCGCTGATCGGCAAGATCAAGACCACCGCGCAGATGGTCGCGTTGCTGTGCCTGTTGTATTCGGTCGCACCGAACACGCCGGTCAGTGACATCTGGATGGGTGAACCCGTGTTCCACATTGGCGACTGGACGCTCGCCATCGCCGCCGTGCTCACGCTGTGGTCGGGCCTGCAGTACCTGCACGCCGCCTGGCCGAGCCTGCGTGAGGATGAACGTGCCGCGCGTGCGAACGCGAAAGCAAAAAAGAAGGCGTAAGGGCTGTTGACAGCCATGCATTTGGCTGTAGAATTTCGCCTCCCAAGCGGGAATAGCTCAGTTGGTAGAGCGCAACCTTGCCAAGGTTGAGGTCGCGAGTTCGAGTCTCGTTTCCCGCTCCAGATACAGAAAAAAGCGACCTCCGGGTCGCTTTTTTCGTGCTGCTGGGTGTCCCTACGACGCGCGAAACTCTGAGTGGGCCGAGAAGGCACTTGCCGTCAGTTCAATATCGGCACTGCCTCATGGCGTCCCTTCTGTATCGGCAGGCGATGAGGACATTCGCGCTGCAACCCGCTTGCTCGCAGCGCGAGGGCGGCACGTCGGGACCAAGGCTAGGTCTTGCAGCTTGCGGCCGACCTTGTCGTCGGCAGCCAAGGTCTGTAGGTCCTTCTCGAGCCCGAGTACAGCCAGTACCCGAACGTAGGAACCCAGCGTGGCACCCGGATCACCAGCTTCCACCTTGTACAGCGTGGATCGCGAAATGCCGGCGCGTTGCGCGACGACGGCATTGCTCAGTTTGCGTCGAAGTCGGGCAAGGCGCAGTCGCTCTCCCAGCGCGGAGAGAAGGCGCTGTTCTTGAGGAAAAATCACGGGTGGCTTGCTGGGCATTTGCCCATGATGAGCAATACACGGCGTATGTGTCCATAATGGCGGAATATTTCAGTGGAAACGGTGCGGCTGAGTCCACGGCAGCCTCGCTACTTGTCCGCTCGCACAAGGAACTTCATTCTCGCTTCACCGTCGCCACATCGGCGGCCCGCGCGCGTCGGCCACCCTGCATGTCCCTTATGCAGTGGCAACACGCTCATGAATGCTTCTTCCGCTTACGACTGGGACCTGGTGGTCGTCGGTGCCAGCTTCGCCGGTGCCGCCTGTGCGCTGGCAGCTGCACAATACGGCCTGCGCGTGTGCGTGCTGGAACGCAAAGCCGATCCAGGCGCGCGACTGCACACCACTGGGATCCTGGTGAAGGAGGCGCTGGAGCAGACCTGGCTGCAGCATGCGCCGGCCGCGCTGTTGCAGCGCGTGGAGCAGGTACGCATGTACGCACCCAACCTGCGCAATGTGCTGCTGGCGGCACCCGGGTACTACTTCATGACCACCGACACGCCGAACCTGATGCGCTGGCTGGCCGATGAGCTGCGCCGGCACGGCGTCGACCTGCGCCTGCAGCAGCCGTTCACCGAAGCACACCGCCAGGGCGACGGCTGGCACGTGGCCGGGGTAGGGCGGACCCGATACCTGGTGGGGGCCGACGGAGCCGGCTCACGGGTCGCGCAGCGCACCAGCCTGGGCCAGGTGCAGGATTTCCTGTTCGGGGTGGAGCAGGAGTTCGCCGGCGCGCGGCTGCCGCAGGGTGGGGCGCTGCATTGTTTCGCCAGCCGACGCTTCGCCCCGGGCTACATCGGCTGGGCCGCGCAGAACCCGACCGGCGTGCAGGTGGGCCTGGCCATCCGCCACGACCCCGCCCAGGTCCGTCGCCCCGATATCGAGGGCTTCGTACGCCACGTGCGCAGCGTGATCGGGCTGCCGGACGGGCAGGGGTCGGACGCCAACCGGGCCGGATTGATTCCGTGTGGCCCCTTGCAGGGGCCGCTGGCCGCCCCGGGCGTGATCCTGACCGGCGACGCGGCCGGGGTGGTGTCGCCGCTGTCGGCAGGAGGCATTCACGCGGGCTGGCGGCACGGCTGGACGGTCGGGGACGCGGTGGGCCTGCATCTGCGGGGCAGCGGGCCGGCCCCGGAGGCGCTGGCAGCCCGTGCCGTGCCAACGTTCAGGCGCAAGCGGCTGATGCGCTGGGCCATGGACCACCTGCAGCAGGACTGGCCGTTGGACCTGATGCTGGGGGCGGGGATGGTGCGGCGGGCGGCCGAGCAGATCTACTTTCATCGGCGCGGGCTGCGTATGGACCGCTGAATACTGTCATCAAAGATGTTGACGACGTGAAGGAATCCCGACACAATAGCGCTCCTTCGACGACACGTCGTTGGGCAGCAAGTCTGCGGGAATAGCTCAGTTGGTAGAGCGCAACCTTGCCAAGGTTGAGGTCGCGAGTTCGAGTCTCGTTTCCCGCTCCAGATTTCGACAAGGCCCCTGAGGGGCCTTGTTTTTCTCCGCGGTGGCACGCGGGCATCGGCACCCCGGCAAGGGCGCTGGATGTGAAATAAAGTGTAAAAAGGCTGGTGTGTTTACGGTGGTTTCGGTAACATACGCGCCTGATTTTGCGGGAATAGCTCAGTTGGTAGAGCGCAACCTTGCCAAGGTTGAGGTCGCGAGTTCGAGTCTCGTTTCCCGCTCCAGAATCTGACAGCACCCCGGTCACGGGGTGTTGTTTTATAGAGTCACCGGCCTGGTGGCAGAGTGGTCATGCATCGGATTGCAAATCCGCGTACGCCGGTTCGATTCCGACCCAGGCCTCCATATCAAACCCCCTGATCCGTCAGGGGGTTTTTTATTGCCTGATGTTCCGTGGGAGCTTCGCGGAATCCGTAGAGCCGGGCTTGCCCGGCTGTTCTACGCGGATGGTGCGGCCTCACGCGCGGACCCGGTAGCGTCGGTCGACAGACGACGGCCCTGAAACACCCAACATCCGATAACGCATGACCTCAAATCGAAACCGCCGTTGATCAGCGCCAACAGCAGCCGGGCAAGCCCGGCTCTACGAAATCTTCCACACCAGATCGAGCCCAGCTTCATCCCGCACCGCATAAACACGTTCGTACTGGAAAGAAAGCACAAACCGATGACGATGCTGCTCAGCGAAAAGCTCGATCAGCGCATAGATGTCCGTAAGACTGTCCAGCATGTAAGCAGCCCTGAAGTGGAAGGTCATCGTCAGTCCGACCTCCCACTCCACGTGCACGTGCCGGGTACGCACCGGCACGGAAACGGGATGGACCTTCAGGCCGAACCCGCATTTTGATCCGGGCAGCAGCCCGCCGCGTATGAACCGGTTGCGATCAATGGTCGCTTCCAGAGTGCGCAGCGTCTGTGCAACGTTGTCCAACGTCACGCCGGACTCTATTTCCAGCACCATCACCAAGCTCATACCTGAATCCCCTGCTGCCTGGGCGACAGCCCGTCCTGCTGGACGGGCTGCGCTCGAATCAAAAATCCGGGCCGTACCGTAGGCATGGCGACCCATCCTTGCGTTCCTACCAACGCACGCGCGGGCGGATCAGGTCGACATCCTCCTCCCACGCGCAGCACGCCATCTCCATGTCGTGCTTGCACTGCAGGTCCTGCCAGTAGGTCTTCGGTTCGCCGAAGTAGCGACCCAGCCGCATCGACAACTCCGCGGTGATGCTGCTGCGGCCGCCAATGATCGACTCCAGCCGCCCGCGTTTGATCCGGATGGAATCAGCCAGCCGGCGGATCGAAATGCCCATGGGGCCGAGGTAGTCATCCATGAGCACGCGCCCCGGATGGATTTTCGGTGAGGGATGAAACAGCGGTGCAGGCGATACCGCTCCGCTTTCAGGCACGCCTGGCGGGCGCAACGGGTTTGTAGGGTCAACAGCACCTGCACAGCAACACTGCTCGCACATGGGATCCTCCCAGAACTGGGTAACGAATGAGTTCAACGAAGTGGCAACGCCGCGCGCAGCAATGACGCGACGGCATGCCGATCAGATGGCCGGGGCAGCGCCCGGCGTTATACGTCTTGAGTGCGCGCGCGAAGGGGCAGCGCTAATCGGCTGCAGGCGCGCGGAAGACATAAGCGAAGGCCTCGAGTGGGCAGCTCGAAGCGATGGATGAAGGCCCAGAACGTGTACATCTCAGACTCCCGGGAAAGGCCTTTCCCCCTATGGGAAAGGCGTCGGGAGGTTAGAAAACCGCTAACGGCGAAGCGGAGCAAGCTTATTTCCCCTGATCGGGGTGTTGTATTCGCTGCCCTCCCGACTTGGAACATCCAAGCATCGCCGTAATGGAGTTTTCTAATCTCCGGGGCCTACACTGCCGGATGGGCAGACGGATGAAAAGAGGCTGTTTTCATGCATTCCGCGCGATTCAGATGGGTCCCCTCCATCGTTGACGCGTATGGCACGAAAAACGGCTTTTTGGCGCGGATTCCGCGCCAGAATGGTCAAGCAGGGGCGACATTCTGGCGTGACATGTGCGCCACGATTTCTCACGGACACTGTTTCCATGTGTCGTTCGTAGCTTGTTGCGCGCTACACGCGGTCACGCTCGGTCTGAACCTGTCCCCTGAAATCGGACGCCAAGAAGTACGGGGTCAGGAAGCGGCTTTCAATTGCTTTGCGTAGTCGTTT
>NZ_RHPP01000114.1 GCF_003935715.1 Stenotrophomonas sp. 278 | reverse complement strand
GCCGATGGCGGTTGCGCCGTCCGCGCTGGCTTCGGCCAGACCGCCAATCGCGGTGGCCGCGCCGTTTTCGCTGGCGGCGAACGAGGACGCACCGAGCGCAACGTCGCCAAGACCGATCGCCACGGCATTCTGGCCGACTGCCGTGCTGGCATCACCCAGCGCGAGACTGGTGTGGCCGAATGCGGTGCCGCCCAGGCCTGCTGCAATGGCATCGGTGCCGACCGCCGTGGTGGCGTTCTGCAGTGCCTGGCTGCGGTTGCCCAGCGCGATGGCACCATCGCCATCAGCGGTGGCGCTTGCACCCGCCGCCAATGCACCTTCGCCATCAATGGTGGCTGCATCGCTGTTGTTGTTCTCGCCATCGGCCTTGAAGTAGCGCGTGGCACCCTCGGCCGTTGCCGCGACCTGGTCCAGCTGTGATTTGTTCACCGCGTCGGTGGCGGCGGTACCGGCGGCAACGTTGGTCACCTGGCGTTCCCTGCCGGCATCACCGACCGATACCGAGTTGGCGCGGGTGGCCTTCGAGCCTGCGCCCAGCGCCACGCTGTTGGCACCCGAGGCGGTGCTGTTGCTGCCGATGGACACCGAATTCGCGCCCGACGCGGTCGCGTTGCCATCCACCAGGCAGCTGTCGATGACGCTGCTGTTGAGGACCACGCAGTTGGCATTGCCGCCGATCTCCACCGACTGCGCGCGCGCGTCGTGCGGAGCGCCCGCCAACCCGACCCCCAGTGTCAGCGCAATGGCGGCGCTGAGCAGCGCGCTGCTGCGTTCGCCGTCGGATCGTCGCTGGTCGATGACCACGCCAGGTGACTGGCTGCTGGCCAACTCGGAGGCAACGACCATCTGCCCCAGTGCTTTGTTCCAGACCTTGCGATAAATCCGATTCATCGATGCGACTCCTGGTTGGCTGGTTTTAGGCAATGCGACGCCAACGCCAGGTCATATGACCCAACGTCCCCTGAGGGCGTTTTTCGCTTGATTTACTGCGTTGTGCCGGACGGCGCGCGATCAGCGCGGGTAGTGCACAGAGAACTCGCCATCCTTGCGGTTACGACCGAACTGAACACTTGCAAAATGAGAACTCAGTGTTAACGCAGGGTTTTCAGAACGTCAAGACTTTGACGTGAGAAATTGTTCTAACGCGAGAAGCGTCACACATTTGACTACTCATGCAGCGGATTTGTTAGCTGCGCGTGAGCGTTTTTCATCACGCAAGAATGTGTGTGAAACGCGATGTAACTCATTGCCGCGACTTGAAACGCGCGAAAGTGATGCACGCAAAGTTCACGCGACCTTCACTTCAGAGAGGGGATTTCGCTGCGAATCCATTTGCAGGCGGTGCGTAGTTCGCGCGCAACCGAAATTGCGCGCCGCGGCACGGCCTGAGCAGCAGGTTGCGCTGGACGCCCGCAGACCCGGCAGGCGGCGAGAGTGCTGCGATGGAAATTGGAAAGCACTCTGCCGCGCCGCGCTGCATGGTCGAGCAACGGCGGTGCCGAGGTCGCCACATTCGCGGCCCTAACCGTGAACTGCTGCCTTGCTCCGGCATAAGCGTGCCTACGCGCCCGTATGTATTGGCGCGATTGGCAAAACAGGCGGAGTTGAGCGATGAGAGACCGCACACACGATTCAGCAATGGCAGAGGTCTTCCGCAATGACCCTGGCTATGCCATTGAACTACTCAACAGCATTCTGGAAGATGGTGAGCAGGGCGAACTCTTGATCGCCCTGCGCCAGATGGCAGAAGCGTTCGGCGGCGTACGCCAGGTGGCGCAACGTGCGGAGCTCAACCCGAATCAGCTTTATCGCACACTTTCAGAAAGGGGAAACCCCGAGGTTAGAAGCCTCACTGCGATTTTGAAGGCGATGGGCCTACGACTGGCCATCCAGCCACTCGATGCGGCACCCCTCGCCCATCGATGAACGAAGGTGCGCCCAAGCCGTCGGACCATGAGAAGTCCGGAAATGAGAAACCGCCGTATCACCGGCGGTTTCTTTTTTAGCTGCTGGGCACCCTGATCAGCCCACCCACACCCGCGCATTGCGGAACATGCGCAGCCAGGGCGAGTCACCCTGCCAGTCGGTCGGACGCCAGCTCAGGTTGAGCGCACGCGGGGTGCGTTCCGGGTGCGGCATCATGATGGTGACGCGGCCGTCGGTGCTGGTCAGGCCGGTGATGCCGTCCGGCGAGCCGTTCGGGTTCAGCGGATACTGGCTCGCGGCGTTGCCGTCGCCGTCGATGTAACGCAGCGAGACGCGTGCTGCGGCCTGGTCGACCGGGCTGGCGAACACCGCACGGCCTTCACCGTGCGCCACCGCCACCGGGATGCGCGAGCCGGCCATGCCACGCAGCAGGATCGACGGCGATTCCACCACTTCCAGCAGCGCGGTGCGGGCTTCGAACTGCTCGCTGGCGTTGCGACGGAACTGCGGCCAGTGCTCGGCACCGGGAATGATGTCCTTGAGCTGGCTCAGCATCTGGCAACCATTGCAGACGCCCAGCGCGAAGCTGTCTTCGCGGGCGAAGAACGCTGCGAAGGCATCGCGCAGCGCGCTGCGCTCCAGCACCGAGGTGGCCCAGCCGCGGCCCGCACCCAGCACGTCGCCGTAGCTGAAGCCGCCACAGGCGGCCAGACCGGTGAAGTCGGCCAGGTTCACGCGGCCTTCGATCAGGTCGCTCATGTGCACGTCGTAGGCGGTGAAGCCCGAGCGTTCGAAGATGTTGGCCATCTCGATCTGGCCATTGACGCCCTGCTCGCGCAGCACCGCCACGCGAGGACGCGCGCCGGTGTTGATGAATGGAGCCGCCACGTCTTCATTGAGGTCGAAGCTGAGCTTGGTCTTCAGACCCGGGGCGTTGAAGTTGCGTGCCACGGCGCGCTCTTCGTCCGCCGCCTCCGGGTTGTCACGCAGCTTCTGCATGGCATGGGTGACCGACCACCACGCATCGAACAGCGCTTCCCAGCGCCATTCCGCCAGATTCTGGCCCTGCAGCGAGACCCGCACCACCGGTCTAGTGGTCGGACGGGCGATGCGCTGCGCACATTCGGTCAGCGCATGACGCTCGACCAGGTCGGCGAACGCGGCGCGGTCTTCGCGGGCGATCTGCACCACCGCACCCAGCTCTTCGTTGAACAGACTGCGGAACGGATCATCGCCCCACGCGTCCAGTGCGATGTCCAGGCCCTGGCGCGAGGCGAAGGCCATTTCGCACAGCGCCGCGAACGCACCGCCGTCGCTGCGGTCGTGGTAGGCCAGCAGCAGGCCGGCCTGGCGCGCGTCGCGGATCAGCTCGAAGAAGGCGCGCAGGCGCTGCGGGTCGTCCAGATCCGGCACCGCACCGGCAAACGCCGGCAGCGCGCTGTGATCGGCGTGCACCTGGGCCAGGATGGAGCCGCCCAGGCGCTGCTTGCCGGCACCGAGGCCGATCAGCCACAACTCGCTGTCGGTCTCGCGGTCCAGCAGCGGGGTCAGCTGGGTGCTGGCATCGGCCACCGGGGCAAACGCCGAAATGATCAGCGACACCGGCGACACCGACTTGTGTGCTTCGCCCTGGTCGTGCCACTGCGCCTGCATCGACAGCGAGTCCTTGCCGACCGGAATGCTCAGGTCCAGCTGCGGGCACAGCTCCATGCCCACCGCGCGCACCGCGTCATACAGCAGCGCGTCTTCACCGGCGTGGCCGGCAGCGGCCATCCAGTTGGCGGAGAGCTTCACCGTTTCCAGTTCATCCACCGGGGCCGCGCACAGGTTGGTGATCGCCTCACCGACCGCCATGCGCGCCGACGCGGCGGCATCGAGCAGGGCCAGCGGCGTGCGCTCGCCAATCGCCATGGCTTCGCCGGCCACGGTGTCAAACCCGGCCAGGGTGATGGCCACGTCGGCCATCGGCAGCTGCCACGGGCCGATCATCTGCTCGCGCGCGGTCAGGCCGCCCACGCTGCGGTCACCGATGGTGACCAGGAAATTCTTCGAGGCCACCGACGGGTGCGCCAGCACGCGCAGGCCGGCTTCCTGCAGGTCCAGGCCACCGGTTTTCAGCGCTGGCCACTTCGGTGCCGCCGGGTGCGCGGTGTCGCGGTGCATCTTCGGCGGCTTGCCGAACAGCACGTCCATCGGCAGGTCGATCGGGGCGTCGGCCGGAATGTTGCCCACGGTCGCGCCGTAAGCGACCACCAGACGCTCTTCAGCGGTGGCCACGCCGACCGCTGCGAACGGGCAGCGCTCACGCGCGCACAGCGCGGCGAACTCGGCCAGACGGTCCTGCGGCACGCCCAGCACGTAGCGTTCCTGCGATTCGTTGCACCACAGCTGCATCGGCGACAGCGACGGGTCGTCGGTGGGCACCTTGCCGAGGTCGATCACGCCACCGACGCCGGAGTCGTGCAGCAGTTCGGGAATGGCGTTGGACAGACCACCCGCGCCCACGTCATGGAACCAGCGGATCGGGTTGTCCAGGCCCAGCGCGACGCAGCGGTCGATCACTTCCTGGCAGCGACGCTCCATTTCCGGGTTGTCGCGCTGCACGCTGGCGAAGTCGAGATCTTCGGCGCTTTCGCCCGAAGCCACCGAACTGGCAGCACCGCCGCCCAGCCCGATCAGCATCGCCGGACCACCCAGCACGATCACCGCGTCGCCGGGCTGCAGGCGCAGCTTCTCGACCTGCACGCGGTCGATCGCGCCCAGGCCACCGGCCAGCATGATCGGCTTGTCGTAGGCGCGGGTCAGGCCGTCGCCTTCGGGCAGTTCGAAGCTGCGGAAATAACCCAGCAGGTTCGGACGGCCGAACTCATTGTTGAATGCCGCGCCACCCAGTGGGCCGTCCAGCATGATGTCCAGCGCCGGGGCCATGCGCGGGTTCAGCGCGCGCGGCGCTTCCCACGGCTGCGGCAGGGTCGGAATGCGCAGGTGCGAGACCGAGAAACCGGTCAGGCCGGCCTTGGGCTTGCCGCCGCGACCGGTGGCACCCTCGTCGCGGATCTCGCCACCGGCACCGGTGGACGCGCCCGGGAACGGGGCAATCGCGGTCGGATGGTTGTGGGTTTCAACCTTGATGCAGAACGCCGAATCGACCACCGCTTCGCTGCGGTACGCACCGGTGGCCGGGTCCGGGCGGTAACGCGCGGCCGGGTGACCGGCGACCACCGCCGCATTATCGCTGTACGCGCTGAGCGTGTGCTGCGGGGTCTGCTGGTGGGTGTTCTTGATCATGCGGAACAGCGAATGCGGTTGTTCGGCCCCGTCGATGGTCCAGCTGGCGTTGAAGATCTTGTGCCGGCAGTGCTCGGAGTTCGCCTGCGCGAACATCATCAGTTCCACGTCCGATGGCTTGCGACCCAGCTCGCCGAAGCGCTGGCGCAGGTAGTCGATTTCGTCCTGGGCCATGGCCAGGCCGAGGCGGCGGTTTGCGCCTTCCAGGTCGTCCAGCGCCACGCGTTCCAGTTCACCCCGGGCCGGCGCGGTGAACAGCGCCTGGGCCTGGTCGGTGGACGCCAGCACGGACTGGGTCATCGGGTCGTGCAGAACGCGGATCACCGCGTCGCGCTGGCCGGCATCAGCCGGCCAGCCGGCCAGGTCGATGCGCAGGCCACGTTCCACCCGCCGGATCGGCTGCCCGGCTCCGCGGACCAGTTCGGTGGCCTTGCTCGACCACGGCGACAGCGTGCCCAGACGTGGCACCACGAAGTGCGATACCGCACCCGCATCCAGCGCGGCCAGTTCCGGCTGCGCTTCCAGGATACGGCTCAGGATCACCGGGTCCGGGGCCGCATCGCCCTCGGTCTGGATGAAGTAGACATGCCAGACACCGGTGATGCGCAGATCGGCGACCAGGGACTGCAGGCGGGATTCAAGACGTTCGCGGCGGAACGGCGAAAGGGCGGATGCGCCCTCGAGGACCATCATGTCCGGGGAACCGTGGTTGGGAACGGGGCCCACTATTCTAACCTCACGGGCCTCTGGCCCGTGAGGTCCGTCTCCGACGGCCGGTCGCCTGAAGTTTGCGCTGGCTCACGGATTGCCAACGGATTCCATGACAACGTTGCCACGACCCGCCTGGTGTGCATGCCAGGCGGGCCACCGTCCGCCCCCTCTAGCTGTTGCCGGCCCTCTCTCACCGGCCCCGGACCTGCTGCAACGCGGGGCGGCAGCCCGCCGCCCCGCGCCCCTGACCTGATCGGAGAATGACCATGACGGACCCGATTCTGCGCAGTACGGTGACATCGATATCCTCACGCCCCACCGCCCGCCATCGACGCTGGCTGCTGGCCCTCGCCCTGGCTTCGGCCACGCTGACCCCGGCGCTGGCGCAGGCCGCCAACTGTACCGGGGCTCCGGAGTGGAACGCCTCGGTGATCTACCTGGCCGGCACCACCCTGCAGAAGGGCGGTGTGCTCTACCGGGCCAACATCGACATCTGGAACGCCCCGCCGGACCATCCGGCCGGCGCGCCCTACTACACCAACCTCGGAGCCTGTGACGGTTCCGGCAGCAACCAGCCGCCCAGCGTCAGCCTGACCTCGCCGTCCAACGGGGCCAGCTTCAGCGCCGGCAGCACCATCACCGTGAGCGCCAATGCCAGCGACAGCGATGGCTCGGTCAGCAAGGTCGAGTTCTTCCGTGGCGGCACCTCGCTGGGGGTCGATACCAGCGCGCCCTACAGCGTCAGCTGGACCAACGCCAGCGCCGGCAGCCACACCTTCAAGGCGGTGGCCACCGACAACAACAATGCGGTCACCTCCTCGGCCACCGTGACGGTCACCGTCAACGCAGCCAGCAACGACACCACCGCGCCCAGCGTGCCCGGCGGCCTGAACTCGCCTTCAAAAACCGCCAGCACCGTCAACCTGGCCTGGAATGCAGCCACCGACAACAGCGGCGGCAGCGGCGTGGCCGGCTATGACGTGTACCGCAACGGCAGCCTGGTCGGCTCGCCCAGCGCCACCAGCTACACCGACGGCGGCCTCACGGCCAGCACCGCCTATACCTACACGGTGCGTGCGCGCGACAACGCCGGCAACGCCTCGGCGCAGAGCGCGTCGATCAGCGTCACCACCTCGGCCGGCGGCGGCAACGGCGGCAACAAGCGGGTGATCGGCTACTTCACCCAGTGGGGCATCTACGGCCGCAACTACCGGGTAAAGAACATCGACACCAGCGGTTCGGCCAGCAAGCTGACCCACATCAACTACGCCTTTGGCAACGTGCGCAACAACCGCTGCGAAGTGGGTGTGACCATTCCTTCGGACCCGAACACCGGGGCCGGCGGCGACGCCTTCGCCGACTACACCAAGGCCTTCCAGGCCGGCGAAAGTGTCAGCGGTGCCGCCGACACGTGGGACCAGCCGCTGCGCGGCAACTGGAACCAGCTCAAGCAGCTCAAGGCCAAGCATCCGAACGTGAAGGTGCTGATCTCGCTGGGTGGCTGGACCTGGTCGCGCGGGTTCTCCAGCGCGGCGCAGCCGGCCAACCGCCAGGCGTTCGTTGCCTCGTGCATCGATGCCTACATCAAGGGCAACCTGCCGGTGACCGACGGAGCAGGCGGCGCGGGTGCGGCAGCGGGCGTGTTTGACGGCATCGACATCGACTGGGAATACCCGGTGGCCTGCGGCCTGGCCTGCGGTACCCCGGCCGACAATGCCAACTTCACCGCGCTGCTGGCCGAGTTCCGCCGCCAGCTCGATGCGGTGCGCCCGGGCCTGCTGCTGACCGTGGCGGTCGGCGCGGGTATCGACAAGATCCGCGTCACCGACCCGGCCGCGTACCACCAGTACCTCGATTACATCAACGTGATGACGTACGACTTCCATGGAGCCTTCGATCCGATCACCGGTCATCACTCGGCACTGTTCGACTCGCCGAACGACCCGTCCAACGGCGACGTGAAGCTGTACAACAGCAACGATGCGATGGAGGCCTTCCTGGCCCGCGGCGTACCGGCCAGCAAGCTCAACCTGGGCATTGGCTTCTACGGGCGCGGCTGGACCAACGTACCCAACGTCAACAACGGCCTGTACCAGACCGGCAGCGCCGCGCCCGGTACGTACGAGGCCGGCATCGAAGACTGGAAGGTGCTGAAGAACCTCAACCATCCGACCTTCACCGATGCGAACGCGCGCGCGACCTGGAGCTACAACGGCACCACGTTCTGGAGCTTCGACACCCCGGCGCTGATCACCGAGAAAATGGGCTACGTGAAGACGCAGGGCTTCGGCGGTGCGTTCTTCTGGGAGTTCAGCGGTGACGATGCACAGGGCACGCTGGTCAATACCGTCAGCAATGGCTTGAAGTAAGCCGCCTGCACGCGGGGCCGGCCACGGCCCCGTGTGCACTACGCGCGCACCATGGCTGATGGTGCGCGCACCTGTGAAATTCTGCACAAAGTTGCAAAGCGTGCACGCGGCTTACGGCTCAAAGTGAGCACTCCTCATCACCACGGAGTGCTTTCGTTGACCACGTTCACCAGCTGGGTGCAGAACACCTATTCGATGTTGAAGCACCTGCCGCAAAGCCAGAAGTATCATCTGAAGTCCACGCAGGCTCCCATTGTGCGTGGCTTCCGCAAGATTCCCGGATCGCCATCGGAGATCCGCCTGCACACCCTGGGCAACCGCAGCGAGCGCCCGCAGCGCCAGGCCGACGCCGGCGCATTGCGTACCCCTTCGCCCCCACGTTCCCTGCAGCGCTCACTTTCGCCGCCGGCACCCGCAACCCGCCCCACGCCGACCCGGGTCCATCTACCCGTGGTGGCCAGCTGGCTGCATGACCGGTGGGTTCCCGGGCAGGTGAGTGCGCGCATCGCCCAGTTCGAGTCAGTGAAAGATGTGGGCATCGCGACGCTGGCAAAGCCGAAGCCTGCGCCCGCCCAGGAAGCCCGCCCTCTGGATCAGACCACCGCCGCGAAGGCCATCGCCCGGCCGGTCAAGCGCCAGGCACCGCAACCGCCAACGGAAAAGGCACACGCCCAGCCGTCCGCGCCTCCCGCGCCGCCGGTCCCGCCGGCACCTCCTGTCGCCGACAGCCGACCTCTGGCCCGCACCAACTCCGCCCCGGAGCCCACGCAGGATCGGGCGGCGATGTTTGCGGAGTTGATGAAACACCCGCTGCTGCGTGGCCAGTCGGCACCGGAAACCACGGGGACCACCCGCGAAGAGGCATCCGGCGGCCATCCGCGGCAGCACGCGACATCGTCTACGGTTCCCCGCAAGGATCGCCCACTGGATTCGTTCCAGCGTAATCTCAAAGCCCGCATCGGAACGCGCAGACCCGCCGCGGCGATCGAGGTCAGCGCGGAAGTGCAGCGCCAGGCGGAGCTCCTGCGTGCGCGCCGCGAAGCCGAGCGCAATGCGGGCACCCGCGATGTGCCACGAAAGGGCGCGGAGGCGACCAGTCCCGTGTCCGGATGGTCAGCTTCCGACACCTTCAATGCACGGCGCACGCCCACGGCCGCCCAGGCGAATCTGATCGATGAACTGAAGCAGGTGCAGCGCACGCTCGGTTTGCAGGCCAAGCGGCTTCAGAGCCGCTGATCGCATCGCGATTGGCGGAGCTCCTGCATGGGGGCACCGTCAATCGCGCTTCCGTATCGGAGACGTCAACCATGAAAACATCAGCACTTCCCCAAGTCACTCAGCGCCCGCCAAGCGGAACACGCGTAATCGATCTCCCGCCCGGTGGAATCCGGATTCCTCGGCCGTCGCTCAGGACCTTACAGACCGTTCACAACGCCACACAGACCGCGACCACCCTACCTCGGACGACCTCCGCCGGTGGCGACGACGAGGGTTGGGGATCGGATTTTGAAGACGTGTCCTGGACCCAGGAAGAGCAGGACTATTTCGACGCGCGCTTCCGTTGGGAGGACCGGCAGATGGCAGGCGTGTCGGGTGAAAAGCCACCGGTTCCGCCGAGGAGCTGGGCGAAATAACCAAAATGGAATCAGGCGGATGCAAGAAATCTGATAGTTCAGAGGTCCGCAATTCCGGAGCATGGGCGTTCCTACATGCTGCGCCCGCCATGCTTCTCTCATTGCCCACTGCCAACCGGATCTCGTCCTGGATTCAACACCTGCCCGGCATTCAGAAGGGAACTTCGCCCGCCCGGGCGCTGCCTCGCCTGGTAGACGTGCGCAACGGAGCTGCCCTGACCGCGCCGGCGGGGCGTCTGTTCACCCGGAACCCGGCACTGTCCGGCACCTTCGCCTCAGGCACCCAACTGCGTTCGCAGCTTCAGAAGCTCGGCAACCTCGGTACAGGTGTCACCCCCGTTTCACGACGGATCGCCTCGCTGAATGCCCACCCACACGCCGTTGAGCGCCACGCGATCTGCCTGCCAAAGTGCGAACCGACCCGACCTCCACCGCGCGCAAGTGAGCTGCACCCCAAGGCCTTGCTGCAGCAGGCACGGCTTGCTCTGCCACCGCACGGGCCGCTGGTGGGCACACAAGGCCGCGCGCACGTAGACACGGACGCACTGGCCGCGCTGCAGCCATCAGCGGAACGGGCCTTCTCTTTGATCGAAACGGTCAATCCGGCCTGCTACAACCCGCTGTTCGTGCGCATGGACGTGCACGAAGCGATCGCTGTGGAAGACGACTTCGGCGACGCAGCCCTGCTGACGGACCTTGAGCAACTGGCGAGCGAATGCAGATTCCTGCGCGAAGAGACCGAGATCCGCGGCGTGGTGCCGGATCTGGGCGCACCGCGCCTGCACGACGCCATTCTTGCTGGCGAGCCGGGCATCGTCTCACGGCCTGCCGATCTCCTTCAGCACCTGCTCGAGCAGGAATTGAAGATGTATCAGGCGGCGCTTGAATCGGGCGAACCCTCGCGTACGGCCCCTGCCACGCTCGATTCCGAGCCGGCGTCCCGCTTCCGCACCCCAACCGGTCAGTTCAACGCCCTTCTCGCCGAAATCCGGAACTTCAAAAGAAGTGCGCCGGCGACCGAACACCAGCCATCCAGCGTTGCCTCCCCGGTAACCAGCCCCACCGCGCTCGTGTTTGAGAACGCACTCCGGACGATGGTGAGCGTGCACGGAGAAAGCAATCTCAGCGGGGCATCAGATGGCGAGTCCGATGTCGACGCCTCCGCGCGCGATGGCGGCGGTGAGACCGATTCCGAATGGGACGACTGAACTGCTGGATCGCACAGCAGTCCATCCGCGCACCTTGCCTGTCCCGCCCTCCCTCTGATTCCCCAAAAACGAGAACCCCATGCCGATTGGCAAGCTCCTCAACCTTCCCGCCGCTGCTCGCACTCCCTGGGTGTCCAAAGCGCCCGCAATGCTCGCAAAAGCGGACCGTGCCAAGCCGATGCTCCCCGCCCAGACGGCCGCCACCCTCGCCTACAAGATGAACCGGATTGCCAATGGGTCGGCTTGCGGAGCGCGGGCGGCAGCTGACCCTGGCCCTGCTCCGCGCGCCGTCGCCACAGGCCGACCCGGCCTTGCGCAGCTGTTGCAGATTGGAAATCCGCGCACTCACGTGTCCGTTCCGTCACGTCAACCCGCTGGCACGGGCACGCACAAGGATCTACGCAGCGAGTTGCAGACCGTCCTCGCGAAACGGGGTCAGTCCGAGGTGACAAGCGAAGGGTTCGGTGCCCGGGTGACGAACGATCAGCGGCAGTTGCCAGCAGCGGATCTGGGAACACCGCTGCCGCATCGCGCGTTTGATCACCGCATCGGCCCACCCCAAGCGCCCGCCTTGATCGCTGAAATGCTGGAACGCCACGCCCAGCGCCAGGAACGGCTGGCGCAGCTGGGGGCGCTGATCAAGCGGTAACGGCGTGCCTTGCGCGGCAAACTCCGCGCAAGGCTTCACCCCCGGCTGCCAGACTTACTGGCCCAGCTTGTCCAGCGCCTGCTTCATCTGCGCCGGGGTGATGTAGCCGCCCAGCTGGGTGCCGTCGGCGGCGAAGATCGCCGGCGTACCGCTGACCCCGACCTGCTGGCCCAGGGTGTACTGCATGGCCACCGGGTTGGTGCAGTTCTTCGGCGGGACCGGCTCGCCTTCCTTCGCCGAGGTCAGCGCCTTGCGGCGATCCACCGCGCACCAGACCGAAATCATGTCGGTGTAGTCCTTGCTGCCCAGGCCCATGCGCGGGAAGGCGACGTACTCCACCGAGATGCCCATGCGGTTG
The DNA here is from genome assembly GCF_003935715.1 of Stenotrophomonas sp. 278. Taxonomy (GTDB): domain Bacteria; phylum Pseudomonadota; class Gammaproteobacteria; order Xanthomonadales; family Xanthomonadaceae; genus Stenotrophomonas; species Stenotrophomonas maltophilia_AH. The sequence continues at coordinate 1,771 of NZ_RHPP01000114.1, read as the reverse complement.
AGCTCGGGCACGTCCTGGTGCAGCTTGCGGCAGTAGCCGCATTCAATGTCGGTGAACACCGTGATGGTGTGCCTGGGCTGCGCCGCGGCAAAGATGATGCGGTCGCCCTTGGCGATACCGTCCAGCTTTTCCTTGCGATGCTGCAGCAGGGCGGTGCTGCTGGCCGGACGCCGCGCCTGGATGTCGTAGGGCTGGTCCTGGATCAGGTAACGACCGTCATCGGACACGTACAGCACCTGCCCGCTGACCAGCACCTCGCGGAAGCCCGGGAACGGAGCCGCGCCGATGAAGTCCGGCTTGAAGTTGGCATTCAGACCCTTCAACGCGTCGCGAACGGTCTTTTCGGCCTCGGCCGAGGAAGCCGGTGCGGCGGCAGCGGGGGCGGAGGCTGCCGCGGTGGAACGCGCGGCCGGGGTCGACGGCTGGGCGCAGGCGGTCAGGCTGAGCGCGCCCAGCAGGGCAACGACGGAAACTCGGAGCATCAGGGCAATCCACGGAACATTGGTAGCCCCGATTCTCGCACAGCGCTCATGACGACGCGTTTCGCCCAACGGAAGATGGCTTTCTGAAAGCGGGGGAGTCAACGCGCTTCGATGCTGGCCTCTGGCAGCCCCAATGCGAGGTCCCATGCACATCCGCCCCCACACCCTGGCTTTGTACTTCAAAGCGCAGGTGCTTCGCCGCCTGCCCGCCCAGGTCGAACTGGCCCACCACCGACCGGAGCGCTTCTTCGACGTGCTGCTCAGCATCCGCCGGCGCGAGGAGCAGATCGGCACCCGCTATGTCCAAGGGCGCATGTCCGCCCGGGCAGTCATCCGCGAAGCCAACACGCTGATGTCGCTGCGCAACGCGCTGTACCGGGACGTGGGACGACCCGGTGCCCCGCCGATGTTCAATGACGAGCTGAGTGCCATCGTCCGCACCCACATTGCCCCGGCGCTGAAGGCCTACCCGCGCGGATGATGCCGCGCGTGCAGCTTCTGCAGATGCTCGCGCGCCACCAGCGTATAGATCTGGGTGGTGCTGAGCGAGCTGTGGCCAAGCAGCATCTGCAGCGCGCGCAGGTCCGCGCCACGATTGAGCAGGTGGGTCGCAAAGCTGTGGCGCAGGCCGTGCGGGCTGACCCGGGCCGGGTCAATGCCGGCCACTGCCGCATACTTTTTCACCAGGGCCCAGAACTGCTGCCGGTTCAGCGGATGCAGTGAAGGCTCGAGGAACAACGGCACGCTGCCGTCGCGGCCGGCGGGCACCGCGCGTTTGCCGGCCAACTGCGGTCGCGCCTCGCTGAGGTAGCGCTCCAGCCAATGCTGGCTTTCCTCACCCAGCGGTACCAGTCGCTCCTTGCTGCCCTTGCCGGTGACCCGAAGCACGCCCTGGCGCAGATTGACCGCGTTGGCCGGCAGTTCCACCAGTTCGCTCACCCGCAGGCCGGCGGCATACATGAGTTCCAGCATGGCGCGGTCGCGCAGGCCCAGCGGCTGTTCCACATCGGGAGCTGCCAGCAGCGCGTCGACCTGGCTTTCGGCCAGCGCCTTGGGCAGCAGCCGCGGCAGGTGGGGCGGGTCGATCAGCGCGCTGGGGTCTTCGCTGCGCTGGCCGCGGCGAACCGCGTCGGCGAAGAACGCGCGCAGTGCCGACAGCAGGCGGGCGTTGCTGCGCGCTGACCAGCCGTGCCGGGCACGCCAGGCCAGGTAGTCGAACACGCCGTTGCGGTCGATGCCGGCCAGCCCCTGGCCGGCCCCGTCGCGCCAGCGCGCCAGGCCCTCGAGGT
>NZ_RHPP01000113.1 GCF_003935715.1 Stenotrophomonas sp. 278 | reverse complement strand
GCCTCTCCCACGGCCGGGAGTGGCTGGCCCTGCCCGGCCGGCACCTGCTGTCGATCGAAGACGACGACTACCCCGACCTGCTCCGCACCGTCGCACGCGCGCCCTTGGCGCTGTTCGTGCACGGCGACCCGTCCGCGCTGTGGCACCCGGGCGTGGCCGTGGTTGGCAGCCGCACGCCCTCGCCCAGCGGGGCTGAACTGGCCAGCGAGTTCGCCCATGCCTTTGCCCGCAGCGGGCTGGCCGTGTTCAGCGGCCTGGCGGCCGGCGTGGATGGGCGCGCGCACCGGGCCGCGCTGGCCGTGAACGGAGGCCGCACCATCGCGGTGGTGGGCACCGGACCGGACCGTGCATTTCCGCCACAGCATGAAGGCCTCCAGGCGCAGATCGCCGAGCGCGGCGCAGTGGTCAGCGAGTACCCACCCGGAACCGAAGCCCGGCCCGGCCAGTTTCCGGCGCGCAACCGGATCGTGGCCGGCCTGGCGCTGGGCACGGTGGTCATCGAGGCCGCGCTGCGCTCAGGTGCGCTGATCACTGCCCGGCTGGCCGCGGAATCCGGGCGCGAGGTATTCGCCCTGCCTGGCTCGGTCCGCAACCCGCGCGCGCGGGGCTGCCACCGGCTGATCCGCGACGGGGTTCGTCTGGTGGAACACCCGGATGAGGTCATCGAGCCCCTGGCAGCGGTCGCGGCCCGGCTGGGCCAGGCCTTGCGAAGTCGCCTCGATGCCCCCACTGAACAGGCACGCCCGCTGCCATCGGGTCCTCCGACCCGTTCCGACCCGGACTACCAGCGCTTGTGGCAGGCACTGGATGAAAACCCAATCCCTATGGATTCACTGGTCCAGCGCAGTGGATTGACGGCAGCCCGCCTGTCGGCCATGCTGCAACTCATGGAACTGGATGGAAAGGTGGTCGCCGTACATGGCTGCTACTGTCGAAAACCCTAGTTTCTTCACCTCCACAGCGTCGAAGACGCAGGCCGAGGGGCAATGAAAGAGAGCATTCTGGATGTACTGCTGTACCTTTTTGAACACTACTTCAGCGAAGACGCGGACATCGTCCGTGATCGCGATTCCCTCCAGAACGGCCTGATACAGGCTGGTTTCAGCCCCACCGAGATCAACAAGGCGTTCGACTGGCTCGATGCGCTGGCCGAGCAGCGGCCGGCTGTCACCCAGGCCCGCGTCGACGGCCCGGTGCGGGTCTACCATGGCCCGGAGCTGGACAAACTGGACGTGGAAGGCCGTGGCTTCCTGCTGTTCCTGGAGCAGCACGGCATTCTGGACGCCAACCAGCGCGAGCTGGTGCTCGACCGCGCAATGGCCCTGGACCAGGACGAACTGGACCTGGACGACCTGAAATGGGTCGTGCTGATGGTGCTGTTCAACCAGCCCGGTTCCGAGGCGGCCTACGCCTGGATGGAAACCCAGATGTTCGTGGACGAGCCAGAACCCCTTCACTGACCGTACACTGGGTGCCTTGCGCATTCAGGGGAATGGAACGTGGGCCAGTGGTTCTATGCAGAAGGAAATCGCCAGCAGCGTGGGCCGCTGGCGTCTGACGAGTTGATCGCGCTGTACACCTCCAGCCGGATCGGGCTGGACACGCTGGTGTGGCGTGATGGTCTTGCGCAGTGGTTACCGCTGCGCGAGGTGGCTGACGAAATCGGGCTGGTGATCGCCCCCGCCACCCCGGCATCGCCGGCGGCACATTTCGAGCTTGAGACTCCGCCAGAACCGGCCACGCCCGAGCCGGTCGGCCCGGCCCCGCCGCGCATTCCGGCCACCTTCCAGATCGACACCAGTACGCGTACGGCTCCGCCGCCGCCGCAGCAACCCGCCTATTCCCGACCCGCCGCAACGCCACCGCCCAGGAAATCCGGCTGTGGGCCGGTGGCGATCGTGCTGGCCGTGGTCGGCCTGGTCCTGGTGGCGGTCATCGCCATCCTTGCCGCGATCGCGATTCCCGCCTACAACGACTACGTCACGCGCGCCCAGATGGCGCAGACGATCGGCATGCTGACCCCGCTCAAGCCCCGGGTGGCCGAGTTCGTCGCCAACCATGACCGCTGCCCGGTGAATGGCGACGAGGGCTTTGGATCGCCGGCCAGCTATGCCACCGAAGGCGTGGGCCAGGTCCGCATCGGTCGCTTTGGCGAGGGTCGCTGCGGCGTGGAGATCGAATTCTCGATCCCCGGCAAGCGCCAGCTGGATGGCAAGATGGTGTGGTTCGAGTACGACGTCGGGCAGCAGCAGTGGAACTGCACCAGCGACGCTGACAACCGCTACCTGCCGCCTACCTGCAGCAACTGAGTGGACATGCTCGCCGTGTCGCATACGATTTTATGGACGAATCACAATGGGGATTGAAGCAATGACCGAGTGGTATTACGCGGACGGCCAGGACCGTCAGGGTCCGCTGATGGCCGACGACCTGCGCCAGCGCTTCCAGCGCGGGGAAATCAGCCTGACCACACTGGTCTGGCGCGAAGGCTTCTCGCAGTGGAAGCCGCTTTCAGAAGCCGTCGAGGAACTGCAGTTGCAGAACCTGACCAGCGCCACCAGCCATCTGGGCTCCGGGTTCGACCTGCGCGGTGACTACAGCGCCATCGACAACGGCACCGCGCCGTTGCCGGGCACCGGCGGTGGCACCCGTTCGCCCTACGACGCGCCGACCGCGGTCAGCGGCTACGGCTCCGCCGTGGTCAAGGGCGGCGAGGTGGTATATGCCGGGTTCTGGAAGCGGTACGCCGCGTACTTCCTGGACTCGTTCCTGGTCGGCATCATCAATTTCCCGGTCAGCCTGGTGTTCAACGGCATCGGCGCGGTCAGCGACAACTCCGCGGTGATGGGCGTGATGTACCTGCTCGGCATCCTGGCCGGCTTCGCGGTCGGCATCGCGTACTACGCCTGGTTCCACTCCTCGCGCGGCGGAGCCACCCTGGGCAAGATGGCGGTGGGCATCAAGGTGGTACGCAGCGACGGCGAACGCCTGACCTTCATGCGCGCCTTTGGTCGTTACTGGGGCTTCATCCTGAGCAGCCTGACCCTGTTCATCGGCTTCATCATGGCCGCCTTCACCGAGCGCAAGCAGGCGCTGCACGACATGCTGTGCGACACCGTGGTGGTGGACAAGTGGGCCTTCACCGATCACGCCGAGTTCCAGGAACAGGGGCTGGGAACCGTGACGGTGATCATTCTGGTACTGAACGGCATCCTGCTGCTGGGCGTGGGCGGCCTGCTGCTGTTTGCGGGCCTGGCCGCGTCTTCCATGTACTGACCGGGCATCCTCACACCGGGCCGCTTGACACAGGCGGCTCCGGCGTGATTCCACTAATAGGCGCAAACCTGAACGCCCGGCGCACAACCGGGCGTTCAGTTTGTATATATCGACGGCCGCCCTTCACTAATGCGGCCATTTGCTCCACCCTAGCGGCCCTTCCGGGTCCTTTACCCACAGAATTCATTGCCATGCCCAAGCACCTGCTCATCGTCGAATCGCCCGCCAAGGCCAAGACGATCAACAAATACCTCGGCAAGGACTTCACGGTCCTGGCCTCGTATGGGCATGTGCGCGACCTGGTTCCCAAGGAAGGTGCGGTCGACCCGGACAACAACTTCGCGATGCGCTACGACCTGATCGACAAGAACGAAAAGCATGTCGATGCGATCGCCAAGGCTGCCAAGGGCGCTGACGACATCTTTCTGGCGACCGACCCGGATCGCGAGGGCGAGGCGATCAGCTGGCACATCGCCGAGATCCTGAAGGAACGCGGGCTGCTGAAGGACAAGCCGATGCAGCGCGTGGTCTTCACCGAGATCACCCCGCGCGCCATCAAGGAGGCCATGAGCCAACCGCGCGCGATTGCCAGCGACCTGGTCGACGCCCAGCAGGCGCGCCGCGCGCTGGACTATCTGGTCGGTTTCAACCTGTCGCCGGTGCTGTGGCGCAAGGTCCAGCGCGGCCTGTCCGCCGGTCGCGTGCAGAGCCCGGCGCTGCGCATGATCGTCGAGCGCGAGGAGGAGATCGAAGCCTTCGTCGCCCGCGAGTACTGGAGCATCGAGGCCGCCTGCGCGCACCCGTCCCAGGCGTTCAATGCCCGTCTGATCAAGCTGGACGGGCAGAAGTTCGAGCAGTTCACGGTCACCGACGGTGACACCGCCGAAGCCGCCCGCCTGCGTATCCAGCAGGCCGCACAGGGCTCGCTGCACGTCACCGACGTGGCCAGCAAGGAGCGCAAGCGCCGCCCGGCCCCGCCGTTCACCACCTCGACCCTGCAGCAGGAAGCCTCGCGCAAGCTGGGCTTCACCACCCGCAAGACCATGCAGGTGGCGCAGAAGCTGTACGAAGGCGTGGCCATTGGCGATGAAGGCACCGTGGGTCTGATCTCGTACATGCGTACCGACTCGGTGAACCTGTCGCAGGACGCCCTCGCCGAGATCCGCGACGTGATCGCGCGCGATTACGGCATCGCCGCGCTGCCGGACAAGCCCAATACCTACCAGACCAAGTCCAAGAACGCTCAGGAAGCGCACGAAGCCGTACGCCCGACCTCGGCGCTGCGCACGCCGGCGCAGGTGTCGCGTTACCTCACCGATGACGAGCGCAAGCTGTATGAGCTGATCTGGAAGCGCGCGGTGGCGTGCCAGATGATTCCAGCCACGCTCAACACGGTCAGCGTCGACCTGGCCGCCGGCAGCGAGCACATCTTCCGCGCCAGCGGCACCACCGTGGTCGTCCCCGGCTTCCTGGCCGTGTACGAGGAAGGCAAGGACAGCAAGAGCGCCGAAGACGACGATGAAGGCCGCAAGCTGCCGGCGATGAAGCCGGGCGACCGCGTGCCGCTGGACCGCATCATCGCCGAACAGCACTTCACCCAGCCGCCGCCGCGCTACACCGAAGCGGCGCTGGTGAAGGCGCTGGAAGAGTACGGCATCGGCCGTCCGTCGACCTATTCGTCGATCATCCAGACCCTGCTGTTCCGCAAGTACGTGGAGATGGAAGGCCGCAGCTTCCGTCCCTCCGACGTCGGCCGGGCCGTATCCAAGTTCCTGTCCAGCCACTTCACCCAGTACGTGGATTACGACTTCACTGCCAAGCTCGAAGACGAGCTGGATGCAGTGTCGCGTGGCGAAGAAGACTGGATTCCGTTGATGGCCCGCTTCTGGGACCCGTTCAACAAGCTGGTCGAGGAAAAGAAGGAATCGGTCGACCGCGCCGAGGCCAGTGGCGCGCGCGAGCTGGGCACCGACCCCAAGACCGGCAAGCCGGTCAGTGTGCGCCTGGGCCGGTTCGGACCGTATGCGGCGATTGGCAGCACCGCCGAAGACGCCGAGGAAAAGCCCAAGTTCGCCTCGCTTCGCCCGGGCCAGTCCATGCACACCATCAGCCTGGAAGACGCGCTGGAGCTGTTCCTGATGCCGCGCGCCCTGGGTGAAGACAAGGGCGAGCCAGTGAGCGTGGGTATCGGCCGTTTCGGTCCGTTCGCCAAGCGCGGCAGCACCTACGCCTCGCTGAAAAAGGAGGACGACCCGTACACCATCGACCTGGCGCGCGCCGTGTTCCTGGTCGAGGAAAAGGAAGAAATCGCCCGTAACCGCATCATCAAGGAATTCGAAGGCAGCGACATCCAGGTACTGAACGGCCGCTTCGGCCCGTACCTGAGTGATGGAAAGTTCAACGGCAAGATTCCCAAGGACCGCGAGCCCGCCTCGCTGACCCTGGCTGAAGCGCAGCAGTTGATGGAAGAGACCGGCAAGCCGGTGCGCAAGGGCTTCGGAGCCAAGAAGGCGGCCGCCAAGAAGGCTCCGGCCAAGAAGGCGGCGGTAAAGAAGGCTCCGGCAGTGAAGAAGGCTCCGGCCAAGAAGGCGGCTGCCAAAAAGGCCACGGCGAAGAAGGCGCCGGCCAAAAAGGCGACCAAGAAAGCCGTCACCAAGAAAGCCGTGAAGAAAGCCACGTAGTGCCGGGCTTGCCCGGCACCGGGTTGCACGGCAGCGGGGCAAGCCCCGCTCTACCCCGGGTGCACGCGGCGGGAGGATAATCACGCCTCCTGTCGTACCGGTCGCCGCCATGAACGAACTCACCCTGGATTCTGCCGTCGCTGCGCTGCATGCCGGCGGCGTGATCGCCTACCCCACCGAAGCGGTCTGGGGCCTGGGCTGCGATCCCAGCCATGAGATGGCCGTGCGCAAGTTGCTGCGCCTGAAGCAGCGCCCGGTTGAGAAAGGGATGATCCTGGTCGCTGCCGAGCTGGCCCAGCTGGAAGGCTGGGTGCGCCTGAAAGCCCTGCCCCAATCGCGCCAGGCGGCCGTGCTGGCCAGCTGGCCGGGAGCCCATACCTGGATTCTGCCGGCCGGACCGCTGGCTCCGGCCTGGATCACTGGCGAGCACAGCGGCATCGCAGTACGGATCAGTGCCCATCCGCTGGTGTCCGAGCTGAGCCGCCGTTGGGGCGGCCCTCTGGTCTCAACCAGCGCCAATCTGGCCGGGTTCCCCCCGGCGCGCACCCGTGCGGAACTTGATCCCACCCTGCTGCCGCTGCTGGACGGCGTGCTGGACGGCGACACCGGCGGCCTGGCCCAGCCCACCCCGATCCGCGACGCGTTGACAGGCGACGTCCTGCGGACCTGAGCCCGACGCGTTCTTTGCGCGTACACGGATTACCCCTCACACTGCCGGCATGCGCCCCCTCACCGCCCTGTGCCTGCCCCTGCTGCTCGCCGCCAGCGCTTCCGACCTGGCCGCCCAGGACGCCAGCAGCGTACGCGTGTACCGCTGCGTAGGCAGCAATGGGGCGGTCTCCCTGCAGGACGCACCCTGTCGCGATGGCCGACAGGAAGTCCGCGAGATGCAGCGGCCACGTGATCCGCCGCCGCGCACCGTGCGCAGCGACCAGCCCGCGCCCGCGCCGGCCACCCCCGCACCGCAGCGCGAAGTGCGCTACGTGCACGTGCAGCCGCCACAGCCGATGTATGAGTGCATCCGCGATGACGGCAGCCGCTACGTCAGCGAAACCAGCGAAGGCAACCCGCGCTGGGTGCCGGTGTGGACCAGTGCCTGGCTGCCTCATCGGGGCGGCGGCGTACGCCCGGGGCCCGGGCCGCGCCCGCTGCCGCCGGTCATGCCGATGGGCAGCGGCTCGGTCAGCAGCAGCGGCGGGTCGCTGTCGGTCTCGGGCGGCGGCTCCGGTGTACGCGGCAGCGTCAACATCGGCAGTGGCAGCACCCACTGGCACCACGAAAGCTCCGGGTATCCCGGTACCTACACCGATGTGGTGGTACCGGGCGGTAATGTGCTGGTGCGCGACCAGTGCCACCCATTGCCGACCGGCGAGGTCTGCTCGATCCTGCGCGATCGCCGCTGGGAGCTGGATCGCCGCTACAACAGTGCACTGCAGGGCGAGCGCGAGGCCATCAGCCGTGAGCAGCGTGGGATCGATGCGCGGCTGGGACGTGACTGCCGCTGATGCCCTGTATGCTGCGGCAATGAACTACGCACGCCTATTCCTGTTGATGTGCATGGCCTGCCCGGCATTCGCCAATGACAGCATTGTGTTCCGCTGCACCGACGCCGATGACAACGTCAGCGTGCAGAGTGCACCCTGTCCGAAAGGCAGCCACCAGGTGATGCAGCGCGTGGATGCCGGTCCATCGCGCACGGAGACCTCGGTGTCCACCAGCGCCACGCCGGCCGCGCCGGTGCCCGCGCCGTCAGCACCGGTACCGCCTTCGGCCGGAGCCAACGCGCCACTGATACCGGGCACGCAGATTCCCATGGAGCGCACGATCTCCGAGGCCTACCAGGTGGAACGGGGCAGCGCCATTCTGGACAGCGCCAACCTGCCCCGCCCGGGCGATGCCAGCCAGGAAGGGGATCCGAGCAAGCCGCCACCGCCGCCCATTTTCCAATGCCAGCGCGCCGATGGCGGTCGCTATCTGCATGAGCTCGAGCCCGCACCGGCCCACTGCGAGATGATGTCCGTCACCGGACTGGGCGGGGTCACGCCGGTCAATGCGGCGAGCTGCGAGGTGATCCGCGACGACTGCCAGGAAATCGCCGAGGCAGACCGCTGCGGCGCATGGCAGCAGCGCTTCCGCAACGCGCGTGGGCAGGAGCGCTTTGCGTCAGCCGAGAAACAGGCACCCGCCCGCGCCGAACGCGAGCGGCTGGAAGCCGTGCTGGCCGCGAGCAATTGTCCGGTTCCGTAAACCGGGGCATGTAGTGCCGGGCTTGCCCGGCAATTGCGGTGTCGGCAGCGGATCAGAATCCGTACCGGAGGAAGCCGCCGTCGACCGCGATGCATTCGCCGGTGACATAGCTGGCTGCCGGCAGGCACAGGAACCCGACCGCCGCGGCCACCTCTTCCGGCTCACCAATGCGCCGCATCGGCGTACGCTCGATGACCTGGTCGTAGTAGTCCGGATCGGACAGCGGTCCGGAGGTGCGCCGCGTGCGGATGTACCAAGGGGCCACGGCGTTGACCCGGATGCCATCCTCGGCCCACTCCACCGCCAGATTGCGGGTCATCTGGTGCATGGCCGCCTTGGTCATGCCGTACACCGCGCCGCTGCGCACATGGGTAAGACCCGACACGCTGCCGACGTTGACGATGGCTGACGCCGCGTGGCGTGTCAGCAGCGGGTGCGCATAGCGCGAAAGCTCGAAGGCCGAGAACAGATTGGTTTCGAAGATCCCGCGCCACTCGTCTTCGGTGTACTCCGTAGCCGGCTTGGTGATGTTGCCGCCGGCATTGTTGATCAGCAGGTGCAGGCCGTCGCTGTGGTCCTCCACCCAATCCAGGATCTGCCGACGATCATCGTCGTCGGAAACGTCCGCCGACAAGCCATGGATCTCACGTTCGGGAAAGGCATCGGCCAGTTCATCGCGTGCTACTTCCAAGGCATCAGCGTCGCGGCCGACGATCAGCAGGTCCGCACCAAATCCCGCCAGTTCATGCGCGATCGCCAGTCCGATGCCGGCGCTGGCACCGGTAATCAGGGCGGTCTGTCCATCCAGACGCCAACGCTGTGCGCTCACGGAGTTCTCCTGCAATCATCGTGGTGCGGCAGGATAGCCCGCATGCCGTGGCGACGCACCCCGTCACACACGGGGCGGCGAAGCGGTGCCACACTGCACGCCATCAGACTGACTCGCCGAGGTTGCCATGCTGATCCGCCTCACCCTGTCCCTGGCCGCCGTGCTGGCATTGGCCGGCTGCAACCGACCACCCGCCGCGCCCTCACCCGACAAGCCACCGGAACCCCAGGCCACCGCCCTGCGCGACGCCATGCAGCAGCCGCTGGACAAAGCCAAGGCAGCGCGCGACGCCTTGGAGAAAGCACCGGATACAAGCGCGGCAGACAACGCAGAAAGCGGGCGTTAAGTCACGACCAACGGTCGTGACCTACCGGGGCTCGCCGTGATCCATTGCGGATACGGTAGGGCACGACCGTTGGTCGTGCCCCTCAACCATCAGAAGCCGCAGAAGCAATACGCCAATGCCTTCACCGGCGCGCTACCGCGCGGATCGCGGGCGGCGTTCTCGACAAAGCGCAACTGGGTGTCCAGCTCCGGCATCGAACGCGCCAGCATCATGCGGGCCATGCCCGACTCACCCAGCATCCACGCACCGGCACGGGTGCCGGCAAAGCCGCCGATGAACTGCGCCAGCGGCGTCGCCGGCTTCTCGATATAGCGCACGCGGACCTTGTCCAGGCCGCCCAGCTTGGCGCGGGCGGCGGCATCGGTCAGGGCCACGCGCAGGCCGCCGAAATCGTCGACCAGACCGCGCTCCTTGGCCTGTGCGCCACTCCAGACACGACCGCGTGCCACTTCATCCACCGCCTCGACCGGCTTGTTGCGCGCATCGGCGACCTTGCCGGTGAAATCGGCATAGCCCTTGTTGATCACCGACTGGATCACCTGGCCGACGGCCGGGTCCATCGGGCGGGTGATGTCGAACGCACCGGCAAAGCGGGTGGTACCCACGCCATCGGTGTGCACGCCGATCTTGTCCAGCGAACGCGCCAGGTTCGGAATCATGCCGAAGATGCCGATCGAACCGGTGATGGTCGACGGGTCGGCATAGATCTTGTCGGCGTTCATGCTGATCCAGTAACCGCCGGATGCCGCCAGGTCGCCCATCGAGACCACCACCGGCTTGCCGGCGGCCTTCAGCGCCACCACTTCACGGCGGATCTGCTCGGAAGCGAACACTTCACCGCCCGGCGAGTCGACGCGCAGCACCACGGCCTTTACGTCCTTGTCTTCGCGCGCTTCGCGCAGCAGTGCCGAGGTCGATTCGCCGCCGACGCGGCCGGCCGGCAGGTCGCCACCGGCGATTTCACCCGCGGCGACCACCACCGCCACCTGCGGACGCGAGTCCACCGGCGAGCGGCGCAGGTCGAGCTGGGTCAGGTAGTCACCCAGCCCGATGTTGCGGAAGCCGCCGTCGGCATCTTCGTCCGCCACGCCGCGATCGGCCAGCAGGTCTTCCACTTCTTCACGGGTCTTCAGCCCATCCACCAGCTTCTGCTGCAGGGCGAACTTGGCCAGGTCGCCGCCTGCGGCGGCCACACCTTCGGGCATTGTGTCGATGCCGGCGGCCAGCTGTGCGGCATCCAGCTTGCGGGCCTTGGCGACGTCGGCCAGGTAGCGCTGCCAAACGTCGTTCATCCAGAACAGATCGGCTTCCTTGGCCTGCGGCGAGGCCGCATCCAGCACATAGGGTTCGGCGGCGGACTTGTACTCACCCACCTTGAACAGATGCACGTCCACGCCCAGCTTGTCCTGCAGGCCGGCACGGAAGTACTGGCGATAGCGGCTCAGGCCTTCCAGCACCAGTCCGCCCATCGGATCCAGGTAGACCTCGTTGGCCTGTGCGGCAAGCAGGTACTGCCACTGGCTCATGCCGTCGCTGTAGGCCACGATCTGCTTACCGGAGCCGCGCAGTTCCTGCAGTGCGGCGGCCACTTCACGCATCGAGGCAAAACCGCTGGGCTGCAGCTTGTCCAGCTGCAGGACCACGCGTTCGATCTTCTTGTCCTGGCGTGCGGCATCGATGCCACGGACCAGGTCGCGCAGCTGGATTTCCTCGGCGGCATTGTCGCCAACGGCCTTGGCCAGCGCGCGGCTGAGCGGATCGGCGGTGTACTGCTCGACCAGCTTGCCTTCCGGCGCGATCACCAGCGTGGTGCGGTCCTGCAGCGCACGATTGGAACCGGCGCTCCTGCCGGCCGCCACGACGAACATGACAAGCACCAGCAACAGCAGACCGAAGAACACCAGGTTCAGGATCAGCCGGCGGGTAAAGTTCATCACATCCCACAGCCCGATGAAGAAGCTGGCCACGGGGTTGCGACGCACAGGTTGGTTCATGGGGAAACTCCAGTTGGCTTCTTGCCGTGGTACCAGCATAGCCGGTGCCGGTCAGACCGGCATCGGACACAAGTCAGGGTGTCCTGTGTGGGGGCGGATCACACCGTTGCAACAGGGCCGTTTCCGACACGGCGACTGCTCACCCGCAGTCGCCATGCCATCAGAATCGCAGCCGCGGTCAGGCCCAGGATCAGGCCCAGCCACATGCCCTGCGGCCCCATGCCCAGCCCCAGCCCCAACCCGGCCCCGAGCGGCATGCCCAGGCCCCAGTAGGAGAACATGGCGATGAACATCGGCACCCGGGTGTCCTTCAGCCCGCGCAAGGCACCGGCCGACAGCACCTGGATGCCATCCGGGAACTGGAACGCCGCCGCATAAAGCAGCAGGGTGGAGGCCAGCGCCGCCACGCCCAGGTCGGCCGTATAGACACCCACGATGGCGTCATGGCCGAACAGCAGCACCAGCGCCGACAGCGTCTGCGTGCCCACAATGATCACCAGCCCCGCGTTGGCCGCACGGCGCACGCCCGAACCGTCGTTGCTGCCGACCGCATACCCGACCCGTACGGTGGTCGCTTCAGCCACACCCATGGGAATCATGAAGCACAGCTGGGCCACGTTGATCGCGATCTGGTGCGAAGCTGCCTCGGTTGCGCCCAGACGCCCGATCAGCAGCGCGGTGACGATGAACAGACCGCCTTCCATCAGCACGGTGATACCGATCGGCAGGCCGGTGCGCAGCAGGTCCCAGATCGCCCGCCAGCGCGGCAGCTCGAAGTGCGAGAACAGTTCCAGATGGGCAAAGCGCCGGGTCTTCCACAGGTAGCCCGCAAAGCACAGCGCCTGCATCCACATCATGGTGGCCGAGGCGATGCCCAGCCCTTCAGCACCCAGCTCAGGGAAGCCGAGCTCGCCGTAGCAGAGCACATAGCCCAGCGGAGCCAGCACCAGCAGGCCGCCAAAACCCAGCAGCATGGTCGGCAGCGTCCAGTGCATGCCTTCACTGAGATAGCGCATGCAGAAGTACAGGGTCAGCGCCGGGCCACCCCAGCGCACCGCATGCAGAAACGCGGTCGCCCCCGGCACGATGTCCGGCGCGATGCCGAACGCCGGCAGCAGGGGCGGCACCACCGTCAGGAAGGTGAACATGATCAGGCCCAGCCCCAGCGCCAGCCATAGCGCCTGGCGGAACAACGGGCCGATCTCACGTTCGCGTCCTGCACCATGCAGCTGCGACACCGACGCGGTCAGCGAAATCAGGGTGCCGATCGGAATCAGCATCGGCAACCACAGCAGCGCGGTGCCGATGGTCACCGCGGCCAGGGTCTGGGTGCCGTGATGACCGGCAATGACGTTGTCGACGAAGGAGATCAGGCCGGTGGAGACATGGCCCAGGACCAGCGGCAGCGCGAGCAGGCCGGTGGCGCGCACTTCGGTGGAAAGGCGCGGAGCAGGAAGAGCGGTAGACATGGACGTACGGACGTCAACTGCGGTCGCGCGCGGAGGGCACAGGCACCGGGTTGCGGGCCGCCATCTTACGCGCGTCGGCTGACAAAACCCATGACCGGCATTAAACGGTCAGCGCACCACGTGCGCGTGCAGCCAGCGGTCGCGGTCGGCCGGTGCCAGCGCCAGGAACGCCGCCCGCACGGTGTCGCGTTCCTGCGGCGGGGTGCGCTGGGCGATCAGGGTCAGCTGGGCCAGCTGATCCGGGGTGAGCTGGCGCAGCACTTTCAGCGCGGTGTCGCGCTGTTCCATCGGCAGGAAGCCGAACAGGCCTTCCAGCTTCGGGAACTGGGCACCCAGCGTCGGCCCCAGGCGCCAGCCGTCGCGGAAGCGCGCATCCTGCGCGGCGAAGGTGGCACGTACGCTCTGCTGCTGTTCGGGGGGCAGCGCGGCCAGACGCTGCGCGGCCTCGCGGATGCGGGTGCGTTCGGACTCCGGCAGGGACTGCCACTGGGCCAGCTGGCTGCGCAGCTCGCGCAACTGGGCCGGGTGCGCTGCGGCCTGAGTGGGAGTGGTTACGGCCTGGGGCAGAGCGAGGGGCTGCGGTGTCGCATTGGCGGCCAGTGGGGCCAACGCCATCAGGCACAGCAGGGGGGTGTACTTATTCATCGGCATCGGTGGTCTCCAGGCCGGCAGAGGCCGGTTCCGGGCGGCTGGGCTGGGCCTGGGATTCGTCCACCGGTACCGGTCCACCGGCCGCGAACCAGGCGTACAGGTCGGCCTCGCGGATTATCGCCAGATCCGGATCGGACAGCAGCGACGCATCGCCAGCGGCATCGAGGTGAGTCGTCGCGGCGGCCTCCGACAGATCTTCTGCCGGCAGCTCCTCGCTCTGCACCGGGTTGTCGATGCTGACCGCCCCTTCGGGCACGCTGGCTTCCGGCAGCGGGGCCTGACGGTGGTGCTTCCACCAGTACGCGCAGCCCAGCAGCGCGCCGGTGGTCAGCGCAAGAATCAGCAGACCACGCCACAGCGGGCGCGCTCCGCGTCGTGTCGGGCGGCGGCGTGGAGCCGACTCCTCCTTGGCGGGCGCGCGCCAGGACGGCGTCGGCCGCGTAC
>NZ_RHPP01000112.1 GCF_003935715.1 Stenotrophomonas sp. 278 | reverse complement strand
GCCCCCGCGCCTTGTGTAAACCCCCCCCACCCCCCCCCCCCCGGGGGGCCCGCGGGCGGGGGGCGCCCCCCCCCCCCGCGGGGGCCCCCCCCCCGCCCGGCGCTACCGATCGCACACATTGCGACACTTCGTCGCGCCACTCTCCATGTGAAGACCGCGCGGTGACGAGCGGCACCCCGCTTCGGCTACCATTCCGCCATGCCGCATACCTCCACGACTCCGCCCGCCCTGCAGGATGGCGACCTGCTCGCCGCCATCGACCTGGGCTCCAACAGTTTCCACATGGTCATCGCGCGCTACACCCTGGGGCAGCTGCGCGTGGTTGATCGCCTGCGCGAGACCGTGCGCATGGCCGACGGCCTGGATGGCAAAGGCGGCCTGTCCGCCGAGGCGCGCCAGCGCGCGCTGGAATGCCTGGCCAGGTTCGGGCAGCGCCTGCGCGGCATCCCCGCCACCCGGGTACGCGCACTGGCCACCAACACGGTTCGCCAGCTGCGTTCTCCGCAGGCGTTCCTGATGCCGGCTGAAACCGCATTGGGCTATGCCATCGAAGTGGTGAGCGGGCGCGAAGAGGCACGACTCATCTATCTCGGCGTGGCCCATGCACAGCCGCCCAAGCCGGACCAGCGCCGCCTTGTGATCGACATCGGCGGCGGTTCTACCGAATTCATCATCGGCCAGGGCATGCAGACCCTGGAGCGCGAAAGCCTGCAGGCCGGGTGCATCGCCAGTACCCGGCGCTTCTTCCCGGGCGGCAAGCTGAGCAAGCGACGCTGGAAGGATGCGCTGACCGAGATCGGCGCGGAGTTCCAGCAGTTCGCGACCAAGTACCGCGCGCTGGGTTGGGACGAAGCCCTGGGTTCGTCGGGCACGCACAAGGCCATCAGCGAAATCTGCGCGAGCATGAAGCTGAGCAAGGGCGCGATCACCGCCGAGGCATTGCCCCAGCTGCGCGACGAACTGCTGAAAGCCAAGAAGATCGAGGACATCAACCTGCCCGGCCTGTCGGCTGAGCGACGTCCGATCATCGCCGGCGGCATCCTGGTGCTGGAGGCGGCGTTCCAGGCGCTCGGGCTGCAGAAGCTGCTGGTCAGCAAGGCAGCGATGCGCGAGGGCATCCTGTACGACATCCTGGGCCGCGCCAGCGAGAACGACCTGCGTGACGAATCGGTCGACGCGCTGACCCTGCGTTACGGCATCGACACCGCGCAGGCCGCGCGGGTGGAGAGCACCGCACTGGACCTGCTGGCGCAGGTCGAGGACCGCTGGAAACTGGATGCGGACGACGCGCGCATGCTGGGCTGGGCCGCCCGCCTGCACGAACTGGGGCTGATGATCGCGCACAGTGGCTATCACGTGCACGGCAGCTACGTGCTGGAAAATTCCGACATTGCCGGCTTCTCGCGCCAGGAGCAGCAACTGCTGGCAGCGATGGTGCGCAGCCACCGCCGCAATGTCTCCAAGACCGCCTTCGATGCCCTGCCCGAGCGCCTGCTGCAGCCGGCCCGGCGCATGACCGCGCTGCTGCGGTTGGCCGTGCTGCTCAACCGCGCCCATGAGGACGCCCCGATGCCGGCGCTGGAGCTGACCGCCGACGACAACCGGCTGGCGCTGATCCTGCCGCAGTCGTTCATCGACGCCCGGCCGCTGCTGCGCGCCGACCTGCTGGGCGAAGCCGAGGGCATGGCCGGACTGGGCATCCAGTTCCGCCCCTTCGTGGCGTAGCACCACGCCTTGCGTGGCGGCATCCGACTGAAGCATGCAACCCGGCTCCGGCCGGGTTTTTCTTTGCTTGCGAGCCGCGTGGTACGCACCCGTTTGCGCAATGTTCATGCTGCGACGCAGCATCGGGACACATTCCGATACATCTGGACATCCGGGTTTGTTCACGCGAAGATCACAATGCGTTGATTCTCCAACGAATTTCTCTCACTTGTTACTCACAAGTGAAAAACACGTTGCAAAGCCTTTACAACGGCTTAACGACCGGACAATGATCGAGACACCAGCCTCACTTGGCGGCTGGTTTTTCGAGGAGACGGGGAACTTGGGATCCCCGTCGACTCTTTTGATCCAGATCGAAACGAGAGAGAGAGCCTTCATGAATTCACGCACCAACGTACTGGGGCAGGCCATCCGCTATGCCCTGGTTGCGGGGACCGCCGGCCTGGTTGCCGCCCCGGCCATGGCACAGGAAACACCGAACACCACCAATCTGGATCGCATCGAGATCACCGGTTCGCGCATCCGCCAGGTCGACGTCGAAACCGCACAGCCGGTGTTTGCGATCAGCCGCAACGACATCGAAAAGCAGGGCTTCAGCTCGGTCGCCGACATCCTGCAGAACGTCACCGCGATGGGCAGCCCGACCATCAGCCGCGCCAACGCGCTGACCGCAGGTGAAAACGCCGGTGGCACCTACATCGACATGCGCAACCTGGGCACCCAGCGCACCCTGGTGCTGGTCAACGGCAAGCGTCTGGGCATCAGCACGTCCGGCTACCAGGACGTGTCCACCCTGCCGGTGTCGGCGGTGGAACGCATTGAAGTACTGAAGGACGGCGCGTCGGCCATCTACGGCTCCGACGCCATGGCCGGTGTGGTCAACATCATCACCCGCAGCAACGTCACCGGCACCACCGCCAACGTCTACCACGGCCAGTACAGCCAGGGCGACGGCGAGCGCTCGCGTTTCGACGTGGTCACCGGCTGGAGCAACGACCGCATCTCGCTGACCCTGTCGGCCGAGCATGCTGAAGAAAAGGGCGTGTGGGCGCGTGACCGCTGGTTCAGCCAGTACGGCATGACCGACCGTCACCCGAACGATTCCAGCAACTGGACCACCATCAGCCAGTATGGCCAGTTCACCGGCGTGCGCGGCCCGGGCTGCACCGCCACCGCGGGCTGCGGCTATTCGCTCAACCGTGGGAGCGACCCGACCCTGCCGGGCAACTACCACCTCACCAGCACCACGCCGTTCACCGGCGACGTCAGCAACGCCAACGACCAGATGCACGTGATGTACCCGGTCAAGCGTGACTCGGTGTACTTCGACGGTCGCTTCGCGATCACCGACAGCATCAACTTCCGCACCGAACTGGGCTACAACCAGCGTGAATCCAGCCGCCAGATCGCCGGCTACCCGCTGCAGTCGAGCACCGCCGGCGTTGGTTCGATGTCGGTGAACAGCTACTTCAACCCGTTCGGCAACCAGCACGGTTACGCCACCCCGACCGCAGTGGCCTGGAACCGTCGTACCTGGGAAGTGCCGCGCGTCACCACCAGCGAACTGAAGACCTACCGTGCGGTGGCGTCGTTCGATGGTTCGTTCGACATCGGTGACCGTTACTTCAACTGGGACGTGGGCTACCAGTACAACCGCAACGAGCTGGAGTCGGTCGCCACGGGCAACCTGCACAAGGCACGCGTTGCCGCCGGCGTCGGTCCGTCGTTCTACAACGCAGCCACCGGCAAGGTGCAGTGCGGTACCGCCGCCGCGCCGATCGGCTACGACGTGTGCAAGCCGTGGAACCCGCTGGTTCCGTACGGCACCACCGCGGCTGATGGCCTGTACGGCAATGAAGAACTGCAGGCGTGGCTGTTCCCGGAAGAAGTCACCAAGGGCCAGACCACCTCGAAGAACTTCTTCGCCAACATCGCCGGCAGCATCGTGGCCCTGCCGGGCGGCGACCTGGGCTTCGCCTTCGGCGTGGAAAGCCGCAAGGAAGAAGGCAAGTACCAGCCGGATCCGCTGGCACAGACCGGCGCGACCACCAACCTGGCCGCTGGCCCGACCGGTGGCGACTACACCGTCAACGAAGCCTACCTGGAAGTGAACGTGCCGGTGCTGGCTGACCTGCCGGGCGCGAAGGAACTGAGCTTCAACGGCGCAACCCGCTTCTCGGACTACGACACCTTCGGAAACACGCTCAACAGCAAGTTCGGTTTCAAGTGGAAGCCGATCGAATCGCTGCTGGTCCGTGGTACCTGGGCAGAAGGCTTCCGCGCACCGACCATCAGCGACCTGTTCGGTGGCGGTTCGGAAACCTTCGCGCAGTTCAGCGATCCGTGCGACACCGTGTTCGGTTCGTCGCGCACCAGCGCCGAAGTGCGTGCACGCTGCTCGCGTGACATCGCCAACGCGGCGACCTTCCGTCAGCTGCGCCAGGGCGGCACCCCGGTGACCGTGGCCACCGACGCGACCCCGGTGCCGTTCACCTCCGGCTCGAACCCGGACCTGACCCCGGAAACCTCGACCAGCAAGACGCTGGGCCTGGTGTGGAGCCCGAGCTTCATCCAGGGCTTCAACGCCTCGCTGGACTGGTGGAAGATCCGCATCGACAACACCATCATTGCCGATACGCCGACCCAGATCCTGCAGGACTGCTACGAGGCCGGCATCGATGCACGCTGCTCGCGCTTCCAGCGTGATCCGAGCAACGGCATCGTGACCAACCTGAAGTTCGGCAACCGCAATGCGGGCTTCATGGAAACCGAAGGTTACGATCTGGACCTGAGCTACCGCCTGGAAACCGGCTTCGGCAAGTTCCTGGTCAACTCGGCGACCACCTATGTCTCCAGCGCGACCTACCGCACCTCCAACGACAGCTCGATCGTCCCGATCGTGACCAACGGCATCGGCAGCGCATTCCGCGTCCGTTCGAACCTGGTGCTGGGCTACGACCTGGGCAACTTCGGTGCCAGCTGGACCGCACGCTATTACTCGGGCGTGAAGGAACAGTGCGCCAGCATCTCGCTGTATCCCGATGAGTGCTCCGATCCGGGCCAGTACGCGCCGTGGTACAAGGGTTCGCGCAACTACAACGAGCGTGGTTCGGTGACCTTCCACGACGTGCAGTTCCGCTACAGCCTGCCGTGGGAGGCCACGGTGTCGGTCGGTGCCAACAACGTGTTCGAGAAGTACGGCCCGGTGATGTACAGCAAGCCGAACTCGGCCTTCTCGTACTACGGCGGCTACGACATCGGACGCTTCGTGTACATGAAGTACCAGCAGCGCTTCTGATCCATCGCGCTGTAACTGCCTGACAACCACGGCCCTTCGGGGCCGTGGTTTTTTTCGTCTAGTCGATTGCGGGGTTACATGATGTACGGATCGCCGGGCAGAGCCCGGCTCTACGGGAAGTCATCGGCTGGTAACACCTGCGTCATGTCGGCTACATCGCCAGCGCCGAGCATGCGCGGAAACTGGAGGCCCGCCATGCGCTATGCCATCGTCACCGAAACCTATCCCCCGGAGGTCAACGGTGTCGCCCTGACCGTGCAGAGCCTGGAAACGGGCCTGCGCGAGGCCGGGCACCAGGTGGACCTGGTGCGTCCACGCCAGGGCGATGAAGCCGACAGCGGCGATGCCCTGCTGGTGTCCGGGGCCGGCCTGCCGCGCTATCCGGGCCTGCGCTTCGGCCTGCCGGCCCCCAAACGACTGGCCCGGCAGTGGCAGCAGCACCGTCCCGATGCGATCTACATCGCCACCGAAGGCCCGCTGGGGTGGTCCGCGCTGCGCACCGCACGCCGGCTGGGCATTCCGGTCGCGACCGGCTTCCACACCCGCTTTGATGAATACCTGCCTGACTACGGAGTGGCCTGGCTGCAGGCTGCCGCCATGCGCTGGATGCGCCGCTTCCACAACCAGGCCGATGCCACCCTGGTGCCTACCCAGGAACTGCAGCAGTTCCTCGGCAGCCAAGGCTTCGATCGCGTGCGCCTGCTCGCCCGCGCCGTCGACAGCACCCAGTTCGACCCGCAACGACGCGATCCCGCCCTGCGCGAGGAATGGGGCATCGATGGCACGGGATTTGCCGCCATCTATGTTGGCCGCATCGCTCCGGAAAAGAACCTCGGGCTGGCGGTGAAGGCCTTCCGCAAACTGCAGCAGGTGCGTCCGAAGGCGCGCTTTGTGTTCGTCGGTGACGGCCCCTCACGCGAGAAGCTGGCGCACGAGAACCCCGACTTCATCTTCTGCGGCGTGCAGCGCGGCGAGGCCCTGGCACGGCACTTTGCCAGCGGCGACCTGTTCCTGTTCGCCAGCCGCAGCGAAACCTTCGGCAACGTCACCCTGGAAGCCATGGCCAGCGGCGTGGCCACGGTCGCGTTCGATTACGGCGCGGCGCGCGAGTACCTGCGCAACGATGAAAGTGGCGTGGCCGTGAACGACGATGAACAGTTCCAGGCCGCCGCCGTACGTCTGGCGGCGGACGATGCCGAACGTCAACGACTGGGCCGCAACGCGGCCATGGCGATGAAGCGGCTGCATCCGCAGCAGGTGGTCGCGGAATTCGAAGCCCTGCTCGCCGAACTGGCCCACGCCCGGAGGTCACATGCCGATCATGCCGCTTGACGCCCTGCGCGGGCGCGAAACCCGCTGGTGCCGCCGGGCCAATCATTACTGCCGCCGCCGCCATGTGCGTCGCCTGTTTGCCACCGTCAGCCGCCTGGGTGACGGGGTCTTCTGGTATGCGCTGATGGGGATGCTGGTGGTGGTGGATGGCTTCGATGGCCTGCGCGCCTCCATCCACATGGCCGCCACCGGCGTGATGGCCCTGCTGCTGTACAAGGGACTGAAACGCTGGACGCGGCGTCCCCGGCCGTTTGCCGCCGACCTGCGCATTCGTGCCTGGGTGGCTCCGCTGGACGAGTTCAGCTTCCCGTCCGGTCACACCCTGCATGCGGTGTCGTTCACCATTGTCGCCCTGGCTTATTACCCGTGGCTGGCCCCGCTGCTGGTGCCGTTCACCCTGGCGGTGGGCCTGTCACGCGTCGTGCTGGGGCTGCACTACCCCAGCGACGTGCTGGCCGCCACGGCCATTGCCACGGCGCTGGCCGGTGCCAGCCTGCAGTGGTTGCCGCTTGGGCTGTAGCGCCACGCCCTGCGTGGCCACGCGATGTCAAACCTGGTCGAAGCCACGCAGGGCGTGGCGCTACGGGCGCTGGGCCAGCGGTACAATGCGGGCATGACCACGCTGTTCATTTCCGATCTGCATCTGGACCCCAGTCGTCCAGCCATCACCGAGCTGTTCCTGGCCTTCCTGCGCGATGAAGCCATGCAGGCCGAAGCGCTGTACATCCTGGGTGACCTGTTCGAAGCCTGGATTGGCGATGACACGCCCTCGGCGGCAGCCGACGCAGTCGCCGATGCGCTCAAAGCAGTTGCCGCGGCAGGCGTTCCGGTGTATTTCATCCGCGGCAACCGCGACTTCCTGGTAGGTGAAGACTACGCACGCCGCGCCGGCTTCCGCATCCTGCCCGATCCCAGCGTGATCGATCTCTACGGACGCCCCGTGCTGCTGGGCCATGGTGACCTGCTGTGCACCGATGACGTGGCCTACCAGCAGTTCCGTGCACAGACCCGCGACCCGGTTTTCCAGGCGCAGTTCCTGGCACAGCCCCTCGCCGCACGCATTGCCTTCGCGCAGAAGGCACGCGATGCCAGCCAGGCGCGGCAGTCGGATATGAAACAGGGTGATCGCGCCACGTTTGAAACGGTCACCGATGTTGCACCGGAGGAGGTGGTCGCCACCTTCGTCCGGCATGGCGTGGATACGATGATTCACGGTCATACCCACCGCCCCGCCATTCACGCGCTGCAGGCCGGTGGCCGCGCCTGCACGCGGATCGTACTGGGTGACTGGTACGAGCAGGGGTCGGTGCTGCGTGTGACGGCGCAGGGGTGGACGCTGGATTCGTTGGCGTAAAGCGTACCCACCAACGGTGGGTATAGACCGGAACATCGGGCGTACCCACCAAGGGGGGGTGCCCGCCTCGCGGCGGGCACACCGTTGGTCGTGCGCGCCGTGTTCCGTCACCGGAAGGCGGCGATCGTTGCCTTCGTATTGACCAGCACGCGCTGGTTGTCGGCGCTGGACGCAATGCCCATCGGCACCCCGTTGTAGCTGATGTTCGGATTGGACCAGAAATTCAACCGCGGGCAGCCACTGGTGCAGTCGTAGGCCATGATCGTGCGCCAGCGCGAGCCGCTTGCCGGCTGGTAGCGATAGCCATGACCGTACGCATACGGGCTGGTGCTGGGATCGGCGGCGATGTCATGCCGCGCGCTCTGCAGATGGCCGATTTCATGCGCGAACGAGTAGTACCCGGTCGCGCAGTCCCAGTACACCGCCGCAAATGCGGTGGACGCACTTGAACCAATGCCTGATGCCAGCCCGCAGTAGCTGCTGTTGTTGATCAGCAGCACGGCCACGTCGGCGGCAGTGCTGTTGCGGGTGGTGTGGATGGCGTCCATGTATCCGTCACTGGTGGAGCGGAAACGCGCCAGGTCGGTGTTGAAGTTGCCCGACTCGGTGTAGGCCACGGCCTGGTAGTTGGCCAACTGCAGCGTGATGCCCACATTGCTGTTGATGTAGCTCTGGTTGGATTCGGCCACGGCCAGCTGGACCAGCGACTGCATGTTGCCGCCGTAGGCGCTCACCGCCGCGTTGGTGGCCGCGACCAGTACGCGGATGGTGGCCGGGGTGCCCGACGACGCCGCTGCCGCGGTGACACGCTCATCCACGGCCATGTCGATCTTTGGCAGTGCGTTGTAATCGGCCGCCGGATGGTCGGCCGGCATGCGCGATTCATCGACCTGCACCAGCACGTGCCGGCCATCGCTGACCGGACGCAGCCGGTACAGCTGACCGTCCTTTCGGATCGATCCGGTCACGGTCTGCCCGTCGCTGACCAGAATGACCGAATTGCCCGGGTCGTTGCTGCTGGCCCGGGTCAGTTTGTCCGACGCAGCGCGCAGCTGCCCATACCAGATGCTGCCACCGTCGGGCAGCGACTCGACGCGTTGCTGCAGGGCTTTCACCTCGGTTCCCAGCAGCGCAAACTCGAGCTGACGCTGCGCGGGCACCACAGCGGCAGCATCAACGCGGACCTCTTCCACGGCGGCGGTGGAAGGGGCTGATAACAGCGCCTGCACCGCCGGCTGGCTGGTCGCGCTGGCGCGACTCAGTACCGTTACCGGCTTGAACAGCGGAGCGGCAGCGGCGGTTCCCGCTCCGACCAGGCACAGCGCAAGCACACCTGCGGTCTTTCTCATCGAACTGGACATCGTGTCGTTCTCCGTGAGTGAACAGTCATGGTTGTTGTTGCACTGCCGCCCCTGTCAGCAGCCACTCCATATGGCTGCATCCGCTCGTGTGAATTCAATAGCCCCGCGCAGTCACTATCCGGAACTGTGACCCGCAGCCACGACGGTTCAGCTATGTCGCGTAAGTACCGCTTTCGGGTTACCGTGGAAGCGCATCGAACGGGGAACCGAGGCCATGGCAGGGCAGCCCACCGCGAACGACACCGCCACGCTGCAGATCGGCCTGTTCTTCGACGGCACCCGCAACAACGCCGACAACCTGCAGCACGCCTCGCGCCCCGCCGGGGCCACCACGCCCGCTCCGCGCCCGCCCGCACCGGCGGTGCTGGCTGACGATGCCTCGCCCTACCAGAGCCGGCTTACCAGCAGCTACAGCAATGGTCTGACCAACATTGCACGCCTGCACGCGCTGTACCCCGATCACCGTACCCCCTCCCCTGCGCCGCCCGGGCTGCTGTCCCTGGCGATCTATGTCGAGGGTGCCGGCACCCGCACCGGCGAGGAGGATGACCTGATGGGGCTGGCGTTCGGCATCGGACGCAGCGGTGTGATGGCCAAAGTCCGGCGCGCACTGGATGAGCGACTTCCCGAAGCACTGCGCGCATTGGCCGCGGTCCGGCCGGGACAGACGCTCCACGACGTCCGCATCGACCTCTTCGGGTACTCACGTGGTGCCGCTTCGGCCCGCGACGCGGTGAACCGGCTCAACCGTGATGGCGACCACGCATGGCTGCGCGAACAGCTGCGCCGGACCGGCTGGGCGCTGGCCAGCGACGACGCACTGCGTAAGCGGCCGGTGCGCTTCGTGGGCCTGTTCGACACGGTGGTGGCGATCAGTACCCGACAGACGGATCAACAGCCGCGCATCGCACTGCAGGCCGGCTGTGCGGACACGGTGGTACAGCTGGCCGCACGTGATGAGCACCGGGAGCATTTTGCGTTGAGCACGGTGGCTCCGACCTTCGAGGAGCTCACCCTGCCCGGCGTGCACGCCAACATCGGCGGCGGCTACGACCAGCGCATGGAAGGCCCCAAGCTGCTGACGCGGCCCCAGGGCCAGCGCATCCGCCAGCACAACGTGCCCGACACCGCGGCACCGCCCCTGGCCCTGCTGCGCGGCACCCAGGTATTCCTTCGCGCGCAGGCGGCCTGCCGGCGCTGGCAGGCATCACTGGGGCTGGATGACGCGTCGGTGTGGGTGGACGTATGGCATCGCTGGCAGCAGATGCGGGTGGCGGGCAGTGACAGCGTGCTGCCGCAGTGGGTGCTGTTCGCGCATGCCGCCGTCGTGCTCAAGCGCGAGATCGACTGGCGCTATCAGCTGGTGGCGTTGCGGATCATGCATGCGCGCGCAGCCGCTGCTGGCGTGATGTGGCGGCAGTCGCCGGATGAGGTGCCCGCGCTGGCGCTGCCGGAGGATCTGCAGGACATTGCAGCGCGCTTGTTGGCAGGCCAGGCGCTGGATGCCGCGCAGGAACTACGATTACGCCAGCGCTACCTGATGCAGTCGGCGCATTGGAATTTTGATGCGCTGGGCGATACGGCGTTGTTGTATGCGGCCGATGAGGGGGTGCGGGAGTTGCCGTATCGGCCGGGACCGGGGTTGTTCTACATCAATCGCCCCACCGAAGATGGAAAGCGCGTCGTTCTGCCCAACGCCTGAAATGATGATGGACCCCGAGGACACGCCATGCGTGTCAACGCCATGATCCTGGGCACGTACCCGCATCAGGCGCGCGTACCACCTGCCTGCTCGACCAGATCGGCCATCTCTTCTTCATCGAATCCGGCCAGCAATCGCGCTTCCAGATTGAACGGACCATTGAGATAGCCGCCCGCGTACTCCTTCAGCAGCGCGATGAACCGCGCACGCGGCTCGACGCCTTCGCGCGCGCAGTACCAGCGGTACCAGCGCGAGCCGGCGGCCACATGCGCCACTTCCTCGCGCAGGATCACCTCCAGCACATCGGCGGTGGCGTGATCATTGGACGATCGCAGCTTGGTGATCATGCCCGGGGTTACATCCAGCCCACGCGCTTCGAGCACGCGCGGCACCAGGGCCATGCGTGACAGTCCATCGTGCGCGGTGCGTTCGCACATTTCCCACAGCCCGTTGTGGGCGGGGAAATCGCCATAGGTGTGGCCATGCGCCTCAAGCCGCCCGTGCAGCAGCATGAAGTGCCGTGATTCGTCATCGGCCACGCTGACCCAGTCAGCCTGGAATGACGGCGGCAGGCCCCGGAAGCGGTAGACCGCATCCCAGGCCAGGTCGATGGCGTTCAGTTCAATGTGCGCGATGGCATGGATGAAGGCCGCACGCCCCTCCGGCGTACCCAGTCCGCGACGCGGCAGCTCACGCGGATGCACCAGCTGCAGCCCGGGGGGACGGCCCGGCATGCGGATGGCATCCGGCGGCGGTGCCTCGGTGGCGGCCTTGAGCTGCCCGGCACGGAACTGCCGGGCGTAATGCTGGGTCAGCGCGACCTTGCGCAGCGGATCGGCCTCGGCCATGCACCACTGCGCGGCGCGCAGCAGGTCGCCGGCCGCATCGTCAGGCGGCAGCTGCGCGCTCACCGCCACGCCTCAGGCGCGGCGCTTGTGCTTGGCGTCGTCCGAGCGCAGCTGCTGGATGCGCTCGAAGTAGCCCGGCTCGATCCCGGTCGGGTATACGCCGGTGAAACAGGAGGAGTCAAACGACTTCAGTTCCTGGTTGCCCTCGCTGACGGCCGCTTCCATGTCTTCGATGTCCTGGTAGATCAGCCAGTCGCAGCCCAGATGCGCTTCGATCTGCTCCACGGTGCGATTGTGCGCGACCAGCTCTTCAGCGGCCGGCATGTCGATGCCGTAGATGTTCGGGTAACGCACCGGCGGTGCGGCGCTGGCCAGGTACACCTTGCGCGCGCCGGCGTCGCGCGCCATCTGCACGATCTGCTGGCTGGTGGTGCCGCGCACGATCGAGTCGTCGACCAGCAGCACCACGCGGTTGCGGAACTCCAGGTGGATCGGGTTGAGCTTGCGACGCACCGACTTCACGCGTTCACCCTGCCCCGGCATG
Organism: Stenotrophomonas sp. 278; assembly: GCF_003935715.1. GTDB lineage: Bacteria > Pseudomonadota > Gammaproteobacteria > Xanthomonadales > Xanthomonadaceae > Stenotrophomonas > Stenotrophomonas maltophilia_AH. Next base: position 2,217 of record NZ_RHPP01000112.1, on the reverse strand, counting down.
ATGAAGGTACGGCCGATGTAACGGTTCTTGATGAAGCCCTCGCGGTACTTCACCCCGAGCACGTTGGAGATTTCCAGCGCGGCATCGCGCGAGGTGTCCGGGATCGGAATGATGGTGTCGATGTCATGGTCCGGGCGCAGGCGCAGGATTTTCTCGCCCAGCTTGATGCCCATGCGCATGCGTGCCTTGTGCACCGAGACGTTGTCGATCATCGAGTCGGGGCGCGCGAAGTACACGTACTCGAAAATGCACGGGGTGTGCTCGACGGGCTCGGCGCACACCTCGGAGAACAGCTCGCCACGCGCGGTGATGACCAGCGCCTCGCCCGGCCGCACGTCGCGCACGCGCTGGAAGCCCAGCACGTCGAGCGCGGCCGATTCAGACGCCACGATGTACTCGTCGCCTTCGGCGTGGCTGCGCTTGCCCAGCACCAGCGGACGGATGCCGTGCGGATCGCGGAACGCGACCAGGCCCAGGCCCAGCACCACGCTCACCACCGCGTAACCGCCCTTGCAGCGTCGGTGCACGCCGGCCACGGCACGGATGGCCGCTTCAGGGCTGAGCTGACGCTGCGCATCAAGTTCATAGGCGAACACGTTCAGCAGCACTTCGCTGTCCGAATCGGTGTTGATGTTGCGGCGGTCCTGCTCGAACACCTGCTGGCGCAGGGATTCGGTGTTGATCAGATTGCCGTTGTGGGCCAGCGCGATGCCGTACGGCGAGTTGACGTAGAACGGCTGTGCCTCGTCCATGCCTTCCGAACCGGCCGTCGGGTAACGCACATGGGCGATGCCGACGCGGCCTTCCAGGGTGGACATGGTCTTGGCATCGAAGACGTCGCGGACCAGGCCGTTCTTCTTCTGCACGCGAAGGCGGGTGCCGTCGGCGGTGGCGATGCCCGCCGCGTCCTGGCCGCGGTGCTGAAGGACGGTCAGGCCGTCATACAACTGCCCGGCGACGTTCTGGTTGCCGACAATACCGACGATGCCACACATGGTGCGAATCTCCGCTGGGCTGAGCCCATTACTGTGAAGGTGGCCGTGCCTGGCCGGGGGGACCGTCCCGGGCTGGGACGGGCTCGTCCGGGCGCACCAGCGCCGGGTCGAGATTCTGGGGGGAGCCTGGCTTCTGCGCCCACACGTCGGCGGGGTCCACCGCCTGCTGCGGGGTCTCATCCAGCGGTCGCGGCCATCCGCGCCCACCCAGCAACTGGCCAAGCACGCCATTATCGCCTGTCTGGGCCGGCTTGCCCAACCCCGCCACCGGCAGTTGGGACAGATTCACTTCCGGCAGCGCCGCTGGCAGCTGCTGCATGTCCGGCAGGTCAGGCAGCTGCGGCAGCTCCGGCATGCGCGGCATCTTGGCCTGCATCCAGCCCACGCCGGGGTCGAGCATGGCGCGCAGGTTGGAGTCGCGCCAGGACGGTTCCCGGGTCAACGGAGTGTAGGAGCCCAGCAGCAGCAGGGCGCAGCCGATCAGGGCCCCACGCGCCAGGCCGAGGCCGCCGCCGAGCATGCGGTCGGCGCTGTTCATGCTGGTCGAGCGCACCGCCTGGCGGATCACCAGGCCGATGCCCCACACCGACACCATGACCAGCAGGAACACGGTCAGGTAGCCGGCGAAATAGTGGCCAGTGCCGGGAGCCGCCGGGGCCGACCACCAGCCGGCGGCGCTGCGCCCGAACATCAGCGAGGCCCAGCCTCCCAGCAACCAGGAGAAGGTGCTGATGACGATGCTGACAAAGCCACGCATCAGCCCCAGCAGGGTAGAGATGCCGATCACCACCAGCAGGACGAGGTCGATCATGCGACCCCCGGCTCACAGCGGGAGCCGAACTGCCGACAGGGGCGCGCCCCGGCCATCAGGGATGCGGCCGGACCATGCCGGCCACGCCGACCTTGGACGCAACCTGGGCCTTGAGGTTCTCCGCCTCGGCTCGGTTGGCGACCGGGCCGACGCGCACGCGGTGCAGCGTGCCCTTGTCGGTGCGTACCTGCTCTACAAAAGCGCTGAAGCCGGCGGCGCGGACTTTGTCGCGCAGCGCGTTGGCATCTTCAGCCTTGCCGAATGCCCCCAGCTGCACGGCGAAGCCGACGCTGCTGGCCGCCGGCGCGGTGGGTACCGCCACCGGCTTGGCCGGTTCGGCTGCCACTGGCTTGGCTTCGGGCTTCACGGCCGGCTTGGGCGGCTCCGGCTTGGGCGTCGGCTTGGCGGCAG
>NZ_RHPP01000111.1 GCF_003935715.1 Stenotrophomonas sp. 278 | reverse complement strand
GCCGCATGCGGTCCGGGTTGGTGGCACGTCCGGCGACCGGTAGCGCCGGCCGTTGGCCGGCCCAGGCGGTCCGTCAGCGGACGAATGCAGGGCCGGTCATGCCCGCTGCGAGGTGGTCGAGAAAACTGGTGATCCGCGCGCTCACCGCCGTGTTCCGGTAGTACACCGCATGGATCGGCTGCCGCACCTCCACGGTCAGCGCTGGCATTACCTGCACGAGGGTGCCGGCGTCGCGGTCGCGCTGGGTCATGAAGTCGCTCAGGCAGACGATGCCCGCACCCGCCTGCGCGAGCCGTAGCAGGGTCTCACCACTGGATACCGACACCGCCGGTTTGATGTGCAGCAGGGCGTCGGTGCGCCCGGGCAACGGCCAGTGATTGAGTGAATCGGGTTCGCTGAAGCCCAGCAGGGTGTGCTGCTCCAGGTCTTCCACCCGTTTGGGCGTGCCATTGGCCTTCAGGTAGTCCGGGCTGGCCAGCACCCGCAGCCGGCTGTGGCCGAGCGGACGCGCGTGCAGGGTGGAATCGGCCAGCGGGCCGATCCGGATGGCCACGTCTGTACGGCGTTCGAGCAGATCGATGTAGCGCTCGCTGCTGTTGATCTCCAGCGCCACGTCGGGAAAGCGTTCGCGGTAGCTGGCCACCCGCGGGGCGATCACATGCAGCACGAACGGGGTGGCGGCATCCACGCGGAGGCGGCCGGCGGGGCGCTCGCGGCGGGCGGCGATCTGTTCCTCGGCCGCTTCCACCGAGGCCACGATGGCGCGGGCCTGTTCCAGAAAGGCGTTGCCTTCTTCGGTGAGCTGCAGGCGGCGGGTGGTGCGGGTGAGCAGGGTGGTGCCGAGCTTTTCCTCCAGCCGGGCCAGGGCGCGGCTGACGCCGGAGGTGGTCTGGCCCAGGGTTTCGGCGGCGGCGGTGATGGAGCCGCTGTCGATGACCGCGATGAAGGCCTGCATTTCGTCGAGGGTGGTTTTCATGGGGTTTCCGGTTGTGGCCGGGTCCGCGAAGCCACGCAGGGCGTGGCTCTACGGTGGAACGGTGCGGTGGTCGGGTGATCAGGCGGCATTATTGCGCACGAATCAATAGTGATTGGCGTGATGGCCGCTTTTTCCGCAACAGTTGGGCGCGCAGACTGCGCAGCTTCATTCTCCACTGGTCCTTTCCCATGTCTCGTGGCATTCCCTTGGCCTTGTTGGCGTTGACGCTGGGTGCGTACGCCATTGGCACCACCGAATTCGTCATCGTCGGGCTGATTCCCACCATCGCGGCCGATCTTGGCGTCACCCTGCCCTCGGCCGGGCTGCTGGTCTCGCTGTACGCGCTGGGCGTGGCGGTCGGCGCACCGGTGCTGACCGCGCTCACCGGGCGGGTGCCGCGCAAAACCCTGCTGGTGGCGCTGATGCTGCTGTTCACGGTGGGCAACCTGATTGCCTGGATGGCTCCCACCTACGGCTCGCTGATCGTGGCGCGGGTCCTGACCGGATTGGCGCACGGGGTGTTCTTCTCGATCGGCTCGATCATTGCCACCTCGGTGGTGCCGAAGGAGAAGGCCGCCAGTGCGATCGCGATCATGTTCACGGGGCTGACCGTGGCGCTGGTGACCGGGGTGCCGCTGGGCACTTTCATCGGCCAGCACCTGGGCTGGCGCGCGACCTTCCTGGCGGTGGCGGCGCTGGGCGTGGCTGCCCTGCTCGGCAGCCTGCTGTTCGTGCCGCGCAACCTGCAGCGCAGCGAGCCGGCCACCTTCGGCCAGCAGCTGGCCGTGCTGGCGCAGCCGCGCCTGCTGCTGGTGTATGCGATCACCGCACTCGGCTACGGCGGCACCTTCCTGTCGTTTACTTACCTGGCGTCGATCCTGCAGGACGTGACCGGCTTTTCCGCCAACGCGGTGAGTCTGGTGCTGCTGGTGTACGGCGTTTCGGTGGCGATCGGCAACCTGTGGGGTGGCCGCCTGGCCGACCGCCGCGGCCCGGTTCCGGCGCTGATGTTGATCTTCAGCCTGCTGGCGCTGGTGCTGCTGGCGCTGACCTTCACCGCGCATTCGACGGTACTGGTGCTGCTGACCGTGCTGGCGCTGGGCGCGGTGGCGTTCGGCAACGTGCCGGGGCTGCAGGTGTATGTGGTGAAGCAGGCACAGCGCTTTGCGCCGCAGGCCGCGGATGTGGCCTCAGGCTTGAACATCGCCGCGTTCAATGTGGGCATCGCCATGGGTGCTTCGCTGGGCGGTCTGGTGGTGGACCACCTGGGGCTGATGCATACGCCGTGGCTGGGTGCGCTGGTGGTGCTGGGTGCGCTGGGGCTGACCGCGCTGAGTGGTCGGCTGGACCGTCGTGATGGTGTCGCGGACCGTGCCGAGGGCATTGCCGTAACGGCGCATTGAGTACTTTGTTGTTGAGGGAGCGGGGCAAGCCCCGCTCTACGTTTCCCCACTTTGGAGTTTTTTTATGAGTGTTCCTGCATTTGGTCTGGGTACCTTCCGTTTGAAGGACCAGGTGGTGATTGATTCGGTCCGGAACGCGCTGGATGTCGGTTATCGCGCGATCGATACCGCGCAGATCTACGGCAACGAGGCCGAAGTCGGCCAGGCGCTGGCCGAGTCCGGCGTGCCGCGCCAGGACGTGTTCCTGACCACCAAGATCTGGATCAGCAACTTCCGCCGTGAGGCACTGCGCGCCAGCCTGGAGGAAAGCCTGGGCAAGCTGCGGACCGACGCGGTGGACCTGACCCTGATCCACTGGCCCTCGCCGAAGGACGAGGTGCCGATGGTCGAGTACCTCGGCGCGCTGGCACAGGCACAGGCCGAGGGCCTGACCCGGCAGATCGGCATCTCCAACTTCACCATCGACCTGACCCGCCAGGCCGTGGAGATTCTCGGCGCGGACGCCATCGCCACCAACCAGATCGAGGTGCACCCCTACCTGCAGAACCGGGCGCTGATCGCCTACCTGCGCGAACAGGGCATCCATGTCACCGCGTACATGAGCCTGGCCTATGGCGAAGTGCTGAAGGAGCCGGTGATCCAGGCCATCGCCGAGCGGCACGGCGCGACCCCGGCGCAGGTGGCACTGGCCTGGGCGCTGCAGCAGGGCTATGCGGTGATTCCGTCTTCAACCAAGCGCGAGAACCTGGCTGCCAACCTGAAGGCTGCTGAGGTGAAGCTGGATGACGAGGACATGGCACGGATTGCGACGCTGGATCGCGGGCACCGGTTGGCGAACCCGGAGGGAATTGCGCCGGCGTGGGATTGAGGCCGCTTTGTTCAGAATTCCACACGCAACGGCCAATAACGTGTGGAATTCTGAACATACTGGATCGCGCCGCTGGATGTTCACCATTTGATACGTTAGAGCTGTTACCGTATTGAATAGTGAACATTATGGCCAATTCATGAGTATTCACATGCAGTCGCCTACGGTGCTGGCAGCCACCCACCGCCTGGGCGCGCACGTCCAGGCGATGCGTAAGCGCCAACGATTGACCCAGGAGCAATTGGCCGAGCGCGCCGGCGTTGGCCGCACTACCCTGCACAAGCTGGAGGCGGGCCATCCCGGTGTTGCCATCGCCAGCGTGCTGGAAGTACTCCAGGTGTTGGACCCGGAGATGGTGGACCGCATCCTTGAGGTGATCGACACGGATCCTCTGGGCCGCGCACTTGAGCGGCGACGCCTGCCGCAGCGTGTGGCGCGCGACGATGACTTCTGAACTCTATGTCTTCGCGCCCGCTCTCGAGAACGGGTCGCTCACCGCCTCGCATCTTCTGTGCGGACGGCTGCGTTGGTCAGACGGTGTAGGTCAGTTCATCTATGCCCGCAGCTGGCGAGAGGGGAACGGCTACGCACTCGACCCACTGAACCTTCCTCTGCGGGAAGGAGAACAGAGCACGCAGATCAATGATGGCGTACATGGCGTACTGGCCGACGCCGGGCCGGACAGCTGGGGGCGTCGGCTGCTCGAGCTGGAACGCGGTTCACTGCGCAGCCCGTTGGATCTGCTGCGATTGAGCAATGGAACCGGCACAGGAAGCCTGCTCTTCTCACAATCACGCACCCGCCCTGCACCACCGCGTGCACTGCTGCCGATGGCCGATCTGGCCGAGTTGGAGCAGGTAGCGCACCAGGTCATGCTGGGAGAACCGGTGGCAGCGGTGCCGCTGCAACGCATTTTTGATGCGGGAAGCTCGCTTGGCGGTGCACGACCGAAGGCCATCGTGCGCGAAGCCGGGCGGGAATGGATCGCCAAATTTCAGAAACCCGACGACGACATCGATGTTCCTCGGCTGGAGTCGGCCTGCCTGAATCTGGCGCGGCGCGCCGGACTCGACGTCCCCGATCACCGCGTTCTGGACATCAATGGTCGATCATTGCTGCTGGTTACCCGCTTTGATCGACCCGCTGAAGGCAGTGTCCACTACCTGAGCCTGCATGCGCTGCTTTCGATGAACCGCATAGGACCTCAGGACGTACGCGCACCGTTGGGCCGGGTTACCTATGGCAACCTTGCCGCGCTTTGTCGGCAGATCGGCGTCAGCGATGCGGGCGCGGTGCTGTATCGACGCATGCTGGTGAACATCATGATCGGCAACACGGATGACCATCTTCGCAATCACGGCCTGCTGTTCGATGGACGTTGGCAGCATGCGCCAAGCTTCGACATCGTAGCGCTGGGTGGCGACCGCCAGGCCGTTGGGGTCGGGACAGAAGGTCGACTTGCGACGGTCGAGAACGCCCGCAGTGATGTGGGACGTTTTGGCTTGAGCGAAGCTGCGGCGCGCCAGATTGAGACTGAGGTGGCCGATGCCATGCAGTGTGCGCAGGCCGAGTTTGATGCTGCCGGGTTGCCTGCGGCCGATGTCACGAGGGCGTTGGGCCGCATGCACCTGGCGTGATGAGCCAGTTGCGCAGGGCGGCGTTGACGGCTTCGGGCTGTTCCATCGGGGCCAGGTGGCCGCAGTCGGGAATGATCTGCAGCGTGGAATGTGGCACCAGCGCATGCATCTCTTCGCTGATCGCCGGCGGGGTGATGCGATCGTTGGCTCCGCAGAGGATCAGCAGCGGATCACGATAGGTGGCCAGCACATCGTGCCCATCCACGCGTTCCAGCGCGCTCTGGCGCAGGAATACCTCCGCACCGAGCCGCGCGGTCATGTCGCGCACGCGCTGCACCAGCACGTAGTCATCCAGCCGTGAGGCATCGATGTAGCTGCGCATCAGCGTGTCGCCGAAGCCGTGGAACCTGCCTGGCAGGCGCACGCTGGCCTGTTGGCTGCGGCGCTGGGCGGCGCGCTCGGGGGAGTCGGCGTGGATCGAGGTATCGATCAGGGCCAGCTGCAGCACCCGTTCGGGCGCGCTGCGCAGGATCTGCTGGGCGACGAAGCCGCCGAGTGAGAAGCCAGCCAGGGCGAACTGAGGCGGGGCCTGGGCGAGTACGTCATCCACCACGGCCTGCATCGTTTCGCCACGGGTCTGGTCGCCTACGATGCAGGTGGCAACGTCGGAGAGGGCTGCGATCTGCTCGCGCCAGAGCTCGGCGTCGTTGAGCAGGCCGGGGAGCAGCAGCAGGGGAATCTTGTCAGTCATGCGGCGTATTGTCGCGCCGTTTGGAAGGGCGCGGTATGCCCGTCGTGGTCTGATGTGTTGCACGCTGGCGTCAACACGGGGCGGGGCTGCGCGTTTCGCATCTGCCCGGGTTTCGACCGGTGCGGCGCTGCATCGGAGACATACCGCATCCGGGTGGTATTGCATCCGGGTGGTAGCGTCGGTCGACAGACGACGGCCGATGACGGTAATCGGCACGGTGACGCATGACGTTGTTCGAGGTCATGCGTTAAAGCAGCGATCATTCATATCGGTAGTCGTCTATCGACCGACTCTACCAAAGCGCAACAAGAGCAGGTCCAGGGCACGTGCCGTTTGGATCATTGATGCGGAATCGGTGCCTCGCCATCCACCGTCACCGACTGCACCGGCAGGGTCACGACCATCACGGTGGCGTCGTCCGGGTCCAGCTTCGTGGTGAAGCCCAGGCTCTGGCACATCGCCAGCATGGTGCTGTTCTCGCGCAGCACCTGGCCTTCGACCACGTTCAAGCCCAGCCACTGGGCGTACTCGATCATGATCGTCATCAACCGCCAACCAATGCCGTGACCCTTGAGATCGGAGCGGATCAGGATGCCGTACTCGCCACGGTCATAATCCGCATCGGCATGCAGGCGTACCGCGCCGAGCATGTCGCCCGTGCGTGGGTCGATCGCCACCAGGGCGATGGAGCGCGCATAGTCGAGCTGGGTCAGGCGCGCGATGAACTCATGGCTGAAGTGCTTCACCGACTGGAAGAAGCGCAGGCGCAAATCCTCGTCGGTCACGCGGGCGAAGAACGCGCGGAACAGGGCGTCGTCCTCCGGACGCACGGGGCGTACGAACGCGGGCGCGCCGTCGGAGAGGGTGATCTGACGCTCCCATTCCTTTGGATACGGGAACACCGCGAAGCGCGGGTGGCCACGGCCCTTGTGCATGCGTCGCGACGGCGCAATCGCCACGCGCGCATCCAGTGCGAGCACACCGTCGCGGTCGGACAACAGCGGGTTGATGTCCAGCGTGCGCACTTCAGGAATGTCCGCCGCCAGCTGCGCCAGTTTCACCAGGATCAGCGCCACCGCGCGTTCATCAGCAGCCGGTACGTCACGGTAGGCCTTGAGGATGCGCGAAACGCGCGTGCGTCCGATCAGCTCGTGGGCCAGGCGCAGGTCCAGCGGCGGTAGTGCCAGCGCCTTGTCATCGATCACTTCGACTGCCGTACCACCCCGTCCGAACACCACCACCGGGCCAAAGGTGGGATCGTCGGCAATGCCTGCAATCAACTCACGCGCCTTCGGGCGTACCACCGTCGGCTGCACCAGCACACCGTCGATGCGTGCGTCAGGGCGCAGCGTGCGCGCACGCTCGAGGATGGAGGTCGCGGCGGCATGCACCGCCTGCAGGGTGCCCAGGTTCAGACGCACGCCGTCCACGTCGGACTTGTGCGGGATGTCGGCCGAGAGCACCTTCACCGCGACGGTGGCACCCTGCTCCAGCAACGGCTGGGCCAGGTCCATCGCCTCATGCGGGTCGGCGGCCTGCATCACCGGGGCGGAGGGAATGCCGTAGGCAGTCAGCAGCTGATGGGTCGCGATCGGGTCCAGCCACTGCTGGCCGGCCGCCAGCGCGGTGTCCACCAATGCGCGTGCGGCGGTGGTGTCCACCACGAAGTCTTCCGGCAGGCTGGGCGGCGTTTCCATCAACGCTGCCTGCGCGTCGCGGTAGCGCACCAGATGCTGGAACCCGCGTACCGCTTCGGCCTCAGTGGGATAGGTCGGCACGCGTGCGGCGTTGAGGGTGGCGGTGGCGCGGTCATCGTTGCCCAGCCACACCGCAAACACCGGCTTGTCGCGCTGGTGGCGCGGGCGCTGGCTCAGGGTGCGGGTCAGGGCCTGCGCGGCGTCGGCCGAGGAGGTAAAGGCGGTGGGCACGTTGACGACCAGCACCGCGTCGTTCTCGCCGTCGTTCATCAACGCCTCGATCGCCGCCGCATAGCGGTCGCCGTCGGCGTCGACCACGATGTCGACCGGATTGCCACGCGACCAGCCCTGCGGCAGCACCGTGTCCAGCTGGGTCACCGTGGCCGGCGACAGCTCGGCCAGCTGGCCGCGCAGCGCGCGCAGCTGGTCCACGGCCAGCCGCCCTACCCCGCCACCGTTGCTCAGGATGGCCAGCCGGCGACCCGGGAAGGTACCCAGGCGGCCAAGGGTTTCGGCTGCGGTGAACAGTTCGTCCAGCGCGCTGACCCGCAGCAGCCCGGCGCGGTTGAACGCTGCGCCATAGACATCGTCGGAGCTGGCCAGCGCCTGCACGTGGGTGTCTGCGTCCGGATTGATGCGGATGTGGCGGCCGGACTTGACCACCACCACCGGCTTGGCGCGTGCAGCCGCTCGCGCGGCCGACATGAACTTGCGTGCGTCGCGGATGTGCTCCACGTACAGCAGGATGGCGCGGGTGCGGTAATCGGTGGCGAAGTAATCCAGCAGGTCGCCGAAATCGACGTCGAGCGCATCGCCCAGCGAGACCACGGCGGAAAAACCGACGGAGCGGTCCACGCCCCACTCCACCAGTGCGGCGGCGATGGCGCTGGATTCGGAGATCAGGGCGAGGTCGCCGGCCTGCGGAAAGTGCGCGGCGATGCTGGCGTTGAGCCGGGCATGCGGGGCGATCACGCCCAGGCAGTGCGGACCGAGGATGCGCAGGCCCTTGGCCCGCGCCGCCGTTTCCACCTGCTCACCCAGCGACCCCGGACCCTGGCCCAGATGCGCGGTGAGGATGATGGCCGCCGAAACCCCGAGAGCGGCGGCGGTGGCCACCACCTGCGGCACGATCTGCGCCGGCGCGGTGATGACCACCAGTTCCGGCACCCAGTCCAGGTCCTTGAGCCGCTTGACCGTGCGGATGCCGTCGATCTCGCCGTAGCGCGGGTTGACCCAGGCCACCTTGCCGGGGAAGCCGGTGCCACGCAGGTTGCGCATCACCGCGCGACCGGCCGAACGTTCGCGCGGGCTGCCGCCGATGACGGCGACCGATTGCGGGCGGAAGACCGATTGCAGGTGGTAGATGCTCATGGCCTTACGTTACACGGGTAGCTGTGACGTGAGGGATGATCCTGCGCAATCCGCTACAGCAACGTGCCGCTCAGGATCATCGCGGCAATGCTGAAATAGATAACCAGCCCGGTCACGTCCACCAGCGTGGCCACGAACGGGGCCGAAGCGCTGGCCGGGTCGAACCCCAACCGCTTGAGCGCGAACGGCAGCATCGACCCCGACAACGACCCGAACGTCACGATCCCCACCAGCGCCGCACCGATGGTCAGCGCCAGCAGCTGCCAGTGCTCGCCGTAGTCGTGCAGGCCGAGCAGCTGCCAGGAGACGATGCGGACCATCGCCAGCACGCCAAGAATGGCTCCGAGCGTCATGCCGGTCGGCAACTCGCGCAGGGCCACCCGCCACCAGTCACGCAGGCGCAGTTCGCGCAGGGCCAGGCTGCGGATCAGCAGCGAGGTCGCCTGCGAGCCGGAATTGCCGCCCGAGCTCATGATCAGCGGAATGAAGAGCGTGAGCACGACCGCACGGGCAAGTTCCTCTTCGTAGTGCTGCATGGCGCTGGCGGTGAGCATTTCCCCCAGGAACAGCACGCTCAACCAGCCGGCGCGCTTGCGCAGCATTTCGAAGAAGCCGATCTGCATGTACGGCTTGTCCAGCGCCTCCATGCCGCCGAACTTGTGCGCGTCTTCGGTGGACTCCTCGATCAGCGCATCCAGCACGTCATCCACGGTCACGATTCCCAGCACGTGCCGGGCCTCGTCCACCACCGGAATGGCGAGCAGGTCATGGCGACGGATCAGCCGCGCCACCTCTTCCTGGTCCAGCAGCGGATGTACCGCCACCGGTGCGTTGACCTGGGCCACTTCAAGGATGGATTCCTCCGGCAGCCCGGTGATCAGCCGGCGCATGGTCACCACCTGCTGCAGCGCCTGGCTGTGCGGGTCGAGCACGTAGATGGCGTAGACGGTTTCGCGGGTGCGCTCGACCTCGCGGATGTGCTGCAGGGTGCGGCCCACGGTCCAGGTGGCGGGCACACTGACGAACTCGGTGGTCATCAGCGCGCCGGCGGTGTGGGCCGGGTAGCTGAGCAGCTGCTGGATCGCACGCCGGGCGTCGGCGCTGAGCAGCGGGATCAGCCGGGCCCGTTCGTCCTCGTCCAGCTGGTGGACGATGTCGGTGGCACGGTCGTCGGCCATCAGGCCCAGCAACGCGGCGGCGCGGGCTTCGGGCAGCGCGGCCACCAGCTCACCGCTGCGGGCCAGCTCGGGCTGTTCAAGCATTTTCACCGCACGCGGCAACGGCAGCGCGGCCAAGGTGTCGGCGGCGCGGCGCAGCTCAAGCGTGTTGAGATACTCCACCGCGTCGGCGGTGTTGAAGTTCTGCAGGGGTGCGCTCAGGGCGGCATCGGCCACCGGACGCAGGAGGTCTTTCTGGTTCATGGGTTCGCCTTTGGATCGCAATGTGCGACGCCAACGCTGGCGAACCGTCCCGTGTCAGGGGGTGGCCATCGCTGGCGTCGAGCAAGGTCGACTTCTACTGTCGCTGGACATGGGTTGGAGTTCCGGAAAGGGTGGAGTGCTGGAGCGCGGCGCAATGCGCCGTCACCCGACCAACGGTCGGGTGCTACCGGCATTGCTGCCTGCAGCGGAGCATCGGTAGCAGCCGACCGTTGGTCGGCTGGCACCGCGCAGCGGTGTGCCTTCAGCGGCCGGCAGTCTGGACCCCTGTCGAACCCGGGTCAACCCCTTTCCCGCCGTTGTTGGGACGCGGTTGAAGGACCTTGACGCACCCGGCCGCATAATGGACCGGCGGCGACGGGCCGACGATCGGATTCACAGGTTTCCCCCCATGCATAGCGGTGCGTTGGAACTGGCCCTGGTGCTGCTGCTGGCCGCGGTGATCGCGGTGCCGGTGTTCAAGAAGTTCGGGCTGGGCGCGGTGCTGGGTTACCTCGCTGCCGGCGTGGTGCTGGGCCCGGACGGGCTGGGCTTCGTGCAGGACGCCGACCGCATCCTGGGCGCGGCCGAGATCGGCGTGGTGATGCTGCTGTTCGTGATCGGGCTGGAGCTGTCACCATCACGCCTGAAGGTGATGCGACGCTCGGTGTTCGGGGCGGGTGCGGCACAGGTGGCCGTCTGTGCCCTGGTGCTGGGCAGCCTTCTGTTGCTGGACCACTTCCAGTGGAAGAGCGCGCTGATTGTCGGCATTGCCTTGGCGCTGTCCTCCACGGCGGTCGGGCTGCAGCTGCTGTCCGAGCACAAGGCGCTGAACACCGACTACGGCCGGCTCGGCTTCGCCGTCCTGCTGTTCCAGGACCTGATCGCGATTCCGCTGCTGGCGGCGATTCCGCTGCTGGGCGGGGCCAAGAACCAGACCCTGCACTGGAGCGACGTGGCGGTGGCGCTGGGCGCACTGGCAGTGGTGATTCTGTGCGGGCGGCCGGTGCTGCGCCGGCTGTTCAACATCATTGCGCGCACCCGCAGTCCGGAAGTGTTCACTGCGATGGCGCTGCTGGTGGTGCTGGGCACCGCGTGGTTCATGCAGGAAGCAGGCCTGAGCCCCAGCCTGGGAGCATTCCTGGCGGGCGTGCTGCTGTCTGATTCGGAATTCCGGCACGAGCTGGAAGCGCAGATCGAACCGTTCAAGGGCCTGCTGCTCGGTCTTTTCTTCATTGCAGTGGGCATGGGCATCGACCTGGACCGGGTGGTTGCCGAGCCGGGGCTGGTGGCGATCGGCGTGGCCGCGCTGCTGGTGGTGAAGTTCGGCCTGCTGTTTGCGATCGGCAAGCTCGCAAAGCTCACCACCCGGCACGCGCTGATGCTGGGCAGCGTGTTGTGGCTGGGTGGTGAGTTTGCCTTTGTGGTGTTCAACGAGGCCCAGCGGGTCAACCTGCTGGGCGCAGCCAATCACGACCGACTGGTGGCGGTGGTCGGCCTTTCGATGGCGCTCACACCGCTGCTGTTGCTGGCCATGCTGCGGCTGATGGGAAGCGAGCACACGGGCGCGGATGCGCGTCCGGCGGACGCGGTGGACACCGACGGCATACAGCCCAAGGTGCTGATTGCCGGAATGGGGCGCTTCGGACAGGTGGTGGCACGCCTGCTGACCGCGCAGAAAATTCCGTTCGTGGCACTGGAGTCCAATCCGGACACGGTGTCTGACCTGCGGCGGTTCGGCAACCAGCTGTACTACGGCGACCCGACCCGTCCGGAGATGCTGCGCGCTTCCGGTGGCGAGCACATCCGCGTGTTTGTGATCACCCTGGACGACCCGGACACGAACATGCGCGCCACCCGGCTGATCCGCCGCATGTATCCGCAGGCGGTGGTGCTGGCACGCGCGCGTAACCGGCAGCACGCGTGGCGTCTGATGGACATGTCGGCCGAGCCGTTCCGCGAGGTGTTCGGCACCAGCCTGGAGCTGAGCGAACGCCTGCTGGTGGCATTGGGGCTGTCGGCCGATACCGCTCGCAACCACGTGCAGCGTTTCCGCGAGCATGATGAGAAGCTGCTGCGTGATCAATACCTGGTGTATGACGACGAGGCAGCGGTGATCCAGACCTCACGTGATGCGCGTGCGGACCTGATGCGGTTGTTCGAGGCCGACGCCGGCCGCACGTCCGGCGACGAGGACAGTCCACGCCATTGAGCGTCGCATGGGACAGACATGCGCCGCTGGTGCAGATGCTCCCGTTCCGCTGATGCGATGCCAGGTGGCGAGTCAGCCGTTGTCGCGCAGGAACCGCGCCATCGACGAAACCCCCGGCACCCGTGGCTCGAACTCGCCGGCGACGTCGATGAAGCCGCGCATCACCGCGATCTCGCGCGGGCTGCGGTTGAGTGCGTCGCGTACGTCTGGATCGGCACCGGCACGCAGCAGGCGCTGCACCAGCAACGGCAGGCCATGCAGCGCGGCCAGATGCAGCGGCCCGAAGCCACGCGGGTCACGGGCTTCCAGCGAAACGTCTTCATCCAGCAGGCGTTCGACCGCGGCCAGCACGACCTGTTCGTCGCAGGCGGTGCCGGGCTCGGCGCGTGCGCCCAGCAGCAGCAGCAGTGGGGTGACCGAGCCTGCGGCCGGCTGGTCCGGTTCGGCACCGGACAGCAGCAGGGTGTCCAGCAGCGCGAGCAGGCGCGAACGGTCGCGTGCGCTGAAGCCGTACAGGGCCGCGCAATGCAGCGGGCCAAGCTGCTGCGCGTCGCCTGCGTGCACGTTGGCACCGGCGGTCAGCAGACGTGCGGCGATGTCCGGCAGGCCCAGCGCCGACGCCAGCATCAGCACGGTCACTCCGCCGGGCAGGCGGTATTCCAGTTCGGCACCGGCATCGAGCAGGGCCGAGACGATATCGGTCTGGCGCATGCTCACCGCCGCCGACAACGGCGTGGCTCCGCTCACAGCGGCGTGCTGCGGATTGGCTCCGCGCGCCAGCAGCAGATCGACCACCGCCAGATGACCGCCACCGGCGGCTCGCAACAGCGCGGTGCAGCCCTGGGCGTCCACCGCGTCGACGGCGAACCCGAGGTCGATCAGGCGGCGCACCGCATCGGCGTCGCCGACCATCGCGGCCGACGGCAGGTCGGCGTCACGCAGCGCCCGGCGCGGCAATGGCCACACACGCCAGTCCAGCCAGTCAGCCAGGTCACGGCGGCCGATCGACAGCGCCACGCCGAGCGGGGTCTGGCCGTCGGCGGCACGTGCTTCCGGCGACGCGCCGTGCTGCACCAGCAGCTTCAGCGAGCCTTCGCGGGCCAGCGCGGTAGCCAGGTGCAGCGCGGTCATGCCGTGGCTGTCGCGTGCTTCACGGTCCACGCCCAGGGTGAGCAGGGCCTGCTGCAGGCGCAGCCAGCCCAGCCGCACCGCAAGTGACAAGGGCGGATCGCCGGCCGGTGACGGCGCGAACGGGTCCGCGCCGCGCTCCAGCAGTTCCAAGGCCAGCTGCTCCAACCCGCGCGAGGCGTGGTCGTGCTGCGCGCAGGCCGCCAGCAGCCGTGCCAGTCCACCGGCACCGGCCGGGGACACGCCACGGCGCAGCAGCGCCTGCAGCGCGGGTACCGCGTCGATACCGCGCGACAGCAGGGCGAACATCGGGGTGTCGCCACAGGCGTCCAGCACGTCCGGGTTGGCCCCCTGTCCCAGCAGCCACTCCACCGCCTGCGGCTCCAGTGCCAGCTCCGGCTCGTGCAGCAGTCCGCCCAGCTCGTCGGCATTGCACAACTGCGCCAGCGCGGTCATGCCGTCGAAGTTGCCGAAACCGAGCGCTTCGCGCAGCAGGTCCAGCGGCGGACGGTCGGGCAGCAGCGGCGCATCGGGGACGCCGGTTTCGGTGCTGGCGGCTCCCAGCCCATCGCTGACGGCGGCTGGCAGCGGATAGCTGCGGTCCAGCAGCGAGACGATCGCCCAGCGTCCGGCGGCAGCGGCAATATCCACGGCGCGCCGGCCCTGGGGGTCGGTCACGTCGGCGGCAATGCCCAGTTCCAGCAGGCGGCGCACCAGCAACGGCGAGGTTCCGTCCGCCATGCACGCCAGCAGCACTGCGTTGCGGCCTTCGACGTCCACGGCGTGGAGATCGGGCTTGTGCGGCAGCAGGTGTTCGATGACGCCGGCGCGACCGGCGCGGGCCGCTTCCAGCCACGGCGTGCGCGAAAGCGCATCGCGTGCTTCCAGATTGGCTCCGGCGGTCAGCAGCACATCGATGATGTCGACGTGGCCGGCCAATGCCGCTTCGTGCAGGGCGCTGCGGCGCTGGCGGTCGCGCGCATCGGCACGGGCCTTGTGTTTGAGCAGCAGCTGCACGCCGGCCGGGTCGTCTTCTTCGGTACCGGCAGCGGCCAGCAGCACCGGGGTGCCATCGGCCGGTTCGGTACGCGCGCCGCGTTCGAGCAGGAAGCGCGCCAGTCGCCAGTTGCCGACCTGGCAGGCCACGGCCAGCGGCGACCAGCCTTCGTTGTTGAGCGCGTCCACTTCGGCGGCGGCGTCGCGCAGCAGCGCGGCCACGCCGGGATCGGAACTGCGCGCGGCATGGTGCAGCGGGGTGTTGCCTTCGGCATCGGTGGCGCGCGAATCGGCACCGTTGGCGAGCAGGGTCATCACGGCTTCGGGGCGGCCGTGCCAGCTGTCGCGGGTCGCCGCCAGCAAAGGGGTCATGCCGCGATGCGGGGTGTTGAGGTCGGCACCGCGCGCGATCAGCTCACGCAGCAGGCGCAGGTCCGGTAACACGGCTGCCAGCACCACCAGGCTGCGC
>NZ_RHPP01000110.1 GCF_003935715.1 Stenotrophomonas sp. 278 | reverse complement strand
CTGACCAGCCGGTCGCGCTGTCCGGCCAGCCACAGACTGGGCTTTGCCAGCGCCGGCAGCGCGCCCCGCAGGTCGGTGTTCTCCAGCAGGGCCAGCCCTTCCTGCAACGCGCGCGGAGCAGGTTCGCCCCGTTCGACCAGCGCCGCGCGCAGGGTGCGCAGCTCCTGGCGGGCGTGCTCGGAGCCCATGGCATCCAGCGCCAGAAAACGCTCCAGCGTGCCTCGGTAGTCCTGCGCGAGGTCCTGGCCGAACTGCGCGAACACCGCCGGCTCGACCGCATGCGGCCAATCCTCGCCGCGGACGAAACGCGGCGTGGCCGCGATCATCACCAGACCGCGGACCTTGGGCACCACGGCCGCTCCGTGCAGCGCAAACAGCCCGCCCAGCGACCAGCCACACCACACGGCCGGCGGCGTGGCGGCGGCAATGGCATTGACGACCTGCGGCACGCGCAGCGCGGTGACATCTTCGCGGCTGTGGCCGTGGCCCGGCAGGTCGACCAGGTGCAGTTCAAACTCGTCCTGCAGGCGTTCCACCAGCGGGGCGAACACCCCGCCATGCAGGGCCCAGCCGTGGATCAGTACCAGCGCCGGACCGCGACCCGTGACCTCGATATGCATGCTCAGCCGGCCAGCGTCACGCGCTCAGCGCGTCCAGCGACTGCTGCCGGAGTACCTTCTCTCGGGCATCGGCAATGGCGTCGGTCAAGCCACGCACCTGCGCCGGGGTATGCAGGGCCGACAGGGTCACGCGCAGCCGCGCCTTGCCTTCCGGCACGGTCGGCGGACGGATCGCGCTGACCAGGAAGCCAGCCGCTTCCAGCGCGGCCGACAGCGCGACCACCGTGGCTTCCGAACCGCACAGCAGCGGCTGGATCGGGGTGTCGGAGGGCATCAGTTCCAGTCCGTGCTGGCGTGCGCCCGCACGGAACACGCCGACCAGTTCGGTCAGCTTCTCGCGTCGCCAGTCATCGCGGCGGGCCAGCTTCACCGCGGCCAGCGACGCGGCCGCCTGGGCGGGGGAAATCGCGGTGGTGTAGATGTATGGACGTGCGGTTTCGGCCAGATGCTGGATCATCGCTTCGTCGCCCAGCACCAGCGCGCCACTGCTGCCCAGCGCCTTGCCCAACGTGGCCAGCTGCAGCGGCACGTCGGTCACGCCCAGGCCTGCGTCCGCCACGCAGCCGCGGCCATGCTCGCCGACCACGCCGATGCCATGGGCATCGTCCACATACAGCAGTGCTTCCTGCATGCGGGCCACCAGCGAAAGCGAACGCAGCGGCGCGATGTCGCCGTCCATGCTGAACACGCCGTCGGTGACCAGCATGGCCGCGCCTTCCGGGGCATGCTTGAGCTGGCGCAGCGCGCCTTCGCTGTCCAGGTGCGGATAGCGGCGCAGGCGGCAGCCGGCCAGCCGGGTGGCGTCGAGCAGGCTGGCATGGTTCAACCGGTCCTGCACGCAGACGTCGTCTTCCTCGCTGAGCAACGCCTGCTGCACCGCCAGATTGGCAGCGAAGCCGCTGCCGAACAGCAGCGCACGCGGATAGCCCAGCCAATCGGCCATTTCCTGTTCCAGCGCTTCGTGCAGTGCGTGGTGACCGCAGATCAGGTGCGAAGCGGTCGCGCCGGCACCCTCGCGCGCGGCGGCGTCCTGCAGCGCGCTGACCACGCCGAACTGCTGGGACAGGCCCAGGTAGTCATTGCTGCAGAAGCCAGTCAGCCACTGCCCGTCCACTTCCAGGCGCACGCCATCGCGGCGGGTCACGGTGCGGCGTACACGGAGGCGGCCCTGCGCCTGGCGAAGCTTGCGCTGGGACTGAAGTCGTTCGTGCAGGTCAGGGCGGGCCATGGTCGTCACTGGCATGGTCGGGGAGGGCAGCTAGCGTACCCGGTTGGCGGGCCGGGCGCCGCACCCCCGGTCGGAGGGTCAGGCCGCCTGTCCGCAGCGTCCGCCGCAGGTGGCGGTCGGCTGGGTGATGTCGGCATGCACGGTGCCGGGGTGGTCATGTCCGGGCGCATCCACCGTAACCGGCATCGGCTGCAGGCCCAGCCGCTCGAACAGGGCCTGGTCGCGGGCGGTGTCCGGGTTGCCGGTGGTGAGCAGTTTCTCGCCATGGAAGATCGAGTTGGCACCGGCCAGGAAGCACAGCGCCTGCAGCTCGTCGCTCATCGTCTCGCGCCCGGCCGACAGTCGCACCATCGAACGTGGCATCACGATGCGCGCCACCGCGATCATGCGCACGAATTCGAACGGGTCCAGTTCCGCGCTGCCATGCAGCGGGGTGCCGGCCACCTGCACCAGCCGGTTGATCGGTACCGAATCAGGGTGGCTGGGCAGGTTGGCCAGCGCCAGCAGCAGGCCGGCACGATGCTCGCGCGTCTCGCCCATGCCGACGATACCGCCGCAACAGGTCTTCAGGCCCGCATCGCGCACGTGCTCGAGCGTGTCCAGGCGGTCCTGGTACTGGCGGGTGTGGATGATGGAGTCGTAGTAATCCGGCGCGGTGTCCAGATTGTGGTTGTAGTAGTCCAGTCCGGCCGCACGCAGCGCATCGGCCTGCGGGCGGTCGAGCATGCCGAGCGTGGCGCAGGTCTCCAGGCCCAGCGCCTTCACCTCGCGGATCATCGCCGCGACCTTGGGAATGTCGCGGTCTTTTGGCGAACGCCATGCCGCGCCCATGCAGAAGCGTGAGGCACCCGCCGCCTTGGCCTGGCGTGCACGGGCGACCACTTCCTCGGTGGCCATCAGCTTCTGCGCCGACACCCCGGTGTCGTAGCGCTGCGCCTGCGGGCAGTAGGCGCAGTCTTCCGGACAGCCGCCCGTCTTCACCGACAGCAGTGTGGACACCTGGACCTGGGCCGGGTCGAAGTGCTCGCGGTGCACCGCCGCGGCGCGGAACAGCAGCTCGGGCAAGGGCAGGTCGAACAGCTGCAGCAGTTCCTGTGGCTGCCAGTCGTGGCGGAGGACGGTGGACATGCAGGGCCTGCCCGCTGGAGTGGAAGGGCGGCAGTGTGGAGAGTGGATCGGGTTGCTGTCAACCTTCTAGTAAGATTACGAGTTTACAGTGCCGACTTCCGTCTTTGGATGACGCACGATAGCGGCGTCTACTGATCCCGATCCCAGACGGGTGCGGGCACGCTGGGTGTCGGCCCAATGCCCGGTACACTGCCGTGCTCCATACACTTTTCCATGCCCTTTCCCGGCTGGCGCTGCAGGCCCTGCCGCTACGCTGCCTGGTGTGCTCCGAGCCCGGTGCGGACGGGTTGGACCTGTGCCGCGCCTGCCACGCGGCCCTGCCGTGGAACGATCACGCCTGCCCGGTATGTGCGTTGCCATTGCCTGAGGGAGATCCTGCGGTCAGTTGTGGCGTGTGCTTGAGCGATGCTCCCCTCCAGACAGCGGCTGCCGCCACCTTCGTCTACGCCCCGCCGGTCGACCGCCTGATCCGGCGTTTCAAGTTCCGCCAGGACCTGGCCGCCGGTCGCCTGTTGTCGCAGTTGATGCTGCAGCGGGTGCCGCCCTTCCTCACCGAACCGCTGCTGCCGATGCCCCTGCACCGCAGACGGCTGCGCGAGCGTGGCTACGATCAAGCGCTGGAGTTGACCCGGCCGCTGGCCCGGGAGATGTGTCTGCCGCTGTGGCAGGGGCTGGCGCGCCAACGGCAAACCGCTGCGCAGTCCGGCCTGGATGCCGAGGCCCGCCAGCAGAACATGCGCGATGCATTCGCCGTGCGCATCGCACCGCCGAGGGCGCTGACCCTGGTCGATGACGTCATGACCACCGGCGCGACTCTGCAGGCGGCGGTGCACGCGCTGCAGGGCTACGGCCTGCGCCGCGCTACGCTGTGGGTGTGTGCTAGAACTCCATGACATCCCAGCCACTGCGAGAAGGTCCCATGAACTACCAGTTGCGCCCTCAAGACATGGAGCCACATGCCGGGGACACGTGCGGCGTCCCGGATGAAGGATTCCAGGAGTTGCTCCGCCACGCGACTCCCGTAGACGCCGACTTGGTTGCACGACTTCAAGAGCTCGTGGCGGGCGTTGACGTCGATCTCGATGCGCCGCTGAATCCGGATGACGAGTAGTCCAGAAGCAAACCTCTGCCCGCGATCATTCAGAAACGTGCCATGTGCATGCGGTGCACATCCGCGAGCGCAATGCGGGCCAAATCCGTAAACTGGGAGCGAGGCCAACAGAAAGGACGCGCCGGTGAGCCAGGGATCCGCCGAACACCTCACGATTGAACCGCTTTCCTACCATCGCGCGCTGGTGGCATACCTGAAAGCGCATGAGCCGGAGGTCTGGGCCTGGGCCAGCGCCCAGAAGACCCGGGACGACTACCAGCAGCAGGTGCGCAGCGAGCTGTTGCGCGACACCTATCGACTGGAGCCGGACGCCCACCCCGACGTGTACGCGAGCCTGCGCCTGGCCATGCAGCGCCTGGGCGTGGAGGCACCGGCCACGCTGTACCAGGCCGGCAGCCAGCAGATGAACGCCTCACTGGTCTTCGTACCCGGAGAAATCCATGTGGTCCTGCAGGGTCAGATCCTGGAGCGTCTGGGCGAAGACGAGCGGCTGGCCCTGTTCGGCCACGAGGTGGCGCACTACCTGCTATGGCTGCGCGACAGCGGTGACTACCACGTCGCTGACCGCATTCTCTGCGACGCGCTGGCCGCGCGCCAGGCCAGCGCGAGCCATGCCGAAACCCTTCGTCGCTATTCGCTGCATACCGAACTGTTCGCCGACCGTGCCGGTGCGCTGGCCGCACAATCGGTGGCGGCGGCGGTATCGACCCTGGTGAAGGTGGAGACCGGTATCGCCAATCCCGATCCGGCGGCGTATCTGCGCCAGGCGACCGAGATCGACTCTGGACGGGGCAAGCGCAGCGCGGCCCGTACTCATCCTGAAAATGTGGTGCGCGCCCGTGCGCTGGACCTGTGGTGGAGGGGTGAGCCCGAGCTGGACGAATGGGTGGCTGAAAAACTCTGCGGTCCGCTGGTGCTTAACGCGCTCGACCTGCCCGACCAGCTGCGCCTGACCGCGATGACGCGGGGCTTTCTCGCCTACTTCCTGGCCGATGCCAGCGTGCGCGCCGAGCCGCTGCTGAACCAGGCACGCCATCTGTTTCCCGACTGGCGCGACGACGAGCCCGCGGTGACGCCCGCGGCGTTCCGCGAGGCGAGGGTGGATGCCAGCGTGCTGGACTACCTCAACGCGCTGATGCTCGATCTGTCTCTGGTGGACGCCGACACCCAGGACGCCGCATTGCTGCGGACCTACCAGGTGGCGCGCGAACTGGACAGTGTCGAGGCGTTGCAGACCAACCTGAAACGCGACGCCCGCCTGGGCAGGCGCGAGCTCGACAAACTGAAGAAGAAGGCCGACACGGTGGTGGCCGCATGAACGAAACGACTGACGCGACCGCGCAGACCACGGTCGATACCCCGATCACCACACTGGCCGCGCTGATCGACGCACAGCGTGGCGCAGCGTTGCCGACCGACGATGTGCTGGTGCTGGTGCTGCCGCTGTTCGAGCAGGTGGCCCAGTTGCACGCCCAGGGACGCGTGGCCGCACTGGCCCCGACTGCCGTCGTGCTGGGCGCGGACGGCGGCCTGCACCTGCGGCAGGCCGAAGGGCAGCCGCAGCGCTTGAACATCGACGCGGTGCATCGGGTGCAGCCTCTGCCGGCTTCCACCTTGAACATCGTCGGCGAGCTGCGGCGTTCCCACGACACACAGGGCTGGGAAGAACTGAGCAACCTGGAGGTCCAGGAGAATGCCGAGGCCACCATCGAGCGGCCGGTATACCTGCCTGGCTACGCCAGCTGGGAACTGGCGCTGGGCCACCACGACGAGATCGCCGACATCTTCCGGCTCGGCCTGCTGCTGGCGGCGCTGGCCGGCGGCTTGGATTTCGACGACCTGGACGACCTGAAGCGCTTCGCCGCGCACCGGCGCAACCTGTTCACCGTGGTCGACCGCCTCAACCCGATCATCGCGGCGGTCATCGTGGAGATGACCGCGCTCAACCGCCACGACCGCGCCACCGACGTGGCCGGACTGGCGCAGCGACTGCGCACCTGGCGCGACCAGCCGGACGTGCTGGACGTCCAGCGCGTGCTGGCCAGCGCACGTGGTGCCAATCCGCGCCGTGCGGCGGTGCTGTCGCACCTGCGCGACCGGCTGTTCGATCTCTCCCGTCGCAATCGCCTGCTGTATTTCAAGCCGACCGCCAGCAGCGTCAACCTCACCGTTTCCAGCGTGCCGTTGATGTTGAACCTGGAAAGCATCCGCGCCGAGCACATCTGCACCTGGGGCGGCCCCTTCGCCGCCGACGTCGCCGCCGGTCGCGCGGTGGACCTGCAACGCTGGCTCCGCTTCGAAGACCAGCCCTACCTGCCGGTGGCGCTGGACAAGCTCATCCAGGAAGCCCGACGCGACCGCGCCGAATATGGCTTCAGCAACCTGCGCCTGGTGGTCGCGTTCCTGCGCTGGCACAACCTCAAGGAAACGCCGGAAGAGCGGATCACCACGCCACTGCTGTGGCTGCCGGTCGCGCTGACCAAGCGCAAAGGCGTTCGCGACCAGTACGTGATGCAGGCCGAAGAAGGCGAAGCGGAATTCAATCCGGTGCTGCGCCATCAGCTGCGCCAGCTGTATGACATCCAGCTGCCGGAAACGGTAGACCTGCAGAAGACCTCCATCGCGCAGATTCATGCCGACCTGCTGGCCCAGATCCACCGCAGCGAGCCATCGGTGGCGCTGCGCCTGGTCGAGAAGGCGCAGATCCGACTGGTCCGCCAGAAGGCACTGCAGCGGTTGCAGCAGTATCAGCGGCGACGCACGTCCTCGCGCAGTAACCGCGCCAATCACGGGCTTCCCGACTACAGCTACGACCGCGACGACTATCGGCCGCTGGGGCGCGCCCTGTTCGAGCGTTGGGTTCAGCCCTCCGCGCTGCCGCAGCAGTTCGAAGCAGGCGCGGCACCGGTAGCCGGCCCCCGCCATGCCCGCATGGTGGCCGAAGCCGTCGAGCAGGATCGCGTCGGTTACGAACTGCAGGAGTCCGATGGCCACAGGTATGCCTGGGACCTGGACCTGACCCAGGTCAGCCTTGCCAACTTCAACTACCGCAAGATGTCGCTGGTCCGGGACTACAACCAGTTGCTGGACGCGCCGGGCGAGAACCCCGCGTTCGACCACGTGTTCTCGATCGACCCGCGCGCGGTGGACCTGCAGGCCCCCGCGCCGGTGCCAACCCGTGAGCAGTGGAACGTGGTGGCGTCGGATGCGACCCAGAACGCCGCCGTGGGGCTGGCGCGCAGCCTGCGCAGCTTCATCATCCAGGGGCCACCGGGGACCGGCAAGTCGCAGACCATTACCAACCTGATCGCGGACTACGCGGGGCGCGGCAAGCGCGTACTGTTCGTCTGCGAGAAGCGTGCTGCTCTGGATGTGGTGTTCCACCGGCTCAAGCAGGCCGGCCTTGAACCGCTGTGCTGTCTGATCCACGACTCGCAGGCCGACAAGAAAGCCTTCATCGCCGACCTGCGCGAGGGCTATGAGCGGTGGATCGCCCAACCCCATGAGAGCGAGCGCCTGGGTCAGCTGCGCGACGGGACGCTGGAGGCACTGGAACGCCACCAGTTGCAGGTAGATGCCTTCGAGCAGGCGATGGCCGCGGTACCCGAGCCACTGGGAACCAGCGTGCGTCAGCTGGTCCGCCGCATGGCCGGCCTGCCGGCACCGGCTGAGCTGGACGCAGCGCAACGTGAAATGTTGCCCGGCCTGGCCGCGTGGGACCGCCATCGCGAACTTGCGCAGCGCGTGCAACGCGAGCTGCATGACCGCTTCGGCCTTCTCAGCCTGGCCGAGCATCCCTTCGGTCGCCTGTCGGCCGAGGTCATCAATGACGAACGCGCCTATGCGCGCGCCGGCCAGTGGGTCGAAGAGGGCGAGGCGCTGCTGGCGCAGCTGGATGCCGTGTTCGAGGACACCGCGCGCCTGATCACGCCTGCAATGACCGCGCGGCAGGCGCTGGCGCTGGCGGTGGAGGCCCAGTGGCTGCTGGACCAGGGACTGGCGGCACACCTGGCACTGGTGGAAGAAAGCTCCGGCCAGTCACTGGAACTGCAGGGGGTGCAGGCGTCGCTGGCGCAGGCCGAGCAGGCGCTGTCGGCCGCCCGCCAGGACACCGGACACTGGCGCGAAAAGCTCGAGCCCGGCGACACCCGTGCCGCCATCGAGGCGATGCAGCGCCTGGAGCCGTCCGCGCTGCGCTGGCTGCAGCCGGGATGGTGGAAACTGCGCGGCGAGCTGCGCCGGCGCTATGACTTCGGGCGGCACGCCGTGCACCCGGGCTACACCCGTGTCCTGCAGGCATTGGCCGCCGAACACGCCGCCGCCGCCGCGCTGGACGATGCCGATGCCGCCAGCCGGAGCCGCTATGGCGTGTCCAGCATGCGGGCCTTCCTGGAAGCGCTGACGCAATGCAGGCAGCGCCTGGCGACCTCGGCCGAACTGCGCGCGCTGGTCACGCACCTGCGCCAGGCGGTGGACCCGGTGGCCGCCGCCCGCACCGAAGCCACGGCGGCGGAGCCGCTGACCAAGCTGGCCCAGCGCATCACCACGAACATCGAACTGTCCGACGCCCTCAGCCTGGACCAGGTGGCCGAACTGCTGCGTGACCTGCGCGAGGTGCTGGAGGATCTGCCGGACCTGCTGCCCCTGCTGCGGGCAGTGCAGGCGGCCGATCCGGCAGTGCGCACAGCGCTGCGGACGCTGCCGGGTCCGTGGGAGGGCATGGAGTCGGCCATCGCCGATGAGGCATTGCGCCGGATCGAGCGGGAGGCACCGCAGCTGGCACGTTTCGACGGGGTCCAGCTCGCCACAGCGGCGCGCCGTATTGCCCGGCACCAGCAGTCGCTGCTCGGATTGAATGCCCAGGTGGTGCAGGCCACCCTGCATCGCCTGTTCGCGGCCAATGTCCGCCAGGCCTCGCTGTCCGCCAGCCAGCTGGATGCGGCCGGCAAGGAGTTCAAGAAGCGCTACAGCACCGGACGTCGCGAGCTTGAGCACGAGTTCGGCAAGAGCATGCGCCATCGCTCGATCCGCGACCTGTCCGACGATGAAACCGGCCTGGTGATCAACGACCTCAAGCCGATCTGGCTGATGAGCCCGCTTTCGGTGTCCGACACGCTGCCGCTGTCGCCGGACCTGTTCGACGTGGTCATCTTCGACGAAGCCAGCCAGATTCCCACCGAGGAAGCGGTCCCGGCCCTGAGCCGTGCCCGCCAGATCGTGGTGGTCGGCGATGAAATGCAGCTGCCGCCCACCAGCTTCTTCTCGGCCAGCGGCGAGGGCGAAGAAGAAGTGGTGGTCGAAGAGGAGGGTGAGAAGATCGCCATCAACATGGACTCCGACAGCCTGCTCAACCAGGCGGCGCGCAACCTGCCGGCCACGCTGCTGGCCTGGCACTACCGCAGCCGGCACGAATCGCTGATCAGCTTCTCCAATGCTGCGTTCTACGACGGTCGGTTGGTGACGATTCCGGATCGGCGGATCGAGCCGGGCGAAGACGCGATGCCGGTGTTCTCCTCGACCGACGATGATGCCGGGCGGGTGGGCGCTGACACGCTGCTGTCGCGCGCGGTCAGTTTCCATCGGCTGGACGACGGCGTGTATGTGAGCAGGCGCAACCAGCCGGAGGCGCGTTACATCGCGCAGATGGTGCGTGAGATGCTGCGCCGGGAGACCGGCCTGAGCATCGGCATCGTGGCCTTCTCCGAGGCACAGCAGGACGAGATCGAAACCGCTCTGGAGGCGCTCTCCGCCGAAGATGCCGACTTCGCCACCCGGCTGGAACGCGAGTACATCCGCGAGGACGAAGACCAGTTCAACGGGCTGTTCATCAAGAACCTGGAGAACGTGCAGGGTGACGAGCGCGACGTGATCATCCTCAGCATCTGCTACGCGCCCGGTCCGGACGGCAAGATGCTGATGAACTTCGGTCCGATCAACCAGCGCGGTGGCGAAAAGCGCCTCAACGTGATCTTCAGCCGCGCCCGTCACCGCATGGCCGTGGTGTCGACCATCCAGGCCGAGGCCATCACCAATACCCACAATGACGGCGCGGCGGCCCTGCGTGCCTTCCTGCAGTTCGCACAGGCGAGCGCACGCGGCGACACGGAGCGGGCGCAGACCGTGCTGTCCACGCTCAACGCGGGCGCACGCGACGTGTTCGCCCGCAGCGCGGGCAGCGACACCATTCGTCAGGACATCGCCCAGGCCCTGCGCCAGCGCGGTCACACCGTGCACGAACACGTGGGCCGCTCGCAGTTCCGGTGCGATCTGGCGTTGGTGGACCCGGACAGCGGTGACTACCAGCTCGCCATCCTGCTTGACCGTCCGGATGACACCGTGCTCGATACCCGCGAACGCTATGTCTTCCGCCCCGGCATCCTGCGCGGCTTCGGGTGGCGGGTGATCGATGTGCCGGGCCGCGACTGGCTGCGCGACCGCGACGCGGTGATCGCGCGCATCGACCAGGCGCTGCAGGGTCACGAGGCGCTGGACGACGAGGCAGATGAGGTGAGGGTGCCGCCGGTGATGCAGCCGGTGCAGGTGAGCAGCACCCCGGGCGAGCCGGTGACCGAGGCGCAGCCAGGCGAAATGGTGGTGCGCCTCCACTTCGAACAGGGTACGTCCCGCAAGTTCTGGACTGCCGCGCTCAACGGCGTGGAACTGACGGTCACCTTTGGTCGAATCGGCACCGCCGGACAGAGCAACCTCAAGGCGTTCGACAGTGCCGAGCGCGCGCGCCGCGAGATGGACAAGCTGGTGGCCGAGAAACTGCGCAAGGGCTACATCGAGGCACCGTGACGCGCGGGGAGCAGCCGGGCAGTGCCCGGCGCTACCGGAAACGAGCTTCGATCTCTTCCAGGGTCCTGCCCTTGGTTTCGGGCAGCCAGAACGCCGCTACCAGGAAGTACAGCAGCGTGCAGCCCGCCCAGAAGAAGAACATGCTGGCGTAGCCGTAATGCCCCACCGTGGGCAGGAACAGCGCGGCGATCACGGTGGACACGAACTGGTTGATCAACAGCGCGATGCTCATGCCGTTGGAACGAATGCGGGTGGGCATCAACTCGGACAACGCCAGCCACACGCACACGCCCGGGCCGACCGCGAAGAACGCGACGAACAGCAGGATGCAGCCGGCCACCAGCCAGCCGTGAGTGGGCGAGGGCACCGGGCCGATGCTGGCACGTTCGATCACCAGCGGTGCCGTGGCGGCCGTCGCAGGGTCGGGGAACGGATTCAGGTGCAGGCTGCGGAAGAAGCGGCCAATCACGCTGTCGGCCGACACCGCATCCTCGCGGCGGATCTGCAGCGTGCCATCGGTGAGGCTGTCGCTGCGCAGCGAACGCACATTGCTGAAATCACCATAGGCATACGACACCGTCAGCTGCTGCGGTTGCGGGCCGGCGTGGCGATCGAGCTGCGCCCATTGCGCCGCATCCATTGTCAGGTCCAGGGCTTGCCCACTTACCTGCTGCTGCAGGATCGGCTGCACATCCAGTCGCCCCTGTTCGCCGCGCACGAACAGCAGCGCCGCACACAGCAGGGCGACCGTGATGCCGCCGGTGCCCAGCATCAGCAGGAACTTGCGGCCCTTACGGTCCACCAGCACCAGCGCGACCACGGTCATGATCGCGTTCAGCAGCTTGATCGCCACGTCGGCCCAGTTGGCCACCGCGCCCGGCAGACCGGCCTGGTTGAGGATGTTCACCGCGTAGGCGAGCACCGAATTGATGCCGGTGGCCTGGGTGAACGCCAGCACCAGGCAGGCCAGCACGAATGGCCACACGTAACGCCGGCTCAGCAACGGGTCGCGCGTCTGCGCGCCACGGGCCAGTGCCTGGGTCTGCTTCGGGGTCCGCATGCTCTGCAGCGTGGGTTCGACCTCGCTGGGTGCGACGTTGCGCTGCAGGGCCGCGCGGGCCTTGTCGATCTGGCCGCGTCGGGCCAGCCAGCGCGGCGATTCACTGATGAACAGCGCGCCGAAGGTAAACACCAGCCCCGGCAGCAGGCAGCTCCAGAAGATGGTGCGCCATGCGCGGTCTTTCACGTCGAACAGCAGCTGCTGCTGCTCGAGCGCGGGCAGGTGACGCACGCTGTCGGCGGCGGCATCCACTGCATGCGCCTGGTACAGGCCGATTACCGCCGCCAGCACCAGCCCGATGGTGAGCAGCAACTGGAACAGACCTGCCCCGCGACCGCGCCGCTCGGGGCTGAGTACTTCGGCCAGATACAACGGCACCACCACGCCGATCAGCCCGCCGCTGATACCCTGCAGCAGCCGCCCCAGCAGCAGTGCGGCATAGCCTTCCGAGAGCGCCATCACCGGAATGCTCAGGGTGAACAGGGCACCGGCCAGCACCAGCGTGTTGCGGCGGCCAATGAAATCGGCAATCGCCCCGGCGAACAGCGACGACAGCACGCTGCCCAGCAGCACCGCCGCAACCACGAAGCCAAGCTGCTGGCTGGTGAGGTGCCAGCTGGCGGTCGCTGTCGCCTCCAGATAGGGCAGCGCGCCGGCGATGATGCCGATGTCGATGCCGTACAGCAGTCCGCCCATGCCGCCGATGAACAACAGGTAGCGTACCGGCCAACGGGGGCCTTCTGCGTGGGTGTTGGGGGTGGCGTGCGAGGCGACGGCTGATGTCATGCAGGGGTCTCGGCGATGATCACTTCGATGCCCAGCCGTTGCAGCCCTTCCAGATACTCGGCGTCAATGCTGGCGTCGGTGATGATGGTGTGGACCTGTTCCAGCCGGGCAATGCGATGCAGGCTGACCCGTCCGAACTTGGACGCATCGGTCAGCACCACCACGCGCCGGGCCCGCTCCACCATGCGGTGGTTGAGGCTGGCTTCGGCTTCATGGTGCGTGGTCAGGCCGAACTGGAGGTCCAGACCGTCCACGCCCAGGAACAGGGTGTCGAAACTGTAGCTGTTGAGGCTGGCTTCGGCCTGGCTGCCCTGCAGCGACAGTGACTGCTTGCGCAGCAGGCCGCCGGTGAGCATGAGCTCCACACCGGGCGCGTTGGCCAGCTCCCAGGCGATGTTCAGCCCGTTGGTCATCACGGTCACGTCCCGATGCGCGCGTAAATGCCGCGCCAGGGTCATGGTGGTGGAGCCGGAGTCGATGATGATGTTGTCGCCGGGGCGCACCTGCTGCGCGGCGTGCGCGCCGATGCTGTCCTTCAGTGGCAGGTTGAGCGTGTCCTTTTCATGGATGTCCTGCTCCATGGGCGGCGTGCGCATGAGCGTGGCGCCGCCGTGGGTACGCGTGGCCAGGCCCTGCGCCTCGACATGGGTCAGGTCGGTCCGGATGGTCACGGCCGAGACGCCGAAACGCTCCACCAGCTCGCTGACCTGCACGCTGCCGTGCTCCACCAGCATCTGCATGATCTGCTGGCGCCGCTGCCGTGTGTTTCGCATGGTCGTGAAGTCCCTTTCAGAAGGAAAGCCGAAGCTTACTCTTCCGAAAGCCCCGCTGCCGATAAGGTTTCGAATGGGCCTGCGCTACCGCAGGCGCGGGCATACTCGGCCAGGCGCAGCGCGACCTTGTGCTGGATCAGCGCGAGGGGCGCGTCGCTGAGGGTGCCGGCCTGCACCGCCGCGCGCTGCTCGGGCAGGAACTGGCTCAGCAGCATCAGCGGCGGCCGCTGCCGGGTGAGGTTGTCGACCAAGGTGGCCAGCGCGGCCTGCACGGCCGGCTCACCCCAGTAGTAGCGGCTGCGATCACTGAGCGAGTAGCGGCGCAGACGCTGCTGTTCCGCGTCGGTGCCGGTGTAGTAGCTGCGCCAGTAGCCCGGCTTCTCGCACATGACGCGGTCCAGCACCTCGATCAGCTGCGAGCACTGCGCTGCTGGCAGCAGCGCGCTCTCGATCATGGCCAGCGCAAATACGGCCTCCCGGAACGCGTAGGTGGCAGCCGGCCCGACTTTGAGAATGGCGAAGTGGTCACGGACCAGGGCGCGCAGCCCCGCTTCGGTCTGGTAATCGGTGGAGTGCGCTTCGAACACGATGCGCGGCTGTGTCTCCACGAAGGCGGAAAGTGCCTGCGCTGCCTGCGGATCGTAGTAATGCACGCTGCTGTGATCGAAATCCACGCCGGGCTGCACCACCATCGCCAGCACGCGTTCCCAGGCCGGCAACAGGTCGGGCATGGCGAAGGCGTCGCGATGGATGGCCAGCGTGGTGGCCGCCGCCTCCGGCGTGGTGACGGCCAGGCCGCCTTCCAGCGATGACTCGCCACCCGGCACCGGCACTTCCGTGCCGATCACATACACAGGAGGCGGCAGTCCGTGTTCGGTGGCGGTGCGCTCGGCAACCCGCGCCAGGTCCGCCGAGCGCGTCGCGACCGTCGCATCGGGCAATGGCGTCGGATCATCGGCGCAGGACATGCTGCAATCCAGGTGGATCTTGTGGAAGCCGGCAGCCACGTACGCGGCAATGAGCTCGCGTGCGTGCGCCATGGCGACGTCGGCCGGACCCTTCTGCCAGGCATTCGGGCCCAGATGGTCGCCGCCCAGTACCAGCCGCTCGCGCGGGAACTGCTGTTCGTCTGCCAGCGCATGCACGTAGTCGCGATACTGCACCGGGGTCATGCCGGTATAGCCGCCGAACTGATCCACCTGGTTGGAGGTGGCCTCGATCAGCAACAGAGTGCCGTAGTGCTGCGCCACCTGCATCGCGGCCCGCAACACCTGCTCGTTGCTGCAGCACACGCTGTACAGCCCCACCGGCTGGCCCTGGCGATGGGCGGCGATCAAGGCGTGTACGGCGGACATGGCAAGGCTCCGGTTGTCGTGGAATCAGAAGGTGTGCGGTTCAACCCGCCGGATGCTGCTGGCGGGCCAGCAGCGCCGCGCCGCGCGCGCCACCGG
>NZ_RHPP01000010.1 GCF_003935715.1 Stenotrophomonas sp. 278 | reverse complement strand
TCCGAGGTGGTGTTGAGGTTGGCGATGGTCGAGGTGAAGCGGTTCTGGATCGCACCCATGTCGGCGCGCGAGCTGTTCACCGACTTCAGCGCATCGTCGACGATCGACAGTGCCTTCTGGGCACCGGCTACCGAGGAGATGTCCACGCCGCTGACCGTGTCACGGGCCGTGGCATCGGCATCGGCAATGCCGGCCAGGGCGATGGTCAGGCCGGTGGCGTCGGTGGTGGCGGCGGTGAACTCGAAGTCCTTGCCCGACTTCAGCGAGCTCAGTTCCAGCTTGCCATCCTTGTCCAGCGACGCGTAAACGCCGGTCTGGTCCATCTTGTCGTTGATAGCATTGACCAGCTTCTTGCTGACGTCGGCGGCCTTGTCACCGATGGCCACGTCGATGTCGGCAATGGCGACGCCATTGATCTCCATGTCGGTGACGGTGCCCGCAGCGGTGGCAGCACCGGTCATGGCAGCGGCGGTCGAGGTCTGCTTGGCGGCGTAGAGGCCGTTGCCCAGCTCGGAGGTGCTGGAATTGACGATGCTGTTGATGCCGATGGTCTGGCCTGAATCGGCACCGATCTGGAACAGGGCACCCGAGAACGAACCATCCAGCAGCTTGGTGCCGTTGAAGTTGGTCTGACGGCTGACGCGGTCGATTTCCGAGACCAGCTGCTTCACTTCCGAGTTCAGCGCTTCGCGGTCGCTGTCGGAGTTGGTGGCGTTGGCCGACTGCACCGACAGCTCACGGATACGCTGCAGGTTGTTGCCGATTTCGACCATCGCGCCTTCGGCGGTCTGGGCCAGCGAGATGCCGTCGTTGGCGTTGCGGACCGCGACGTCCAGGCCGCGGATCTGGGTGCTGAATCGCTCGGAGATCGCCAGGCCGGCGGCGTCGTCCTTGGCGCTGTTGATGCGCAGACCCGACGACAGACGCTGGATCGTCGTGGCCAGGCTGGAACCGCTGGTCGACAGATTGCGCTGCGCGTTCAGCGACATCACGTTGGTATTGATTACTTGTGCCATGTATCTGTTTCCTGTGGGCAATGTCCGGCCGCGGCGTGCACCCGGAACTGACGCAGTGGCTGCGCCGTGTCTGGACGCAGTGCTTGCAGGAGGGATAACGGCGAGGTGTGAGAATGCTTGAGGAAAAAAACGCCGACAACATCACCCGGGACAGGGTGATGGTCGGCGTAAGCCCTGTGGCACAAGGCTTTCAACGTAGTGACGCGCCATGCGCGTCAGCCACGTGGAATCAGATTCGTTGGTCAGCGGATGGCGTTGAAAAGACTCATCTGCTGCATCTGGGTGAAGATGGTCTGCGCGGCCTGCAGGGAGATCTGCTCGAGCTGGTACTGGCCAATGGCCTCGGCGTAATCCAGGTCGCGCATCGCCGACAAGGTGGTCTTGAGTGTGACGCTGTTCGCATCTCTGAGCGCGCCAGCATCGTCAATGGCCTTCAGCTGTGCACCGCCGGCGGCACGCGCATCGATGAACTTTTCCGATGCCCGGGCCACGTCACGGATCGCGCCCTGCAGCACGTTCTGCTGCTGGGCCACGGCGGTCGGGTCATCGGCGGCGGTATCAAGCGCGGCGATCAAGCCATCCAGGGTGGCAAAGATGTCGCGCGAGCTGGCTGCGCCGACGCTGAAGCTGTCGCCCGTGGCCGGCTCGCCCTCGATCCGCATCGAGACGCCTTCGAAGGTGATGTCCTCACCGGCCTTGAAAGTACCGGTCTGGACCACGGTATTGGTGGCGTCCACCACTTCGTAGGTATCGGCCGCAGTGAAGCGCACGGTGTAGCTCTGGCCGTTCCAGCTGCCGGAGGCGGCGTGCTGGCCGAAGGTGGTGAGCACGCCGGTGCCGGTATTGCCTGCAGCCGCGCTGCCGTCCAGACGTCCGTCGCCGGTGGGAATGCGCAGGAAGATCTCACTGCCCGGCAGCACATCCTTGACGAAGGTATCCGGGGCGACCTCGATCTGACGCTGGGTCTGGTCGCCGCTGTAGGTGACCACGCCATTGGTCAGTTTGAACGGGGCATCGGCATCGTGGGTGCCACCGAACAGATACCGGCCGCTGCCATCGGTGCTGTTGGCAAGCGCCAACAGGCCCTCCTGCACGCTCTTCAGCTCCGACGCGATCGCCTTGAGGTCGGAGGAAGACAGGGCAGGGTTGTTGGCCTGGATGGTCAGCTCGGTGATGTGCGCCATCATGTCGCCGGCCTGTGCCAGGGCGTTTTCCTGCAGGCCCAGGCGGTTCTGGACGACGTCGCCGTTGCGCTCGAAGCGCTCCAGTTCGGCCACGGCGCGGTCCAGCCCCACGGCGGTGCCGGCGGCGACCGGGTCGTCCTTGGCGCTCACCAGCTTCTTGCCGGTGGCGAGCTGCTGTTCGAGGTGGTTCATCTTGCTCTGCTTGGCGAGCATCAGGTTGATGGACTGGTTGAACATCATCCCGGTGGAGATTCGATTGTTCATCGCGATACGGCCCCCAGGATGGTCTGGAACATGGTGTCTGCGGTGGAAATGAGCTGCGAGGCGGCCTGGTAGGCCTGCTGCAGGCGAAGCATGTCGGCGGCTTCCTCATCCAGGTTCACGCCTGAGATGGAGTCGCGTGCTGCCTGCGCCTGGTCGGTGATCACCTGCTGTGCCTGCAGCGAGTAGTCCGCCGCGCGTGCCGCCGAACCCACCAGGGTGGTCAGTCCGCCCAGCGCGCCATTGAGGGTGACGGTACCGTCATTGAAGGCCTTTGCATCCTCCACCTTGGCCAGCAGCAGCGCATTGCTGTTGTCGCTGGAGCCGGCGGGCGTGGGGGTGATGTTGAAGCTGTCGCCGGTCTTGGGCGCGCCATCGAGCACGAAGCTCCAGCCATTGGCGCTGATCGTGCCGCCGGCGGTATAGGTGAACGGTCCGGTGCCGTCGATGGTGTATTCGGTGGCGCTGGTGAACACGATCGCCGCCGGGTTGCGCAGGTTGGCGTTGGCGTAGTCGGTGACGGCCACGCCGCTCACCTTGCCGGTGCCGGTGTTGCTCAGGCCGGCACCGGCCTTGACCGGTGCGGCGGCGGCAATGCGGGAGGTGTCGGTGATCGCCACCGACAGGCTGCCGGCCACGCCGGCGGTCGGCTGCAGCAGGAAGCGGTCGTTGTTGGCCGGCGTGCCGGACATCACCAGTTCCACGCCATTGATGACCAGCGGGTCGGCGGCGGTACCGGTGCCGGTCATCGGGATGGCGGCACCGGTGTCGGCGCGGGTCGCCTGCCAGGTGGTGCCGTTGAACTGCAGCATGACGTTCTGGCCATCGAGCTTGGACAGGTCACCGTAGGCGGTGCTGAAGTTCGCGCTGCCGGTGTTGCCGGTATTGCCGGTGATGCGCGGGCTGCCGAAGCTGAAGAAATCAGCCCCCATCTGGCCATACAGATCCACGCCGTTGTGGTGGGTCTCGTTGAAGCTGCTGGCCAGGCCCACCGCCAGGCGTCCGAGCTCGGCCTGGGTCGGGGTCAGTACGGTCTGGCGGAACTCCAGCAGGCCGCCGATCTGGCCGCCCAGGTTTTTCGGGTCCAGGGTGATCTTCTGGCCCTGGGTCTCAAACGCCAGCTGCAGCCGCTCGGGCTGGTAGGGGTCGGTGACGGTGGTGACCTTGGTCGCGCTGGTGCCCACCACCAGGGCCTGTCCGCCAGCGGTGTAGACGTTCATGAAGCCGCCGTCCTGCATCACCGCGGTGCCGCCGGTATAGCCGATCAGGTTGGCGATCAACTGATCGCGGCGGTCCAGCAGGTCGGGTGCGGCGTTGTTGGCATTGCTGCCGATCGCGCCGTTGATCTGGGCGATCTCGGCGGCCAGCCGGTTCACCTCCGAGGCCCCTGCGATCAGGCCGTTGTTGACCTCTTCATTGAGGCTGTTGAGGTTCTCGTTGAGCTGCTTGAAGCGCTGCACCAGGTTCCCGGCCGAGTCCAGCATGTTCTGCCGGTCGGCCGTGCCGGAGGCGTTGGAGGACAGTCCGCTGACCGTGTCGAAGAAGTTCGACCAGACCCCGGAGACGTTGGTGGCCGTGTCCGAGAACAGGCTGTCGACGCGATCGGCCAGGGCGGACAGCTGCTTCAGCCGCGCCAGTTCGCCGCTACCGTCGAGCAGGCGCGAGATCGCCAGCTGGTCGGCGACGCGGCGGATGTCGCTGATGCGGGTGCCGTTGCCGACGTCACCATAGCCCAGGTTCTGCGGATTGGCGGTGGTGAAGTCGACTTTCTGCCGGCTGTAGCCGGGGGTATTGATGTTGGCGACGTTGTGGCTGGTGGTGGCCAGGGCGCGCTGGAAGGCGAGCAGGGCACTGGTGCCGGTGGAAAGTACGGACATGGGTTACCTCAACGTCGAATGACACCCAGCCCGGCCGGGCTGGTGGTGCTGGCAAAGGTGCGTCCCAGGCGCTGGCTGGCGTCGTCCACGGCCGCCACGGCCCGCTCGATGGTCGGACCACCGGCGATGGCGGCGATCTTGGCGGCATAGGACGGGTCGGTGGCATAGCCGGCCTGCTGCAGACCGCGCGCGAAACCGCGCACGTCGGTGCCGGCCTGCAAGGCGTTCTGGTAGCGCGGGCTGTTCTTGAGCAGCTTCACGTAGTCGGCGAAGCTTTCGCCGACCGAGCCGTAGGCGCGGAAGCTGGCGGTTTCGTTACGGCGAACACCGTTGACGTACTCATGCGTGCCGGTGGTGGCGCGTTCGCCGCTCCAGCCCGTGGCCTTGATCCCGAACAGGTTGTGCGAACTGCCGGCACCGCCGTTGCGCTGGATGAGCTTGCGGCCCCAGCCGGTTTCCAGCGCGGCCTGGGCGACCAGCGCCTTGGCATCCACGCCGAGCTCGCGAGCGGCCTGCTGGGCGTGGCCCCAGATGCTGGCGACGAAGCCTTCCGGAGTATGCGCGCCGAGCTGCGCGGCAGCCGTGCTGCTGGCCAGGGTGTCCACCGCCGACGTTGCCGCTGCCGGCGCATTGACGCCGCTCCAACGATCATCGGCCATGGTCGACCAGTCGGTGCCGGTCGTGTCCGTGGCGGCATACGGTTCGCTGCGCCCGATGGCCTCGTGCATCTGGCTGGTCTCGCGGCCGGCGATCAGGTCCAGTGCGCGTTCCATCGGCTGCAGCACCGCAGAGGGATCGCGCCCGTTCAACTGCTGCAGCAGGTCGACTTCGGTGGGGGCAGTGGACGCCGGTGCCGTGCCGGTGGGCAGCGACATGGGTGCAGCCGCGGGACCATTCAAACGATACGCGCGCAGCGCGGCGCTCGGATCCAGGCGGGTATCGACCGGCTTGGCCGCGTCGGCGTCGCCGCCACCCAGCTGGCGTGCGATCATCGCCGACAGCCCCAGGCCGCGGCCCTTGGTCATCGCATCGGCAATCTTCTGGTCGTACATGTCCCGGAACATGGTGTTCTCGCCCGGCAGCAGCGAGTCGCCAAAGCTGGCATCGCGCATGCTTTTGACCAGCATCTGCGCGAACTGACCTTCCAGCTGCCGCGCAACCTTGTCGACCTTGGCCGGGCTGTTGGGCTGGGCGGGATTGAGTTCCAGTGCCGGTTGAATGCGCATCAGATCACCTCGAGCTCGGCACTCAGCGCACCGGCCTGCTTGAGGGCTTCCAGGATGGCGATCAGGTCGCCCGGTGCCGCGCCCACGGCATTGACCGCGTGCACGATCTCGTCGAGCGTGGTGCCGCCATTGAACTTGAACATGCGGCTGCCGTCGGCGGTGGCGGT
Source organism: Stenotrophomonas sp. 278 (assembly GCF_003935715.1). Taxonomy (GTDB): domain Bacteria; phylum Pseudomonadota; class Gammaproteobacteria; order Xanthomonadales; family Xanthomonadaceae; genus Stenotrophomonas; species Stenotrophomonas maltophilia_AH. The sequence continues at coordinate 52,458 of NZ_RHPP01000010.1, read as the reverse complement.
CACGGTGGATTGCGGCGTGACCACGGTCTGGCCGCCGGCAAGCGCGTTGGGCTGGCTGACGTTGAGGTTTTCGTTGATGGTGACGGTGAGCGAGCCATGCGAAATGGCGGCCGCGCCCACGCGGACCTGGGCCCCGATGACCACGGTGCCGGTCCGCGAATTCACCACGACCTTGGCCGGCGCTGCGCCCGGGGTGAGTTCCAGGTTCTCGATGCGGGCCAGCATGCCGATGCGCGCGCCCGGGTCGCTGGGCGACTGCACGGCAACAGTAACGCCATCCACCGCACGGGCAGCACCTTCACCGAAAGCGGCATTCAATGCGGTGACCATGCGAGAGACGGTGGTGAAGTCGTTCTGGTGCAGGTTGAGGGTGATCTCGCCGCCCGCGCTGAACACGTCGGGCAGGGCACGTTCCACGGTGGCACCGTTGGGAATGCGGCCGACGCTGGGCACATTCACCGACACGCGCGACCCGTCCTTGCCCTGCGCGCCGAAGCCACCGACTACCAGGTTGCCCTGGGCAATGGCGTAGACCTGGCCATCCGCGCCGCGCAGCGGTGCCATCAGCAGCGAACCGCCACGCAGTGACACCGCGTTACCGATCGACGACACGGTGATGTCGATCGGCTGGCCCGGCTTGGCGAACGGCGGCAGCTCGGCATGAATCGCCACCGCGGCGACGTTCTTCAGCTGCGGATTGACGTTGGCCGGCACGTTGACGCCCAGCTCACCCAGCAGGTTCTTCAGGCTCTGCACGGTAAACGGTGCCTGGCTGGTGCGGTCGCCGCTGCCATCCAGGCCTACCACGAGGCCATAACCCACCAGCGCGTTGCCGCGCACGCCGCCGACCTGGGCCAGGTCCTTGATGCGCTCCGCCGAAGCCGGTGCCACGAAGGCAAACGTCGCCAGAAGAACTGACGCGGCGTAGAGCCACCCCGCGCCCCATGACCGGCGTGCGCCGGGATGACGAACGCGTCGCCACGCGCCCTTGCATTGCCGCGCCGGCTTGGAGCAGGGCTTTTCAAAATCGACGAAAGAAGTGTTCATGTCAGTACTCAGAACGGCGTCAGCGCCGAGTTGAAGAACCGGCTCAACCAGCCCATCGCATTGGACTGCGCCACCGGCCCACGCCCGCCGTACACGATGCGCGCATCAGCGACGCGGCTGGACGCAATCGTGTTGTCGGGCGTGATATCCGCCGCGCGCACGATGCCCTGCACCTGCACAAGTTCATCGCCCTGGTTCAGACGCAGGTTCTTCGCGCCCTGGACCACCAGATTGCCATTCGGCAGACGCTGGATAACGGTGACAGTCACGCTACCCTGCAGGCGGTTGCTCTGCGCGCTGCTGCCCTTGCCGGCGAAATCGCGCGAACCGCTGGCGGTCGCGCTGAGAATGTCCTTGCCGCCGAGCGTAACCGGCGCACCGAAGATCGTCGGGGTGCCCAGCGCCAGGTTCGATTCCTTGTCGGTGCTGGTGTTGGCCGTGGTCGATGCGGTGGTGCTTTCGGTCAGGGTGATGGTCAGCAGGTCACCGACATCGCGCGCGCGTCGATCCGAGTACAGCTGCAGGCCGGGGCCTGCGGCATAGATGGCACCGGCGGTGGGAGCCACCTGTGGGGCCATCACCGGGGTGACCGGGGCCATCGCCGGATAGGGGCGTACATCGCCGGCGATCACGCAGCCACCGAGCAGGGCGGTGACGGCGCTGGCCAGCAGCAGGCGGAGGGCAGGGCGCAGTGACATGAGGAAGTCCTGGTTCAGACCGGTCAGACGTTGGTGTTGAGGTAGCCGAGCATGGCGTCGGTGGTGGAAATCGCCTTGGCGTTCATTTCGTAGGCGCGCTGGGTTTCGATCATCGAGACCAGCTCTTCCACCACGTTGACGTTGCTGCCTTCCAGCGCGCCCTGGACCACGCTGCCGAGGCCGTTCAGGCCGGGGTTGCCGTTCTGCGCCGGGCCGGAGGCGGTGGTTTCCAGGAACAGGTTTTCGCCACGGGCCTGCAGGCCGGCGGGATTGACGAAGTCGGTCAGGGTCAACGCGCCGATTTCCACCGAGGCGGCGTCGTCGGCCATCTTCACGCTGATGGTGCCGTCGGTGCCGATGGTCAGCGACTGCGCGCCTTCCGGAATCTGGATGCCCGGCTGCACCGGGTAGCCGCTGTTGGTGACCAGCTCGCCGTTCTGGTTGCGCTGGAACGAGCCGTCGCGGGTGTAGGCGGACGTACCGTCCGGCATCTGCACTTCAAAGAAGCCGCGGCCGTTGACCATCACGTCCAGGGCGCGGCCAGTCTGCTGCTGGCTGCCCTGCTCGAAATTCTTGGAGGTCGCCACCACGCGCACGCCGGTACCCAGCTGCAGTCCAGTCGGCAGCTGGGTCTGTGCCGAAGAGGAGCCGCCCGGCTGACGCACCTGCTGGTACAGCAGGTCTTCAAAGCTGGCGCGGTCCTGCTTGAAACCGGTGGTGTTGGTGTTGGCGAGGTTGTTGGACACCACCGACATGCGCGTCTGCTGCGCGTCCAATCCGGTTTTTGCGATCCACAGTGCCTGGTTCATGGCGGTGTTCCTATCAAGCGGTTATCGGGGGTCATGCATGGCGCGTGCCAGAACTGCGCCGGAAAAACGTCACGGCGGCTGATCAGCCGCCCAGCCGCAGCAGGGAATTGGCGCTGCGGGCGTTTTCATCGCCGTGCTTGATCACCTTCACCTGCATTTCGTACTGGCGCTGCAGCTGGATCATCTGCACCAGGGCACCGGCGGCATCCACGTTGCTGCCTTCCAGCTGGCCGCTTTCCAGCGACTTGCCCTGGGCCTGCACGAACGGCTGCTGCGGGTCGGTATTGCGCATCAGCCCATCCAGCCCGCGTTCCAGGCGGTCATCAGCGGCCTGCACCACGCGGATGCGGCCGATGTTGGCCATGGTCTGCGGGCCTTCACCCAGGGGGATGATCGAGATCGTGCCGTCGTTGCCGATGTCCATCGCCTGGTGCGGCGGAACGGCGATGGGGGTGCCGTTCTCGTCCAGCACCGCATGGCCGCCGGCGGTTACCAGCTGGCCATTCGGGGTGATCGACAGCGCGGCACCGCGGGTATAGGCCTCACCCCCGTCGGTGCCGGCCGGGGCCTGCACCGCCAGCCAGTTGCCGGCCTGCAGCGACAGATCCAGTGGGTTGCCGGTGATCTGCTGCGCGCCCTGGCGGCGGTTGAAGCCGGCGTCCACGTGCAGGGCATCCACGCGCGAGGCGTAGCCGTCGCCCTTGATCGGGAAGGCCTCGGTATTGGCGAGGGCTTCCTTGAATCCGGGCGTATCGGTGTTGGCCAGGTTGTGCGACAGCGTGCCCTGCGCCTGCAGGGAGGCGCGGGCGCCGGTCATCGCAACGTAGAGTGCCTTGTCCATGATCGTGTTCCCGTCTGACGGTCAGCAGCTCATCAACGGATGTTGATGATGGTCTGGGTGATCTGGTCCATCGTCGAGACCATCTGCGAGTTGGCCTGGAAGTTGCGCTGGGCGGTGATCATGTTGACCAGCTGCTCGGTCAGGTCGACGGTGGAGGCTTCCAGCGAACCGGCCTGGATCTGGCCCAGGTTGGAGCTGTCTGGTGCGCCGGTGCGCGGCGTACCGGAGCTGAAGGTTTCCACCCACAGGTTGTTGCCCTTCGATTCCAGACCCTGGTTGTTGTTGAAGGTGGTCAGGGCGACCTGGCCCAGCGGCTTGTCATCGCCGTTGGAGTAGCGGGCGAACACGATGCCTTCTTCGCTGACGGTGATTTCATTGAGCTTGCCGGCGGCGTAGCCGTCCTGCTGGGTGTTGCGCAGGGCGAACTTCTCGCCGTACTGGGTGGAGCCGCTTACGTCCAGGGTCATGGCCAGCGTGCCGGCACCGGTGGTCGGGGTGAACGGATCCATCACGATGTGTCCGTTGGCCGGCTGGGTCAGCGCGCCGGCGTTGTTGAAGGTCAGCGTGGTCGGCGCGCCTGCGGCCTGGCCGTCCACGTAGTTGTAGACCTGCCATTCGTTCGGGTTGGCGGTCTTGACGAAATACGACGTCTGGGTGTGGCTGACGCCCAGCGAGTCATACACGGTGATGCCACCGGTGGAGTGGTTGTAGCTGTTGGAGTTGGTCGGATCGAATGCGGCGATGGTCGGCTGCGAAGCATTCGCCGGCAGGGTGAACGCGGTGTTGACCAGCGCGGTCTGCTTGGGCGGGCTGTCGGTGGTCAGCAGCTGCAGGTCGGTCAGGCGGCCGGCGTCGAAGCTGGTGCCGTCCGCATTCGGTGCGAACACCTGCAGGCGCGCGCCTTGCGGGTTGATCACATAACCCGCCTGGTCGGTCTGGAAGTTGCCGGCACGCGAGTAGACGCGCGCACCGTTCATGCTCATGGTGAAGAAGCCCTCACCGGAGATGGCCATGTCCAGGCTGCGGCCGGTCTGCTCGTTGTTGCCCTGCGAGAACTGCTGGGCCACGTTGCTCAGGCGCACGCCCGAACCCACGGCGTTCTTGGACAAGCCGTAGCTGGTGGCCGAGAACAGGTCGGCGAATTCCGAGCGGGATTCCTTGAAGCCGGTGGTGTTGACGTTGGCGATGTTGTTGGCGGTGACGTTGAGGTCGGCGTTGGCGGCATTGATGCCGGACAGCGAGATGTTGAAGCCCATGGCGTTCTCCTTCGAATGCGGTACGGGTAGGTCAGCTGACGCGCAGCACGTAGTCGAGCGGGGCGGTGCCCAGCCCCTTGAGGTTCAGGTACAGGCCATCGGAGCCGACCGTGACGCTTTCCACCGGTGCTTCCACGTAGGTGCTGAGCTTGGTCTGGGTACCGCTGGTGTCGGTGTGGGTGGCGGTGAGGGTGTACTTGCCGGGATCGAGGCGGTTGCCGCTGGCGTCCTTGCCGTCCCAGTCGAAGGTCACTTCGCCGGCGGCCTTGGCTTCCACGCTGATCTGGGCGACCTTCACGCCATTGGCGTCGGTCACGTCAACGTTGACGAAGCCGGCACCCGGCGCGGCCACCATGCCGGTGGTGTCGCCTTCGCTTTCCAGTTGCCATTGCGTGGACGGCACCAGCACCTCGTGACCGACCAGCGCCGCGCCGCGCAGCACCTGGTCGCCGGCCATGGCTTCCTGGAAGCCCTTGACCGTGGTGTTGAGGTCGGTGATGCCCTGCACCTGCGACAGCTGCGCCATCTGCGCGACCATCTGGGTGTTGTCCATCGGCTTCAGCGGATCCTGGTGCTGCAGCTGCTCGGTCATCAGGCGCATGAAGTCGGCCTGGTCGAGCGTGTCTTTCTTCTTGGTGGTGTCGCTGTTGGGCGCGGTCAGGCCCAATGCGCTGTAGATATCGGTGTTGCTGACGCCGCTGGTGGTGCTCATGACGGAGTGTCCTGCAGGAAGTAGGGTCAGCGACCCATGGTCAGGGTGGCCAGTGCCAGTTCCTTGGCGGTGGTCAACATCTCCACGCCGGCCTGGTAGTTGCGCGAGGTCGAAATGAGATTGACCATCTGCGCCACCGGGTCGACGTCGGGCTGGTAGATGTAGCCATCGGCGTCGGCCAGCGGGTGGCCGGGCTCGTAGCGCTTGATCGGCGCGGCGTCGCTCTGGCTGATTTCTTTGACCTGCACCGTGGTGATGTTCGGGTCGGTGCGGCTGGTGACGGCCTGGAAGATGGGCTCCAGCGGCTTGTAGACGGTGTCGGCCGAGCCGGTGACGGAATCGGCGTTGGACAGGTTGGAGGCCAGCGTGCTCATGCGCACGGACTGGGCCTGCAGCGCGGAGCCGGCGATGTCGAAAATGGGCAGGTTGCTCATGGGTTATTGCCCCGTGATCGCGGTGAGCATGGAGCGCACCTTGGATTCAACGAAGCTCAGCGACGCGCGGTACTCCAGCGCGGCGCGGCCGTAGGCAGCACGTTCAGCATCGGGGTCGACGGTGTTGCCGTCCAGGCTGGGCTGCACGCCTTCCTTGGTGATCTGGAAAGGATTGAGCCCGTTGCCGGTCAGGAAGTGCTGCTCGTTGGTGGCCTGCATCAGGCCATTGCTGTCCAGCCCCTGGGCGCTGCGCAGGGCCGCATCGAAATCCAGGTCCTGGGCCTTGTACCCCGGCGTATCGGCATTGCTCAGATTGCTGGCAATGAGCTTCATCCGCTGCTCGCGCAACGGCATGGCCTGGGCATGGACCCCCAGATAGTCGGAAATCATGTTGGGCATGACGCACTCCCACGGGATGTTGCGTGGGGTGCTGCAAGGCGCATGCCAATATCCGCCGCCGGCGGATATTGGTCGCGCATTCCACCTTATCCCCCCGCCTGCGGCGCGCCCCCTTGAACAACAAGGGGGCTCCTCACCGGAGAGACGTAGAGCCGGGCTTGCCCGGCTGCTCTTCGCGCTAAGCCGCCAACGCCACCTTCCGCAACCGCTCAAGGACCAGATCGGCCAGTTCGTGGGCGGAGTACTTGGCGACGAAGGCGTTGGCCCCGACCCGCTCGACCATGGCGTTGTTGAAGACGCCGGAGAGGGAGGTGTGAAGAAGGACGTACAGGCCGGCCAGACCCGGATGGCGACGGATTTCCGTCGTCAGGGTGTAGCCGTCCATCGCCGGCATTTCAATGTCGGAGATGACCATGGCGTAGCGCTCGGCTGGATTCTCGCCCGAGGCATGGATCTGCAGCAGGTGGTCCAGCGCCTGTTTGCCGTCCGAGAGCAGGGTGGCCCCCACGCCCAGCTGGTCGAGCACGCTGCGGATCTGCTGGCGGGCCACGCGCGAGTCGTCCACCACCAGTACCTGCAGCTGCGGGGCATCGGCGGGCAGCGCCATCGAGGGGTCCAGCACCGCTTCGCCCCGGATCTGGGCGATGTCGGCCAGCACGCTTTCCACGTCGATGACCTGGATCAGTTCGCCCTGGAAACGCGTGACCGCGGTCAGGTAGCTCGATTCAGCGCCCAGCTCCGGCGGCGGATGGATGTCTTCCACCGCGATGTTGACGATGCGCTCGACGCCGCTGACAAGGAAACCCTGGATGGACCGGTTGAACTCGGTCACCACCAGATAGCCCGGCGCTTTGTCGGCATCCGGCTCACGTTCGGGGTGGCCGATGGCCAGGCCCAGGTCGAGCACCGGCACCGAACGGCCGCGGACGTCGGCAACGCCGGCGAACTGGCTGGGCAGCCCCGGCACCTGGAACAGCTCCGGCCGGCGCAGGACTTCCTGCACCTTGAAGACGTTCACGCCAAAAAGCTGACGTCCGCCCAGCCGGAACAGCAGCAGGGCGAGGCGGTTGTGGCCAGCCAGACGCGTCCGCTGGTCGATGCGATTGAGCAGGTCATGTGACATGGAGGGGGTATCGGCGTGCCCGGCGATCCCTTGAGCGCCGATTGCGGCACAGCAATTGCATCATCCGGCCCATGTGTCCCAACCCGGGAGTCGCCATGCGTACTCTTATCGCCACCTTCGTGATCATCCTGGCCGGATTCGGCAGCCCTGCCGCCATGGCGGCGGGTGCCTGGCAGCCCGTGGAATCCATCCGTGCGGCCGCGCTGTCCACGCTGACGGCCGGCAGCGAGGGCGAGACCACGCTGGATTCGGCCCTGCGCCTGCCCGCATGTGGACAGGCCCTGGTGGCGCAACCCACCGCAACCAGTACGGTGGAGGTCAGTTGCCCCGATGCCGGAGGCTGGCGGCTGTTTGTACCGGTCAAGGTCCGCCGCAACCAGACCGTGCTGGTTCTCAACCGCGGCATCGCCGCTGGAGAAACCATCGGCGTGGCCGATATCACCACTGCGCAGCGTGATGCGGCGCGGATTGCCGGGGCTGCCCTGGCCGATCCGGCCGCAGCGGTCGGGCGGGTGGCCCGACGCACGCTGGCTGCTGGCAGCCTGCTGTCCGCCAACGATCTGGTGGCGCAGCGGCTGATCCGCCGGGGCGACAGCGTTTCGCTGGTGTCGCGCCGGGGCGGGGTGGAGGTACGGGTGGCTGGCAAGGCCTTGGCCGACGCCGGTGAAAATGAACGGGTGTCAGTCGAGAACCTGTCGTCACGCAAGATCGTGCAGGGTACCGTGGCGGGCAGTGGCGACGTTTTTGTGACGCGCTGAACAGATTTCTGAATCCGGGGCGGAAAGTGGAAAAAAACCGCAAAAGCCCCTAAAGATGGCGGTCCCCGTGCCGTTATCCCTTGTGAACGCAATTCCCCAGGACAATTCCATGAGCCAGAAAATCGACGGCAACCTGCAGGCCACCGCCCATCTGCGCAGCATTGCGCCGGGCAACAAGCCCAGCGTCAGCACCGATTCCCCGGCGCGCCCGGTGGATGCCGCTGCCAGCCTGAAGCTGACCGGCGAGGCTACCAGCCTGCAGGCGCTGCAGCGCGAACTGAGCGCCGCCCCGGCCATCGACGCGAACCGCGTGCAGGCCGTGCGCGAGTCGCTGCAGAACGGCACCTACAAGATCAACCCGGACGCGATCGCCTCGCGCATGCTTGAGCTGGACCAGCAGCTGCAGGGATGAAGCCGGCGATGAGCGAGCCATTGCAGCGCCTGAGCGATGCCTTGGACGTCGAGCGCCAGGCATTGGTGGACCATGATGTACAGGCCCTGATCCGCGCGACCAGCGCCAAGCTGGAGGCGCTGCGTGCCCTGGAGGGCACACCGCCGGTGGGTCACGCCGAACGGCTGCAGGAGCTGGCCGAGCGCAACCGCGCCAATGGCGTGCTGCTGTCGCGTCGCCGCCGCGAGGTGAACTGGGCGCTGCGTCAGCTGGGCCGCAGCGAGGAATCCTCGGCCTACGACGCCAAGGGCCAATCGAACACGCTGCACACGCGCCGTCCGCTGGCCGTTGCCTGAGCGCAGGCGGGTGCGTCGCACCCGCCACATCTGAAGGCGGTTATATTGGGCGTCGGATTCAACAGCCCCCATTGACCGTGCCCACACCCCATACGTTCGTTACCGCCGCCTTGCCGCCGCAGCCGGTGCTGCTGGCCCTGTTCGAGCAGATCAATGAAGGCGTACTGCTGTTCCGCGAGGACGGCAGCATTGCGATGGCCAATGCCGCCGTGCGCGGGATGCTGGCCCCGGCCGAGCGCGAAGCGGGCTTGAACCCGGCCAATTGGCTGCGCCAGCTGTTGCCGCCGGATGCCTTGGAGCACGCCCGCAATCACGGCCACTGGAACGGCAGCCTGCCGGTGGGTGAGCGCATGGTGATCGTCCATGTCTATCACCATGATGATGCCGGGCAGCGCCACTACCTGGCCTTGTTCCGTCGGATCGAGGGCCAGGAAGACTATGAACGCGAACTGCAGCAGCGGCATGCGGAGCTGCGGCAGGCGTATCTGCGTCTGAACGGCACCCAGGAAAAGCTCCTGCAGTCCGAGAAAATGGCGTCGATCGGCCAGTTGGCGGCCGGCGTGGCGCATGAGATCAACAACCCGATCGGCTATGTGCACTCCAACCTGGGCAGCCTGCAGGAATACCTGCGCAGCCTGTTCACGGTGATCGAGGCGTACGAGCGTGCCTTGCGGGCACCGGATCCGAAGGCGCTGATCCCGGAAATCGACGACATCCGCAACCGCTTCGATATCGACTTCATCAGCCGCGACCTGCCGCAGCTGATGGCCGAGTCCCGCGAGGGCATCGAGCGGGTGACACGTATCGTGCGTGACCTCAAGGACTTCTCATACTCGGGTCGCGATGAGTCGTGGAAGCTGGTGGACCTGCATGCGGGTCTGGAATCGACGATCAACATCATCTGGAACGAGTTGAAGTACAAGGTCGACCTGAAGCGCGAGTTCGGCCAGCTGCCGCTGGTGGAATGCCTGCCTTCGGAATTGAACCAGGTGTACATGAACCTGCTGCTCAACGCAGGCCACGCCATTGCCGAGCGCGGCACGATCACGGTGCGCACGGGCGTGGACGGTGACACCGTCTGGGTGGAGTTCGAGGACACCGGCGGCGGTATTTCGCCGGAACTGCGCCAGCGCATCTTCGACCCGTTCTTCACCACCAAGCCGGTCGGCAGCGGCACCGGCCTGGGCCTGTCGATCTCCTACAGCATCGTCAACAAGCACCACGGTCGCATCGACCTGGACAGCACCCCCGGCGTAGGTTCGAAGTTCCGCCTGGTGCTGCCGATCAAGCAGCCGCGGTGAGTTGTTCGCGAACCGCCCTGGTTGCACGATCTACGTACCGCCGGGCGTTGCCCGGCTGATGTTGGCTTTGGGCGAACAGCCGGTGGGCATCGGTCCTCTGGATTGGCGGCTCGGGACGGGCGTTCCGGGGGACGCTGTGAATACGTCCATGTAAGCTCATCGCCGCATCCATGCGGCTCGTGCCCCCTCCAGCCCATCCCGACCCGCCATCGACAGTGCGTCGGTGGCCATCGAAGATCAAAAGCACGGAACGCTGCCGTTGATTCGGCATTCCCATGGCCACCGACCATGTATCGAAGGGCCATCCGATGGCCCAAAGCACGTAGATCATCGGCCACCGGCTGTTCGCCTAAAACCAACAGCAGCCGGGCAGAGCCCGGCTCTACGTAGAGCAGGCAATCGCAATGCGTGTAGCCAAAATCAGGGCTCGTCTTCGGCGGCGACCGGCGGTGCGGTGTTGGCGCGGCGTTGTTCTTCGTGGGTGCGGAAGGCCTGGTGGATGTGCTTGCGCAGCTCGTCGTCGTTCCAGGGCTTGGTCAGGAAGCGGTAGATCGCGCCGCGGTTGATTGCGTCGGTGACCGTATTGAGGTCGGTGTAGCCGGACAACACCAGCCGGATCGTGTCCGGGTAGAGCATTTTCACCCGGCCCAGGAACTCGGTGCCGCTCATGTCGCTCATGCGCTGGTCCGACAGGATCACCTGTACGTCGTTGATCGCCAGCAGGTCGAAGGCATCGCGGACGTTGCCCGCTGCCAGGATGCGATAGCCGTCGCGACGGAACAGACGCACCAGCGAGCGCAGCACGTTCTCCTCGTCGTCCAGCAGCAGCAGCGTCCGGTCCGGGCGGGTCTCGGCGAAGGCCTCCGGGCGCAGATAGCGCCGGCGCAGGGTCATGCCTGCCGCGTCCGCCGACATCGGTTCGCCGAACAGATAGCCCTGGAACACATCGCAGTCGTTGCGACGCAGGAAGCCCAGCTGCGCCTGCGACTCCACGCCGTTGGCGATCACCGTCATGCCCAGCTGATGGCCCATCGCGATGATCGCGCGGGCAATGGCGGCTTCGCGGTTACCGGCCGGAGCACTCTTGATGAAGCTGCGGTCGATCTTCAGCTTGTCCACCGGGTAGCGCACCAGTGCGCTCAGGCTGGAGTCGCCCGTGCCGAAGTTGTCCAGGCTCAGGCTGATGCCCTCGTTGCGCAGGTTCACCAGGGTTTCGTGCACGAAGTTCACGTTGTTGGTCAGCGCGCTTTCGTTGATCTCCAGCGTCAGCATGTGCGCCGGTACCCCCAGCGTCTGCATCATCGCCATCACCTCGGCGAAGAAGTTCGGCCGCAGCAGCTGCAGCGTCGACACATTCACTGCAATGGTGAAGTCATCAAAACCCTGGTCGCGCCACTGTCGTGCCTGTTTCAGCGCGCCTTCCAGCACCCAGGTGCCGATCTGCACGATGATGCCCAGGCGCTCGGCGGTGCGCATGAAGCGCTCCGGCACCAGCATGCCCAGGGTAGGGGACTGCCAGCGCAGCAGCGCCTCCATGCCCACCACATGGCCATCGCGCGCGCTCACCAGTGGCTGGTAGCGCAGCTTCAGTTCGCCGTTGGGAATGGCATCGACGATCTGTCGCGCGATGATGCTTTCGCTGTGGGCGCTGGACGGTGTGTTCACCGCATGGATGCGCACCGCATTGCCACCTTCGCGTGCGGCCTGGTGGAGCGCGTCTTCGGCATGATCAAGCAGGCGGGATGGCTCGCTGGCATGCTCCGGACAGAGGCTCACGCCGAGTTTGCCGGTCATGAACAGTGTGTACGGAAGCACCGAAAGGGGCAGCTCCAGCTGCTGGCGGATTTCCTCGGCGAGGTCATCGGGCAGCGGCAGGTCGCCGGTCCGCGGCACGGCAATCAGGAACTCGTCGCTGCCATGGCGCCACAGTTTGCCGCGCCCGCGCAGGTGGTGCTGCAGGCGCTGGGCAATGAGCACCAGGGCCTGGTCACCCACCTCCGCGCTCATGTTCTCGTTGACCGACGCGAAATGGTCGATGTCCACGTGCATGAGCATCAGCGGCGTGCCACCGGAGGCGGCCTCGTGCACCATGGCCTGCAGTTCAGGGTTGCCCGCGCCCAGGCGCGCAGGGGCGTCCTCGATGCTGACCAGGGGCAGGGAAGGGTTCCACATGACTCAGTGTTCCAGTGATTCAGAAGTGGCCGGACCGCTGCTGCGGTACGGCAGATAAAGGTCGATCAGGGTGCCGGCACCGTGCGCCGACTCGATCTTGAGGGTGCCACCCACGCTCTGCGCACGTTCGCGCATCACGATCAGCCCCAACCCGCGCGGGCCATCCGGGTCGAACCCTTCGCCGTCATCGCGGACCTGCAGGTGCAGGCCGTGGTCGTCCACGTCGTGAAGGTGCACGAGCACCTGGCTGGCGCGCGCATGGCGCAGGACGTTGGTGAGGCTTTCCTGTGCGATGCGGAAGCAGGCCTGCTCGATGTCGTTGCCCGGGCGGCGTGGCAGCGTCTGGATGTCCGCCAGCAGCTCGACGCTGCCGGAACGGAACAGCATGCCGGCCTGCCAGCGCAGAGCCGCTTCAAGCCCCAGGGCATCCAGCTGCGGCGGACGCAGCAGGGTGGAGATGTCGCGTACCTTGGCGACCGTGGCGTCTGCCATGTGGATGATCTGCTGCAGATCCTCGCCGCGTCTGTGTGCATCCTCTTCGTCGCGGGCGGCGAAGGCTGACAGTTTCATGGCGGTGATCGCCTGCCCGATGTCGTCGTGCAGGTCGCGGGAAATGGCGCGGCGTTCGTCTTCCTGCAGCGAGAACAGACGGCCGGCCATGGCCTGCAGCTCTCCGTTGCTGGTTTCCAGCGCCTGCCGGATCCGTTCCGGCTCCGTCAGGTCACGCACGATCAGCAGTTTGCAGTTGCGGCCGCCATAACGGACGTCGCCAACGGCCAGCCCAGCCTGGAAGCACTGGCCGTCGAGACGGCGCATGCCGATGACTTCGCCGGCACCCGTGCCGGGAAGCGGAATGGTCGCAAACAGCTGCGCCCGCACCCGCGCGAGGTGGTGCGCTTCCACCAGCGCAGACAGCGGCTCGCCCAGCAGGGTGTGCTGGCCATACCCGAACTGCGCGGCGGCGCAGGCGTTGGCGTACAGCACATGCTCGTCAGACAGGATCACCACGCCGTCGGGCAGCACCCGCACCAGCTCGCGGAACTGTTCTTCACGCTCGCGCAGCAGGCGTCGTGACTGCTCGCGCTCGGTCACGTCCTGCAGGGTGCCCAGCACCCGCGGCCGGCCTGCATCGTCAGTCCCGCTTTCTGCACGCAGATGCACCATCAGGGCGCGCCCGTCCATGGCCAGCAGGGGGAGCAGTACATCGATCTGGACCTGCTCACCGCGCATGTCCTGCAGCAGCTGTTCGCTCAGTGCCGCGGTGGAGGAATCGGCCGGGACCAGCAGTTCCTCGAACCGGTGCCAGCGCCGCGCGCCTGGCGGGCGACGACCGAGCAGGTGGTACACCTGGTCGGCAAAGCGCCCCAGCCCGGTGGCCGGATCGACTTCCCATGCGCCGATGCGGGCCATTTCGTGCGCTTCCTCGACCCGCGCCAGCGCCTGGTCGCGGCGGCGCAGGGCCTGGTCCTCGCGGGTCCGGTCGATGGCGATCAGCAGCCGGGCCGGTCGTCCGTCGTAGTCGAGGTAGTTGCTGCGCATTTCCATGCGTCGGGGACTGCCATCCTTGAGCACCAGGTCGGCGGTGATCACACACAGCTGCTCCGGCTGCGAGCGGATCTGGTCCAGCTTGGCATGCATGGCCGCTTCGTCGCCAGGCGGCCACAGCGAGGTGATCTGCAACGCCAGAAACTCGTCCCGGCTCCAGCCGAACAGCGTGCATGCTGCCGGATTGACGTCCAGCACCTCCAGCGTGTCCAGGTCGTACACCAGGATCGGACCGGGGTTGTCCTCGAACAGCTGGCGGTGGCGCAGCGCCGACTGTGCCAGCCGTGCGTGGGCATCCAGCACGTGCTGGGCGAGTGGTCGCAGCAGCAGATAGATCACTGCGGCGCTGGCGATGACGAAGAAGGCCCCTTTGACGGTCTGCCAGCGGGCCGCGACGGCGGGGTCCATGGCCAGCATCTGGACCGCCGCGTCGCTGGAGAGGATCCAGACCAGCGCCAGGACCAGGTAGCCCAGCACCACACGCCAGCGGTCGCGCCGCAGCGCGCGGGCCAGCGGGCCGTCATGCGCGGTGGGTGGAAGCGAGCCGGAGGCGTCGGTCATGGGGGGCAGGGCAACCGGGGCAGGGCGGGGAGTACATAGATAGTAGTGGGTCGGTACGCACATGGCACTCAACTATCTGCGTGGTCCGCCGCTAACGGTTACGTTCCCGGCTGTCGGGTGCGCATTTCGGAGTCTTACCGCGTGGACCAAGGGATTATCGCGAGTCTGCTGCAGCACCCCCTGGCCTCGGCCCTGGTCATCCTTGACCGGACCGGGCGCCCGCTCGCGGCCAATCCGGTCGCGCGTGAGCATGGGTTGCCGGCGACCGTGGCGGCCTACGGTGAGCTGCTGGAGTCTTTGCGCCTGCTGGCGGCCGATGGTGGCCTGGTTCCATGCCAGCTGCCCGGCGGTCCGCGTGGCCGCTTCGATGGCTGGCTGCGCGCGGTGCATGATGCCGACGGGCAGCTGCTGGCATTTACCTTGAGCGTGCCCGAGCCGGTGGCTCCGTATGCGGGTAGCCGCTGGGAGCTTGCCCTGGACCACGCCGGACATGGCCTGTGGGACTGGGACCTGCCGCGTGATGCGGTGACACGCTCGCGTCGCTGGGATGATGTGCCGCGCGAGGCCGACGAGGCGGCTCCGGCCGGGGCGGGCAGCGCTCTGCTGTCCCAGGTGCATCCGGACGATCAGCCGGCGGTGCGCAGCGCGCTGGACGCACATCTGCGCGGCGAGGGCGAGGTCTATACCGCGCAGTACCGCATCCGTCACCCGGAGGGCGACTGGCGCTGGGTGCTGGACCGCGGCCGGGTGGTGGCACGCACGGTTGATGGCCAGCCATTGCGCATGGTGGGCACGCACACCGACATCCAGGCCCAGAAGGACATGGAGGTGCAGCTGCTGGAGCAGCAGCTGCACCTGCGCGAGGCCCAGCGGATTGCCAGCATGGGCAGCTGGTCCTGGGACCCGGATGGCCGCCAGTTCTGGTGGTCGCCGGAATTGCTTGCATTGCTGGGCGTGAGCCGGGCACCGCTGAGCCGGAGGCATTGGCTGCGGGTGTTGGCACCGCATTCGCGGACCGAGCTGCAGCGTGCGTGGCGGCGTCTGCTGCGCGACGGCAAGCCGGCCACACTGGACCTGGAGCTGCCGCGCGGAAACGAAGGCGTGCTGTATCTGCGCTTGTGGATGCAGCCGCTGCTGCGCCCGGATGGCCGCATGCAGCGTCTGCTCGGCCAGGTCCAGAACATCACCGAGCAGCATCAGACCGATGCGCTGATCCGCTGGCGGACCGAACTGCTCAACCGGGTCTCCGCGCTGGGCCGCATCGGCGGCTGCGAGATCGAGGTGGCCACCCGGAACATGCAATGGACCGAGGAGTGCTACCGCATCCATGGGCTTCGCAAGGAACCGATCACCCTGGACCAGGCGCTGGCGCTGTACACCCAGGATTCGCGTGACAGCTTCGAGGCGGCACTGACCCGCATTGCCGACGGCGGGCTTCCTGAGCAGCTGGACCTGTGCTTCTACCGCCATTCCGGCCTGCGCATCTGGGTGCAGGTGCTGATCGAGCTGGACCATCGCGACGGCCTGCCGACGCGTTTCGTGGTCCTGTTCCGTGACATCACCCGCGAACGTGAAGCCAACGAGCGCATCGAGCTGCTGGCGCATTACGACCTGCTGACGGGCCTGCCGAACCGGATGCTGCTGCGCGAGCAGACTGCCGAGGCGATCGAGGAGGCGCGTGACCGGAATGCCTCCCTGGCGATGCTGTTCATCGACCTGGACGGCTTCAAGACCATCAACGACACGTTTGGCCACGCCACCGGCGACACGCTGCTCAAGGCTGCGGCGGCACGCCTGCACCAGGCCCTGCGCAATGCCGACCTGTTCGGACGATTCAGCGGAGACGAGTTCATCGTGGTGCTGCGCGACCTGGCCGACCCGGAAGATGCCGGGCACGTGGCGCGCAAGCTGATCGCGTCCCTGGCCGAACCCCTGCAGCGTGGCGACATTACCCTGAAGGTGGGGGCCAGCGTGGGCATTGCCATGCTGGATGACACCCGCAGCGATTTCGATTCGCTGCTGCGCGCGGCGGACGCGGCGATGTATGCCGCCAAGGAAGCCGGGCGCAATACGTACCAGTATTACAGCCAGGATGCGCTGGCCCGGATCCAGCGCAAGCTGGAGATCGAGCATGCGCTGCTGGGCGCGATCGAGCGCGAGGAATTCAGCCTGGCCTACCAGCCGCTGATGCACGCCGCCAACGACCAGCCGCCGGCCATTGAAGCCCTTCTGCGCTGGCACCGCCCGGGTATCGGCTACTGCAGTCCGGCCGAGTTCATTCCGATTGCCGAAAAGTGCGGCGAAATTGTGCGCATCGGCGACTGGGTCCTGACCGAAGCATGTCGCCAGGCAGCGGCCTGGGATCGCGCGGGGCTGGTATTCGACCGGGTCGCGGTGAATGTGTCGGCCGTGCAGCTGCGCGACCGGGGATTTGCCGAGCGGGTCATCGAAATCTGCCACGCACATGGCTGGCCACCGAGCCGACTGGAGCTGGAACTGACCGAGTCGGCGCTGATCCGCGACACCGATGTGCTGCGCGATTGCTTCGATGTGCTCGAGCGGCACGGGGTACCGTTGGCGGTGGATGATTTCGGCACCGGGTTCTCGAACCTGCACTACCTCAACCGGTTCCCGGTCGGCCGCTTGAAGATCGACCGCAGTTTCGTCCAGGGCATGCTGCATGACGCAGGCACGGCCGAGGTCACCCAGGCGATCGTGCACCTGGGCCACGCACTGGGCATGAAGGTGGTGGCCGAAGGCGTGGAAACCGAGCAGGAAGAAGCCCTGCTGCGCCGCCAGGGTTGCGATGAGATCCAGGGCTACCTGTACTCCCGCCCGCTGACCCCGCGCGACCTCGCGCAGTTCCTGAAAGCGGGTGGGGCGGCAACGCTGCCGCGTGAGGTTGTGGCGCTGCCGTAACCGTTCGCCATTGCGTGGTCTACGTAGAGCCGGGCTCTGCCCGGCTGCTGTTGGGCGCCCCGACAGTGCGTCGGTGGCCACGGAAGAGCAAAGCCCGCGCGCGGTTCCGGCCCGGTAGCGTCGGTCGACAGACGACGGCCGTGAAATCCCCAACTTCCGGTAACGCATGACCCAGATCGACAACGCCGTTGATTTGGCATCTGCCAACCCAGGGATGCCTTGAGCCGAGTGCTGTTCGCCTAAATCCAACAGCAAGCCGGGCAGAGCCCGGCTCTACGCAGCGTGTGCAATCACGCGAGCGACGTTACGGGATGCGCGCGACCGGATCGAACTCGTCACCACTCAGCCCCAGGTCCCAGGCGAGGCCGGCGTAGGCCGGGTTGCAGGTGGGGGTGGGGGTGGGGGCCGGCTGCGCGGCGACCAGGCGGGCCAGTTCCTGCTGCGCCAGCTGCTCCAGCACCGGCAGCAGCGCGCGGCCGTTCGGCGGTGGTGTTGGGGCCGGGCGCAGCGCGTCGACCGCGGTTTCGGTGACGGAGCTGGCAATCAGTGCTGCATTGGGGGCGTTCAACAGCATGAGGGTGTCATCTACAAAGCTGGGGGGAGCTGTGCACGCACAACGGCCCCGGGAGTGCCGGGGCCGTTGTGGCTGCCGTTACCGGCAGGGTTCATCTGATCAGAACAGCTCGACTGCGCCGGCCGACATGTTCTGCTGGGCCACCGCCTTGTGCGGCGGGCGCTCCCACTCCACGCGCATGTCGCGCAGGCGGTTGCCGGTACGCTGCAGGGCGCTGACGATCTCTTCGTCGAACACGCCACCATTGCGGTGCAGCAGTTCCTGCAGGGCCAGCGCTTCGCGGTTGATCGAGGTCAGGCGGTCCAGGTGGGTGTGCACGCCGCCCAGGGCCTGGGTGGCGATGTCCTCGAACTGCAGGGCGCGAACCGCTTCGGCCACGCTGCTGTCGATGGCACGGCCGCACTCGGAGATCTCGCGCATGCCGTCGCCCAGCGAAGCGTTGATCTGGGCCACGTTGTCGAGCATCGCGGCAGCTTCGTGACGCGCTTCGCGGGAGCGGTCCATGTCGCGCGAGGCCATGTGCGAAACGGTTTCGCGAACCTTGGCGATGGCGTCCTTGGAACTGTGCGCCAGCTTGCGGATCTGCTCGTTGAACGTGGTCGAGCGCTCGGACAGGTTGCGCACTTCGTCGGCCACCACTGCGAAGCCACGACCGGCTTCGCCGGCGCGGGCCGCTTCAATGGCGGCGTTCAGCGCCAGCAGGTTGGTCTGGTCGGCAATCGACTTCACGTCTTCCAGCAGCGCAAAGATGCCGTCCAGGTGCTGGGCCATCTGGTCGATATGCTGCACCGTGGTGCTGCTCTGGCCGCTGACCTGTTCCAGCGCCTCGACCAGCTGTTCCATGCGGTGGCTGGCGTGCTGGGCGAAACGGGCCACGTCGACACCGGCACCACCGTCTTCGCCGGCGCGGTCCACGATGCGGGCCAGGGCCTGGCTCTGCTGGCGGGACTTGCGGTTCATCGCATCGAAGCTGCTGCCCAGACCGCCCACCGCGTGGCGGATCAGGTCACGGGCACGCTCGACTTCACCCCGCGAACCTTCGATTTCGTTGCCGACAAACTGGCGCAGCTCGGTCAGCAGCTGGTCCTGTTCACGCAGGATCCGGGCATGCTCCGGGGAGCGTTGCGCCTGGGCGCGGGTGGTCCACCAGGCAAAGCCCAGCCAGCTGAGCGTCATCGTGGTCAGGATCGCCCAGCGCAGTGCGGCGGGCCAGTCCAGGCCAATGGCCAGGGGGAGCAGGAGGGTCAGGACCAGGGGGGCGGCCAGACGAATGAAAATGCGTGAGTACATGGACGTTCTCGGGAGGTGCACGGTGAATGTATCGGCCGTACCCCCCGGAGCTTTAGCGGCGCTGCACAAATTGCCGCGGGTCAACGCAGATGGCGGTCCACAGCCTCGACCATGGCCTTGCGCGAGAGCAGGAAGTCCCAGTACTGACCACCGGTCTGCCGCCACAGCACCGCCGAGCGCACCGCCGCCAGCAACAGGGCACGGATCTCGGCGATGACGCCGGCCTGGCCCAGGTAGTGCGGGTTGCCCTGGACCATCACGCGTGGCTTGAGATGGCTGATGGTGTCGGCATACAGCGCGCCCAGCGCCGCCAGCACGTCGGGGTGGGCGCTGTCGCCGAGTTCGCTGGCCTGGCGCTGGGCGCGGGCGATGCCCTCGCTGACCGCACTGACCACGTCATAGTTACGCACGAACGTCCGCTCCAGTTGCAGCACGGCCAGAGCCAGGCGTGGCAGGATCTCGTCCTGGCCCTGGTTGCGGAAGTAGTTGTGCAGCAGGCGCAGGCCGGGAGCCAGCTGGGCCGGGCCGCCGTAAATCGCCTGTGGGCTGTCGGCGTCGATCCTGAACACGCTGTCGATCGCGGTGCGGACCACGCCCGCCTCGGAATGTCCGGTTTCGGCGATGCGGCGCACCTGCTGCAGGGCCTGGGCGATGCCGGCCAGAGCAAGAACGCGGTCGTCGACAGAAAAACTCATGCAGCAGTTACCTCGAAGGGGGAAGGGGTGGTCCGCAGCCGCTGTTCCAGCGGCGCGTCGGTGGCGGCGATCACCGCACCGCCCAGGCAGACCTCGTCGTCATACAGCACCAGGGATTGACCCGGAGTGACGGCACGCTGGGGATTGGCAAAGCGCACCTCCAGCGTGCCATCGTCGCGGACCGTTACCGCGCATGGTTCGTCCGGCTGGCGGTAACGGGTCTGGGCGGTGCATTCAAACTGCCGTGCCGGCGGCGCACCGGCGATCCAGTGCGCCACCTCCGAATGCAGCCGGGTGGACTGCATCCACGGGCTTTCGCGGTCCTGGTCCACGTACAGCACGTTGCTGGCCACGTCCTTGCCGACCACATACCACGGTGCCGCAGGACGCCCGCGGACACCGCCGATGTTCAGGCCTTCGCGCTGCCCGAGCGTGAAGTAGAAGACGCCGGGATGCTCGGCGATCACCTGGCCCTGCGGGTCATGGATCTGTCCGCTGCGGGCGGGCAGGTAGCGACCGAGGAACTCGCGGAAATCGCGCTCGCCGATGAAACAGATGCCGGTGGAGTCTTTCTTGGCGTGGGTGGGCAGGCGTGCGTCGCGGGCGATCCGGCGCAGGTCGTTCTTCTGCAGGTCGCCAATCGGGAACAACGTGGCGGCCAGCTGGGTCTGCCCCAGCTGGTGCAGGAAATAGCTCTGGTCCTTGCTGCGGTCGGCACCGCGCAGCAGCGCCCAGCGTCGCCCGATCTGGGCGACCCGGGCGTAGTGACCGGTGGCAATGCGTTCGGCGCCGAGCTCCCGGGCGGCATCCAGGAAGTGCTTGAACTTTACTTCGCGGTTGCACAGCACATCCGGGTTGGGCGTGCGGCCGGCGGCATACTCGGCCAGGAAGTGCTCGAACACCCCCTGCCAGTACTCGCTCGAGAAATCCCGGAAGTGGAACGGGATGTCGAGCAGGCCACACACGGCCACCGCGTCGCGGCGGTCGTCCTCGGCGCGGCATTCGCCGCTGCCGTCATCGGCCCAGTTCTGCATGAACAACCCGGCCACCGGCTCGCCCTGCTGCACCAGCCTCCACGCCGCCACCGACGAATCGACGCCGCCAGATACACCAACCATGATGCGGGGCGTACTCATGCCGATTCCTTCAAAAGGCCAAGCGGATGGCGCTGGCCGGCGAGGTAGTCCTCCACCACCTGGCTTACCAGCGGACTGCGCAGCCGGGGCGGGTTGGAGCGCAGCTCCGCCGGGGTCAGCCACAACGCCTGCAGGATACCGGCATCCAGCGACCGGATCGGATCGTGGCGGATCGGGTCGGCGGCGAATGCAAAGCGCAGGAACGCGGTACCGTCCGGCGCGGTCCACTGGTAGCAGCCAATGAAGGCGGTCAGCGCGACCTGCCAGCCGGTTTCTTCCAGTGTCTCGCGCACGGCAGCGGCGGCCAGGCTTTCGCCCGGCTCGAGGTGGCCGGCGGGCTGGTTGAGTACCGCCTGGCCGTCAATGGCTTCCTCGACCAGCAGCAGACGGCCGTCGCGGACCACCACAGTGGCCACGGTCACATGGGGAGCCCAGCGCTGTGCTGTTGCGGGTTCCACGTCAGTACTCATCCTGCCCGGTCAGCGCCAGCTCCATCGCGTCGGCGGTGTGGGTGGCTGCCTCGATGGCGTCGGCCAGCACCGGGCCGTCGGCATCGGCGTCAATCTTGACCACGAACATGGCTAGATGCTTCTGCTTGACCCAGCCCCCCAGCTTGGCGTCCTGGGCATCCTCCAGCAGGCGGTTGGCGACTTCTGCGGTGAACTGGTCCGCGGGCGCGTTGTAGCCGGGGGACCAGATCTCTCGGATGCGATGACTGCCGTAGTCTTCGACGGCCGAACGGACGAACACCAGCTGGGTGCGGTCGTTGTCGACGTCGAACACCATCTTGTAGTCACCGTCCTCATCCACCTCGTAAGGGTAGCCGAGCGCATCCAGCGCCTTGCCCACGGCCGGATCGGGCGTGGAGGCCTGTGCGCTGAAGGCAGCGCCCAGCAGCAGCGGGGCCAGGAGGGTCTTCATGAAAAGCCTGTGAAGTCATGCGGATGAGTGAATTGTGACGGGCGCAGCGGGCGGCGTCCAATCCGGCAGGGCGCGCGTTTATACTGTGCGGATGCCACGCGAGCCCTCACAAGAACCCCACCACGACCATGGCGTCGCCCTCGAGCCGGCGCGGCCGGAGGTCGCACCGCCGCCGTTCTATCAGGTCATGCTGTTGAACGACGACTACACCCCGATGGATTTCGTGGTGACCGTGCTGCAGCACTTTTTCTCCATGGACATCGACAAGGCCACCCAGGTGATGCTCCATGTGCACACCCGCGGCCGCGGCGTGTGCGGGGTGTTCACCCGCGAAGTGGCCGAGTCCAAGGTGGCCCAGGTCAATGAATTCTCGCGCATGAACCAGCATCCTCTGCTGTGCACGATGGAGAAGGCGGGGTAATCGCCATGCCGGGCCGAGCCCGGTGCCGCATGGCCGTTTCAGGACGTCATGCGCGTCATCTGCAGGTACCAGCGCCAGGGAGCCGCCGGGGAGGCAGCAGGCGCGCGAAGGGGTCATGACGTTCTCGTCACAGGCGGACGGTCGATGCTGGGCATGGGTCCGCGCGTTGGACCGCGACTGCCAACACTGTCTGAACGCACCCTTCCACCAGGGTGATGGAATTTCCGCCGCTAGGCCGCATATTGTTCTCAACTGCCGCCGGAGTAGAACATGTTCAGCAAAGACCTCGAACACACCATCGGACAGTGCTACAAGCGCGCCCGTGAGGCCCGGCATGAGTTCATGACGGTGGAACACCTGCTGCTGGCACTGCTGGACAACCCGTCTGCCCAGGCGGTGCTGAAGGCCTGCGGGGCCGATGCCGAGCGCCTGCGCCAGGAACTGGAGCAGGCCATCGAAGCCTCGGTCTCGCGCCTGGCCGAGGATGATGGTCGCGACACCCAGCCCACGCTGGGCTTCCAGCGCGTGCTGCAGCGCGCCGTGTATCACGTGCAGTCCTCGGGCAAGAAGGAGGTCACCGGTGCCAACGTGCTGGTGGCGATCTTCGGTGAGAAAGACTCACACGCGGTTTACTACCTCAACCAGCAGGACGTGACCCGGCTGGATATCGTCAATTATCTGTCCCATGGCATTGCCAAGCTGGGCGAGGAGGGCGAAACGCCGCCGGCCGGTGACGCCGAGGGGCGTGCCGAAGGTAGCGAGGGCGAAGGCAAGGGCGACGCCCTGGCCGAATTCGCCAGCAATCTCAACGATGCGGCCCGCAATGGTCGGATCGACCCGCTGGTCGGGCGCCGTGACGAGATCGAGCGCACCATCCAGGTCCTGTGCCGCCGCCGCAAGAACAACCCGCTGTACGTGGGCGAGGCCGGCGTGGGCAAGACGGCCATCGCCGAAGGCCTGGCCAAGCGGATCGTGGAAGGCTCGGTGCCCGAAGTGTTGGCCGATGCGGTCATCTACTCGCTGGACCTGGGTGCGCTGGTCGCTGGCACCAAGTACCGTGGCGACTTCGAGAAGCGCCTGAAGGGCGTGCTGACCGCACTGAAGAAAATGCCCAATGCGGTGCTGTTCATCGACGAGATCCATACCATCATCGGGGCCGGCTCGGCCTCGGGCGGCACCATGGATGCGTCCAACCTGATCAAGCCCGCGCTGGCGTCGGGCGAGCTGCGCTGCATCGGGTCCACCACCTTCCAGGAATACCGCGGAATCTTCGAGAAGGATCGGGCGCTGGCCCGCCGCTTCCAGAAGATCGACATCGTCGAGCCGACCGTTGGCGAAACCTACGAGATCCTGCAGGGCTTGAAGCCGAAGTATGAGGCGCACCACGGCGTGACCTATGCCGACGATGCCCTGCAGGCGGCAGTAGATCTTTCGGTCAAGCACATCGGCGACCGCCTGCTGCCGGACAAGGCCATCGATGTGATCGATGAGGCCGGTGCCCGCCAGCGCCTGCTGCCCGAGGGCGAGCGCAAGGAACTGATCGATATCGAGGAAATCGAGACCATCATCGCCAAGATGGCGCGCATTCCGGCCAAGCAGGTCAGCGCCACCGACAAAGACGTGCTGCAGCATCTGGAGCGCAACCTGAAGATGGTGATCTTCGGCCAGGACCCGGCCATCGAGACGCTGTCCTCGGCGATCAAGCTGGCCCGATCCGGCCTCGGCAACCCCGACAAGCCGATCGGCAACTTCCTGTTTGCCGGTCCCACCGGCGTGGGCAAGACCGAGGTGACCAAGCAGCTGGCGCTGCAGCTGGGCATCGAACTGGTCCGCTTCGACATGAGCGAGTACATGGAACCGCATTCGATCAGCCGACTGATCGGTGCGCCTCCGGGCTATGTCGGATTCGACCAGGGCGGCCTGCTGACCGAAAAAATCGTCAAGACCCCGCACTGCGTGCTGCTGCTGGACGAGGTGGAGAAGGCCCATCCGGACATCTTCAACATTCTGCTGCAGGTCATGGACCGCGGCATTCTGACCGACACCAACGGTCGTGAAGCCAACTTCAAGAACGTGGTGCTGGTGATGACCACGAATGCCGGCGCGGCCCAGGCCTCGCGGCGTTCGATCGGCTTCACCCGCCAGGACCATGCCACCGATGCAATGGAAGTGATCCGCAAGAGCTTCACGCCGGAATTCCGCAACCGCCTCGATGCGGTGGTGCAGTTCCAGCCGCTGGGCTTCGAGCATATCCTGCGCGTTGTGGACAAGTTCCTGATCGAGCTGGAAATGCTGTTGCAGGAGAAGCACGTCAGCCTGTCGGCCACGCCGACCGCGCGCGACTGGCTGGCCCGCCATGGCTTCGACCCGCTGATGGGCGCACGCCCGATGGCGCGCGTGATCCAAGACAAGGTCAAGCGTCCGCTGGCCGACGAACTGCTGTTCGGCAAGCTGGTGAACGGCGGCCGGGTCAGCATCGACGTCCGCGACGACGAGCTGTTCGTGGAAACCCAGGCCGAGCCTGAGCGCCGGTTGCCGGCGACCGTGGAGTGACCACTGAGGCCCCGGTAACCCCGGGGCCTTTTCTCATCCAGGCAGTCAGCGGGCGCGGCTGGCGAACTGCTTGGCGCTGATGGGTTCCAGCCGGGTGACGTCGCAGCTTTGCTGGTCCGTGTTCAGGCGGCTGGCACGCGCGCCGCACAGCTGGCCTTCCTGGCCCGGGGTGGTGAAGTCCAGGCGCCGCGAGAAGCTGGCGCTGTTGCAGGAGGTGGCCAGGTGCACGATGTAGTGATCGCCGCCATTGCGCAGCAGGATGGAGCGATCAGCATTCTTGCGGACCAGCTGTTTGTCGCTGGACAGTGAGATGCAGTCGCTGCCGGCCGGTGCATCGGCGGGTGATTGGGCGAACGCCGACCCCGCAGTGGTCGCGGCGGCAAGCAGGCACAGCGTGAACAGGGTTTTCATGACGGGGGCCAATCGATGGCGGTCCGGAATGGACCGGGTGCCACTGTGAACGCCTTCAGCCGCGGGCGAATCTGCTTCAAGGCAGCCTGACCGATGTCAGGGTGAAAACGGTCACGATGACCAATGGCCCAAAGACCTGAATTGCGCCCACGCAAAAAGGCCAGCGCAAGGCCGGCCTTTGATCGAGGCTCCCGGGAGGGAGCCGCGCCAACCGCTTATTTCATGCGGTAGGTGATGCGACCCTTGGTCAGGTCGTACGGCGTCATTTCAACCTTGACGCGGTCGCCGGTCAGGATGCGGATGTAGTTCTTGCGCATGCGGCCGGAGATGTGAGCAATGATTTCATGCCCGTTTTCCAGTCGAACGCGGAAAGTGGTGTTCGGCAGCGTTTCGCTCACGGTGCCTTCGAACTCGATGGAGTCGTCTTTCGACATGTAGTCCTGTGCAGTTCTGTAAACGGCCGATCTGGCCTTAAGGGCGGGCATTTTACGCGTACGCGCCGGATGATGCAAAGTTTGTGTTAACGGGCCGCGTCTGGCGGCGCTTCATCGGCCAGTTCTGCGGCGGCCATCACGCCAAATCGCCGGGTCCACGTGCCCTCGGAGCCCTCTTCACGGACCTGCCGCCTGACCAGCTGCAGGAACCGCTCCCGGGGCAGGTGCTCGGCCCCCATGCGCAGCAGGTGGTCGTTCTCCACCTGCGCGTCGATCAGCGGCCAGCCCCAGCGGTGCAGGAAGCGGGCCAGCCCGGCCAGCGCCACCTTGGAGCCACCGCTGGCCGCGCTGAACATGCTTTCCCCGAAAAACATCCGGCCGATGGCCACGCCATAGATGCCGCCTACCAGTCGCTCGCCGTCAAAGACTTCCACCGAGTGGGCGTAACCCAGTGCGTGCAGGGCCTGGTAGGCCAGCCGCATGTCGTCGGTGATCCAGGTGCCGTCCTGGCCGGGCCGGGGGCTGGCGGCACAGGCGCCGATCACCGCCGCGAACGCGGTATCGGCACGCAGGACCCAGGGGCTGCGGCGCAGCTGGCGGCGGAACCGCGAGGACAGATGCACGCCGTCGGTGTGGAACACCGTGCGCGGGTCCGGCGACCACCACAGCGGTGGCTGGCCATCCGAAAACCACGGAAAAATGCCGTTCGCATACGCATTGAGCAGGCGCACCGGCGACAGGTCGCCACCGACCGCCAGCAGGCCGTCCGGTTCGCGCAGGGCGGTGTGGGCCGGCGGGAACGGGGCATCCGGGTGCGGGTCGAGCTGCCACGGGTGGCGTCTGCTCATGCCGGGTCCCTGGCCTTGAACGGGCTGTGCAGGGCGAGCGCCTGCGCATAGCGTTCAACCTCGGCGCGTTCCTGCTGGCACCAGCCAGCCAGCGCGCCGGCGAAGTCGGGTTCGGCCAGCCAGTGCCGGCTGCGCACCCGCTGCGGCAGGAAGCCACGCGCCAGCTTGTGCTCGCCCTGCGCCCCGGGTTCGAACCGCGTGAGACCCTCGCGCAGGCAGTAGTCGATGCCCTGGTAGTAGCAGGTTTCAAAATGCAGGCCGGCCAGCGGCATGCCGCCCCAGTAACGACCGTACAGGGTGTCACCGCCGCGCAGGCACAATGCCCCGGCTACCGCTACGCCGTTGGCCATGGCCAGGAAGATGACCAGCTGGCGCGGCATGTGCGCGGCGAGGTGCTGCAGGAAGGGCAGGGTAAGCGCGGGCGCGTTGCCGTACTCGGCAAACGTCTGTAGATAGAACCCATGCATGGCCTGCAGGTCGTCCTCGCTGGCCTCGTCACCCTGCACGATCCGGTAGGTGATGCCGGTGCGGGCCAGCTTGGCCCGTTCCTGGCGGATGTTCTTGCGGTGCTTGTGGTTCATGTCCGCCAGGAAGCCATCGAAATCCCTCCAGTGGCCGGGGTTGTGCCATTGGAACTGGATGTCTTCGCGCAGCAGCCAGCGCGCGTCGAACGCCGGGTCTTCGTCCTGCGGATGGAAATTGACGTGGGCGGAGGACCAGCCCATGCGCTCCACCTCGTCGCGCAGTGCCTGTACCAGCACGGCGCGGTGGACGCCATCGCGGGCCAGCAGGCGTGGTCCGGTCACCGGCGAGTACGGTACCGCGCCCAGCCACTTGGGGTAGTAGTCCAGCCCGTGCCGCGCGTAGGCATTGGCCCAGGCGTGGTCGAACACGAATTCGCCGTGCGAGTTGTCCTTGAGGTAGCCCGGCATGGCCGCAACGAGGGTTTCTCCCTCCCATAAGGTGAAGTGGCGCGGACGCCAACCCCACTCCGGGCGGAGGCAGCCGTGTGCTTCCAGCCCGGCCAGGAAGGCGTGGCTGACGAACGGGTTGGTTCCGTCGTGCAGGGCATCCCAGGCGGCAGCGGGGAGGTCGGTCAGGCGGTGCAGAAAACGTGACTCGGTCATGCCAGAAGGATAGGGCAGGTCTGCCGGAAAAGGTGCCTCCGAATCGCACTGTGTGCCGCGCACGACATCCCGTAGGGACACGCCATGCGTGTCCAGCGCAATCCAGCCGTCGCCATTGCCCATGCGGGGCGCATAGGAGGTGAGTTGCGCCATTTGTCATGTCTTCGGTGCGCAGCGGAACGTCCAGGTCAAGGCGTGGTTTCGAGCTCCGTTCGCATGTTCGACGCAAAAAAATGTTGACAGCTTATGAGGTCTGTTTCTCACAAGAAAATCTCATTCTCCACGCCTCGTAAAAGTGCGATGAAGTGCGCATTTTGGGGGGCATCGCGGAGAGCAGAGTTCGCCGGCGCATCGACCGATTCGCGAACGACATTCAAGGAGCATCAACATGATCAAGAAGATTCCGCGCCTCGCAGCAGGAAACCGCGCGCTCATCCTGGGAGTAGCGCTGGCGGTTCCGTTTGCCGTGAACGCGCAGACGTTTGGACATGACGAATTCGTGGAGAGCAAGGAATCGCGGGCGGACGCACGGAAAAACGTGGCCACGGAGAGCTTCAGCTCGAAAGACCGTGAGGTACCGAGACCCATGTCGGGTCATCCGCAACCGAAGAGTGATGCTGGTTCGGGCGCGCCGTGGTACGTGGATCCAGAGCTCATTCATGTGCTGCAGAAAGAAGCGTCAAGGAGGGTCTCCGCGCATGTCCAGCGCCGGGGTGAACTACGCGTTGTTGATGTGAGCGTGTCCATTGATATGTCAACGAAGATAATTCTGGCTGACGTAAAGGATGGCTACCGACCAGAGCCGGATGGTGATGAAATGTTCCTGCAGGAGCTTGCAGTGACCCTTCGGCACTACGCGGAAAAAGCCGGGCTTCCGATCAATGACGTTGACATCCAGTTTCAGGGGCATCCGCTCAAGTACTACTATCCAGAGGAGCTGAAGGTACCTCCTCGCGTCAGTAGCAATCCTGAGAACCGAACCGCGATGGTTTCCGCAGGTCACGGACTGGTTCGCGTGCACCCTGCGCTCAATTGGGACTACCAGCGCCCGGATGCGTTTGGGTTTCGGGAAGACATGATCACGCCCGCCTATGGGGATGCGTTGCAGCGGCTGCTCGAGGAGCGCAGCACGATGACGATTCATCGGGCCAGGAGTCGATCAATGGAACTTCACCCGGATTCGAACCGGCCATGGGAGCAGATGTCGTCCAGGTATCACATAAAGGCGCTGCTTCCCGAGCGCGGTGATCTGTGGAACTCGCTTCCGAATCTGGTCAGCAACGACCGGGAAGTGAAGGAGGACATTCGTGTGCGTCCCTTGTATGCCAATCATCTGGGCGCGGGCACGATGATAAGCCTGCACACGAACGGAAATGACTCAAGTTCCGTTCGCGGAGTCGAGGTCTACTACCACGTCGACAAACCGCAGGATCGTGCGCTGGCCACAAGTGTTCTGTGCGGAATGCGGGAGCTGATACGTGCGCAGCCGGGGTACGAGGATTTCCCCGTGCGGGAGGGGGCGAACGCTGGGAACCACGGTGAGAATCGCATTGGCACGATGCCATCTGTTCTGGTCGAAATCGCCTATCATTCCAACCCGGAGGATTCGGTTGCACTGCAGGACCCGGTCTTCCGCACTGCTTCGATGAAAGGCGTGGAAAAGGGCGTCCGGCTGTTTCGTGAGGAAAAGGCCTGCACGCCACTGTTTCTAAGTAGCATCGACAACATCACGCTGCCACCGCTGAGCAGCGGCGCGACCGCCGTGCATTTCGAAGGCAATCCGCAATTCCCGCTTACCGTGACCCTCCTGCCCGCATGGTGCAGCGAGCCGGGTGCCTGTACACCCTACGAGTACGTGGTGACCGAGCCGTCCGCATCACCGGTGCGGTTGAAACTGAGCTGTGAGGGCAGCGGCACCGGCACGGCCAAGTGGAAAACCGTGATGCGTGACGCTGACGGGGTCACAACCGGATCGGTGGAGCACACCCAGACCTGCGCCCTGCCGAGCGCGGCTGCGAAGGGGTAATCATGCCTGTTGCCCCCCGGCGCGCCCTATGGCGCGCCGGGGAAGCAGCATCAAGCCAGCGCCCCCTTGGCATCCAGGTAACGCTCGGCATCCAGCGCCGCCATGCAGCCGAAGCCGGCCGAGGTGATCGCCTGGCGGTAGTGCTGGTCGGCCACGTCGCCGGCGGCGAACACCCCTTCGACCGAGGTCTGGGTGGCATTGCCGCCCAGGCCCGAGCGGATTTCCAGATAGCCGTTGTTCATCGCCAGCTGCCCATCGAACAGGGCGGTGTTCGGGTGGTGGCCGATCGCCACGAAGAAGCCGTGCGCGGAAATATCGCGGGTGCTGCCGTCCTGGGTGGACTTGACGCGCACGCCGGTCACGCCGGCGTCGTCGCCCAGCACCTCTTCCACCGTGTGGTGCCACACGGTCTCGATCTTGCCGGCGGCGACCTTGGCGAACAGCTTGTCCTGCATGATCTTTTCCGCCTTCAGGGTGTCGCGGCGGTGCACCAGGTAGACCTTGCGGGCAATGTTGGACAGGTACAGCGCCTCTTCCACGGCGGTGTTGCCCCCGCCGACCACCACGACGTCCTGGTCGCGATAGAAGAAGCCGTCGCAGGTGGCGCACGCGGAGACGCCGCGGCCCTTGAAGGTTTCCTCGGTCGGGATGCCCAGGTACTTGGCGGTGGCACCGGTGGCGACGATCAGCGCGTCACAGGTGTACTCGGCGCTGTCGCCGATCAGGCGGAACGGGCGCTGGGACAGGTCGGCGGTGTGGATGTGGTCGAAGATGACCTCGGTCTCGAAGCGCTCGGCGTGCGCTTGCATGCGCGTCATCAGGTCCGGACCCATCAGGCCGTGGGCATCGCCCGGCCAGTTGTCCACTTCCGTGGTGGTCATCAGCTGGCCGCCCTGCTGCAGGCCGGTGATCACCACCGGCTTCAGGTTGGCACGGGCGGCATACACGGCGGCGGTCCAGCCGGCCGGGCCGGAGCCCAGGATGACCAGCTTCTGATGACGGGAAGGCTTGGAATTGCTCATGTAGACTCGCGTAAAGAAGAGTGGGGCGGGGTGCCGGGGGTGATTGCCGGTGCCCGTGTTCACGCCATAGAGTGGCGGCACGGGCGAGGTGATTCAAGGCGACCGATGGAACGCGGCAACCTGTGCGGGACAGGGCCGGGTCTGCCAGAGTGCCCAGGCAGGGCTTGCAGGGCCCTGCCTGAAAACTGCGCCGCAGTCGTTTATTATCAAGCACTAACAGAGTATTCCCAAGGTCTGGTCTAAGGTGGCGAAACAGGTCCCGGAGCGATCCAAGTCAACCGACAGCAAGGCGTCGTCGCGCCGGGCTGCGCCTGCGCCAGCGGCGGATAACCCACGCCGCCAGCGGCTGTGGCGCGACCTGGGGCTGATCGCCATTGCCCCGGCGCTGCTGTATCTGGTGGCCAGTCTGTTCACCTATTCGGCTTCCGACCCGGGCTGGTCGCACACCGGCAGCGTGGTGGCTCCGATCCACAACATGGGCGGACGGGTCGGTGCCTGGGTGGCCGACGTGCTGCTGCAGCTGTTCGGCTACATGGCCTTCGTGCTGCCCATCGTGCTCGGCGCGGTGGCCTGGTTTGCGATGTTTGGCCTGAAGCGCGGCGAGAACGCCTCGGAACATGACCTGGACCCGGCGCTGCGGCTGGTCGGGCTGGTCGGCTTCCTGATTGCCGGCACCGGCTTCCTGCACGTGCGCCTGTTCACCGGCGATGTCGCCCACGCCGGCGGCATCCTGGGCCGGCTGGTCGGTAATTCGCTCAGCGCGGGCTTCGGCGCACTGGGCGCGAACCTGTTCGTGCTGGTACTGCTGCTGGCGTCGATCACCCTGGCTACCGGGCTGTCCTGGTTCGCGGTGATGGAAAAGATCGGCCGCGTTATCCTGGCCATTCCGCCGCTGCTGGAACGCAAGAAAGAACAGGCCACCGACTGGCAGCAGACCCGCGCCATGCGGGTGGAGCGCCAGGAAGTGCGCAAGGTTGACGCCGAGGTCCGCGCCAAGCGGGAGCCGGTGAAGATCGAGCCGCGGCCCGAACCGGTGCTGGAAAAGAGCGACCGCGCCAAGCGCGAAACCCAGATTCCGATGTTCCGTGGCGTCAATGGCGATGGCTCGGACCTGCCGCCGCTGGCGCTGCTGGATGACCCCAAGCCGCAGCCCAAGGGCTATGACGAAGAAACGCTGGAGACCCTGTCACGGCAGATCGAGTTCAAGCTGAAGGACTTCCGCATCGAGGCGCAGGTGGTCGGGGCGTATCCGGGCCCGGTGATCACCCGCTTCGAGATCGAGCCGGCTCCGGGCGTGAAGGTCAGCCAGATCAGTTCGCTGGACAAGGACATCGCCCGCGGCCTGTCGGTGAAGTCGGTCCGTGTGGTCGATGTGATTCCGGGCAAGTCGGTGGTCGGCCTGGAGATCCCCAACGTCACCCGCGAAATGATCTACCTGTCCGAACTGCTGCGCTCGAAGGAGTACGACAAGTCGGCCAGCGTGCTCACCTTGGCGCTGGGCAAGGACATCGCCGGCCGGCCGACCGTGGCCGACCTGGCGCGCATGCCGCATCTGCTGGTGGCCGGTACCACCGGTTCGGGTAAGTCCGTGGCGGTGAACGCGATGGTGCTGAGCCTGCTGTACAAGGCCTCGCCGAAAGACCTGCGCATGCTGATGATCGACCCGAAGATGCTGGAACTCAGTGTCTACCAGGGCATTCCGCATCTGCTGGCCCCGGTGGTCACCGACATGAAGGAGGCCGCCAACGGCCTGCGCTGGTGCGTGGCGGAGATGGAGCGCCGTTACAAGCTGATGAGCGCGGTGGGCGTGCGCAACCTGGCGGGCTTCAACAAAAAGGTGAAGGACGCCGAGGACGCCGGCCAGCCGCTGATGGACCCGCTGTTCAAGCCCAATCCGGAGCTGGGCGAGGCCCCGCGCCCGCTGGAGGCGTTGCCGTTCATCGTCATCTTCATCGACGAATTCGCCGACATGATGATGATCGTCGGCAAGAAGGTCGAAGAACTGATTGCGCGTCTGGCGCAGAAGGCGCGTGCCGCCGGCATCCACCTGATTCTCGCCACCCAGCGTCCCTCGGTGGACGTGATCACCGGCCTGATCAAGGCCAATATTCCGACGCGCATCGGCTTCCAGGTGAGCTCCAAGATCGACTCGCGCACCATCCTGGACCAGTCGGGTGCGGAAACCCTGCTGGGCCACGGTGACATGCTGTACCTGCCGCCCGGCACCGCCCTGCCGGATCGCGTGCACGGTGCGTTCGTTTCCGACGAGGAAGTGCACCGCGTGGTCGAGCACCTCAAGGCAAGCGGTCCGGCCGATTACATCAGTGGGGTGCTGGATGAAGTGCAGGTCATGGGCGATGGCGTGGTGGTCGGCCCCGGTGGCCTGCCCGAAGCCAGTGCCGGTGCCGGCGACGAGTCCGACCCGCTGTACGACGAGGCCCTGCGCATCGTCACTGAAACCCGGCGTGCTTCCATCTCCGGGGTGCAGCGCCGGCTGAAGATCGGCTACAACCGCGCAGCCCGTCTGATCGAGGCCATGGAAATGGCCGGTGTGGTCAGCCCACCGGAGCACAACGGTGACCGCAGCGTGCTGGCTCCGCCCCCGCCCAAGTAAGCAGCCGGTTGCGCCCACCGCAACCGATCTCTCCGGTAGCGCCGGCCGTTGGCCGGCCCTCGGTACACCAAGGAATGCCGATAATGCTGAAGCAATGGATGATGCTGGCTGCTTTCACGCTGCCCGTTGCTGCGATTGCCCAGGTACCGGCCCCTTCACCGGACGCGCCCACCCAGGCGGGCTCCGTGCCGGCCACGGACGCGCAGGCCAGCAACAATTACAGCTTCGTACGCTACCGCGCCGACTACGTGGTGCAGCCGGATGCCGGCAATGTGCAGACCGAAGAGTACGAAATCCTGCTCAAGACCAAGGCGGCAGTCGAGCAGTTCAGCCAGGTGCGGCTGAGCTACAGCGAGAAGATGGAAACCCTGGAGGTGCTGTCGGCGTACACGATCACCGCCGACGGGCAGCGCCGGGACGTCCCGAGCGAACGCATCTACACCCAGGAGAGCTACTCCAGCGCGGCGGCCGCGATGTACGCAGACCGCAAGGTGCGGGTGGTGGTGTTTCCGAACCTGGCTCCCGGTACGCGGGTGGTCTACCAGACCCGGCGCACCCAGACCCAGCCGTATTTCCCGGGCTACTTCGGGTTGTGGGAAACCTTCAGCGTCTTCAATCAGTACGACGATGCACGGGTGACGCTCACCGCGCCGGCCAACCTGCCGATCTTCGTGGAACAGCGCGGCGTGCAGGGGAGCCGGGAACCGACACGACACGGTGGCCAGGCGCACTGGGAATGGCGCTACCAGCGTGCCATGCCGATGCCGGTGCAGAACTGGACGGCGGCGGCGTGGGAATTCAGCCCGACCATCATGGCCAGCACCTATGGCGACTGGGCGCAGCTGGCACGGGCCTATCAGGCCAAGGCAGGCGTGGCCGCGCAGGTTACGCCCGGAATCCAGGCCCTGGCCGAAGAGATCACCCGTGGCATCAGTGACCGCCGTCAGCAGGTCGATGCCCTGTATCGCTGGGTGGCCCAGAACATCCGCTACGTGGCAGTCTACCTGGGCAATGGCGGGCTGGAACCGAACCCGGCACAGAGCATCCTCGACAACCACTATGGCGACTGCAAGGACCATGTGGTGATCCTGGAGGCGCTGCTGGCGGCACGCGGCATCGCCAACACGCCGGTGCTGATCGGAGCGGGCGGCGGTCCGACGCTTCCCGCGATTCCCATGCTGGGGCGTTTCAACCATGCCATCACCTACGTGCCGGAATTCGACCTCTACCTGGATTCGACCAGCGCCTATGCCCGGTCTGGCCAGTTGCCCGAGGGCGATCTGGGCGTGCCTGTGCTGCATACCGCGACCGCGAAACTGGAACGCACGCCGGCCAATGACGGAAGCCGCAATGGGTCGGGCTTCGAGGTCAGCTTCCAGTTCGACGCGGAGGGCAACCTGCAGGGCCGGACCGTGCAGGAGCCGCGCGAGGTGAACGAGATCGCGATGCGCGCGGCCTTTGCACGGCTCAACGCGCAGAACCGGGAACGCGTGGAGGAGTCCATCATGGCCTCGTCCGGATTCGACGGCGGCGGGGCGTTGACCCTGCTCGGGGATCCGCAGGACCTGGAGCGGCCGTTCAACTACCGCTATGACTTCCACGCGCGTGACTACGTCGACTTCGGCGTGGTCGGCGGGATGGCCTTGCCGGATGCGCCGGGCGGGGAGTCATTCCGTGACCTGTATGGCAGCACCTCGGCCGAGCGCAATGAGACCCCCTTCTACTGCAACGACAATCTGCGCGAGGAGCGCTACAGGTTGCGGTTCCCTGCCAGCGTTCCGATCGTGGCGATGCCGCGCAGCGTCGACTTCCGCAACGCCGCCGGTGAATACCAGCTGACCTGGACCCGCGAAGGGCAGGACATCGTGGCCCACCATCGGCTGCATCAGCGGGCTGTGCGCGGTGCCGACGCGTTGTGCCAGCCCGATGACTATCCCGCATTCCGCGAGCTGTATCAGCAGGTGCGGCGCGGCTTCCGTGGCCAGGTGCTGTATGGCGACCTGCGCAGCGTGCAGTCGGACCTATAATTTCGAAGCGATTCTCCGCACCGCCCATTCAGCTTGCACCGGGCACACTGTTTCCATCCCACCTTCGTTACCGGATACCCGCATGCAGACCACCTTCCGCCGTCACCTTGTTGCCGCCACCCTGGTCTGCGCCAGCGCGATGTCGGCCAGCGCCTGGGCCGGTGCACGCGACGAGCTCAACCGCTTCACCCAGGGCCTGAAGGGCCTGGACGGGCAGTTCAGCCAGCAGGTTGTCGACAAGAACGGCCGGGTGAAGGAAAACACCAGCGGACGGGTGGCACTGTCCGCGCCGCGCCTGTTCCGCTGGGAATAC
Organism: Stenotrophomonas sp. 278; assembly: GCF_003935715.1. Lineage (GTDB taxonomy): Bacteria > Pseudomonadota > Gammaproteobacteria > Xanthomonadales > Xanthomonadaceae > Stenotrophomonas > Stenotrophomonas maltophilia_AH. The sequence goes on along the minus strand of NZ_RHPP01000010.1, from coordinate 16,724 downwards.
CAGAAGCCGCACGTGCAGCTGATCGTGGCCGACGGCAAGACCGTATGGGTGTACGAGCCGGACCTCGAACAGGTGACCAAGCGTCCGCAGGGTGCGGAGGAACAGAACAGCCCGCTCACCGCGCTGATCAATCCGGCCCTGCTGGACAAGCAGTACGACGTCAGCGAAGAAGCCGCGCCGCGTGACGGCCTGCAGTGGTTGTCGCTGAGCCCGAAGCGCGAGACCGAAACCGCCTTCCAGTACGCCGCACTGGGCTTCGACGGCCAGGGGCTGGCACGCATGGAAGTACTCGATGCGGTGGGCCAGCGTACGGTGATCAGGTTCAGCGGCTGGAAGCGCAACCCGGGCTTCGCGGCAGGCACGTTCAGCTTCACCCCGCCGAAGGGCACCGACGTCATCGGCGATTGATCCCTTTCGCAGCGCAGCGCACGGGCTCTGCCCGGCTGCGCCGCCACGGCATACAATAAGCCGTGGCCAGAAACCGAACGACATTCAATGGTCCCGACCTGCTGACCGTGGATCGCGACCACCTCCGTCCGCTTGCCGAGCGGATGCGCCCCCAGTCGCTGGACGAAATGGTGGGGCAGAAGCGCCTGCTCGCGCCGGGCAGCGCGCTGCGCCGTGCGGTGGAATCCGGGCACGTGCATTCGATGATCCTGTGGGGGCCGCCAGGGTGTGGCAAGACGACGCTGTCGCTGCTGCTGGCGCATTACGCCGATGCGGAGTTCCGCGCGATCTCGGCCGTGCTGTCAGGCCTGCCCGAGGTCCGCCAGGTGCTGGCCGAAGCCGCGCAGCGTTTCGCCGAGGGCCGCCGGACCGTGCTGTTCGTCGACGAGGTGCATCGATTCAACAAGGCACAGCAGGATGCCTTCCTGCCGCACATCGAACGCGGCACGATCGTGTTCGTGGGTGCGACCACCGAGAATCCGTCCTTCGAACTGAATTCGGCGCTGCTGTCGCGGTGTCGCGTGCATGTGCTCGAGGCGGTTTCGCCGGCGGATGTGGTCGAAGCGCTGGAAAGGGCGCTCCACGACCGCGAACGGGGACTGGGCGACGAGCCGGTACAGGTCAGTCCCGAAGCATTGCTGGAGATCGCCACCGCCGCCGACGGAGACGTGCGCCGTGCGCTGACCCTGCTGGAGATCGCAGCGGAACTGGCGGGCGGCGACAACGGGGTGATCACCCCGGAGATGCTTCAGCAGGTGCTGGCCGACCGCACGCGACGCTTCGACAAGGGCGGCGAGCAGTTCTACGATCAGATCTCGGCCCTGCACAAGTCCGTGCGCAGTTCCAATCCCGATGCCGCGCTGTACTGGCTGACACGCATGCTGGATGGTGGGTGCGACCCGGCCTATCTGGCGCGGCGGCTCACCCGGATGGCAATCGAGGACATCGGCCTGGCCGATCCGCGTGCGCAGAGCATGGCGCTGGAGGCATGGGACATCTACGAACGCCTGGGCAGCCCGGAAGGCGAACTGGCATTCGCGCAGCTGGTGCTGTACCTGGCCAGCACGGCCAAGTCCAATGCCGGCTATGCGGCGTTCAACCGGGCCAAGGCCGAGGTGCGCGAGACCGGTACCCAGGAGGTGCCGCTGCATCTGCGGAACGCGCCGACCCGCTTGATGAAGGAACTGGGCTACGGAAAAACCTACCAGTACGACCATGACGCCGAGGGCGGGATCGCGCTGGACCAGACCGGCTTCCCGGATGCCATGGGCGAGCGGGTGTACTACGAACCAGTCCCGCGCGGGCTTGAGATCAAGCTGAAGGAGAAGCTCGACCGCCTGCGTGCGGAACGGGCACAGGCCCGGGCGGAAAAGGGCAGGGCATGAGTCTGCTCCCGGGCGCGTGGTGGCAGCAGCTGGGTCTGGTGATGCTCGGTGGCGCACTGGGGGCGTCGCTGCGCTTCATCATCGGTGATGCGCTCCTGCGCCAGTTCGGCAGCGGGTTTCCGTGGGGAACGCTGACCGTGAATCTGCTCGGTGCGTTCGCAGTCGGTTATGTCATGGTCTGGCTGCAGACCAAGGGTGCCGCCGCACCGTATTTCCGCGCTTTCATAATCGTCGGCATCATCGGCGGGTTGACCACGTTCTCGTCGATGATGCTCGAGGCGGTGCTGCTGGTCCGCAACGGTCAGGGTTGGACCATGCCGGTGTACCTGGCGGTCAGCCTGGTGGCAGGCTTCGCGCTGGTCTGGATCGGCGCGCGGTTGGCCGAATCCAGCGCCTGACGTGGTATCTTTCGCGCCCCCGTTTTTCCTCCCGATCCGTCATGCGTGATGAAGATGACCCCGGCACCCTGGAGCTGATGCTGCCGCGCAAGCGCGGTCGTCCGCCCACGTTCGGATACGCCATGACGGACGCCCAGCGTGCCGCCCGCTACCGCGCGCGCAGGGCGGGGCAGGCCGGCCACGCCGACGTGCGTACCTGCAGCGACATGGTGCTGCTGGACAAGATCCGGGCCTCGATCACGGCCAAGGATCCTGAGCTGACGGGGTTTCTGGTGCATGTACTGTGGCAGCGCTACCCGCTCCAGTTGAAGTAGGGCAGCTGCGCGTCAGCAGGGCCAGCGCGGGGCGCAGATAGCCCAGCAGGCGCTCCACTTCCAGCCAGTCGGCGGGCTCGTCCAGATCCAGTTCGTGAAGGTCCGAGGCAATGCCAGCCAGTGAGGGCTGGCCCACCATGCGCAGCACACCGGCGAGCCGATGTGCATGATGGCGAAGGCGCTTGTCGTCGTGCGTGCGCAACGCCTCTTTGATGATCTGGTGTTCCTCGGCCACGGCACGCATGTAATGCAGCCACATGGGGTCGTGGTCCTGTGCGGAAAGGCCTTCGCCGTCCGCTGTGCCAGGCTTGTGCAGACCGAGGACGCCCAGCAGCGACTGGGTGTCGAGCGGTTTGCACAGCACCCCATCCATGCCACAGTCCCGGCAGCGCTGCACATGCGCCGGCCCATCATTGGCGGAGAGCGCGATCAATGCGGCCGGCGGATGCTGCTGCAGCTGTTCCTGCCGCCGCAGCAGCTTGGCCAGGTCGTAGCCGCTGATATCACTCATCACGCAGTCCAGCACCACCAGTCCACAAGGCTCATTGGCCTGGCTGCGCAGGGCCCCGGCACCGTCCGCGCAGGTGCTGACCGACGCGCCCAGTGCCGCCAGCTGGCGGCTGACCATCGTCCGGTTGAGTGCGTGGTCCTCCACCAGCAGCACCGAGCGTCCGGCCAGCGGCTGGTCCACCGGGCCTGCGTCAGTGCCTTCGACGACCACCGGGAGGTGGATCTCGAAGCTGCTGCCCTGGTCGGGCGCGCTGTACAGGCGCAGTTCGCCGCCCAACGCCTTCACCAGGTCGTTGCAGATGGACAGACCCAGCCCTGAGCCGCCCACCGCGCGGACGTCAGGGTCGTGCGCCTGTGCGAATGGCTGGAACACCCGTTCATGGTCCTGCTCGGGAATGCCAATGCCGGTGTCGTGCACTCCCAGCACCAGGGTTGCGCTTTCGGGCTCCAGCTGAAGTTCCAGCCGGATCTCAACGTTGCCGTGGTCGGTGAACTTCAGTGCGTTGCCAAGCAGATTGTTCAGGACCTGGCGGAGTGCATCACCGTCCAGCCACATTCTCGGCAGCGGATCGGTCAGCTGCCGCAGGGTGAGCGTCAGCCCTTTGTCCTCGGCGCACGGGCGAAGGGTTGCAGTGCTTTCCAGCGCCAGTTGCCGCAGGTCCTGCCAGCCGGGACGCGGCTGGTACTCACCCGCCGCCAGGCGCGAGTAGTCCAGCGCATGCCCCAGCAGTTGGCGCAGCCCGGTGCCGGCCGCGCGTGCCGCATTGACCAGCTGTTGCTGGCCCTGGTCCAGACCGGACTGATGCAGCAGATCCACCGAGCTCACCAGTGCTTGTGCGGCGTTGCGGACTTCGTGGCTCATCATGGCGATGAACTGGGCCTGTTGGCGCTCACTGCGACGCGCGGCCATCTGGGTGCGGCGCAGCCAGAAGCCGGTGGCAAGCAGCAACAGAACCGTCAGCCCCATGGTCGCCAGTTCCCAGCGGAAATGCTGCGACAGCACGGCAAAACGCGGGCCGCTGAAGTAGGTGGCCCGGGTCCAGCGCTGCATCAACAATGCATGCTCCTGCGGACTGATCGACCGCATGGCCTGATGAATCAGTTCAAGCACCGCGTGGTCCTGCTGGCGGACGGCCAGATGCAGGCTGACCGGAAGCTCGGCCGGTGCACCGTGCAGCAACAGGCTGTCGCCGTGGTCCCGGCGCACGACCGGCCGCATCGCCACATCGAGCTCCAGCGCGACATCGGCCACGCCTGTCTCCACGGCGGCGAGGGCCTCGCGCAGGCTGGGCAACGCAATGACCTGCAGGTGCGGATGGTAGGTTGCCAGCCACTCCGCGTAGCGGCTGCCCCGGATCACCGCAACGCGGCGAAGATGCCCCAGGTCAGGTGGGTTGGGCAGGGTGTGGCGGCTGGCCAGCAGGGCCTGGCCGCGGTAGTAGGCGGGCGAGGCGACCAGCGCGTCGCAGGGCGCGCGATCGAGCGTGCCAAGCAGCAGGACCAGGTCGGCCTGACCGTCACACAGCGCCTGCAGCGCAGCGCGACTGGACTCGACACGGTGCTCGCGAAATTTCATTCCGGTGTCCTGGCTGACCAGCTCGGCGTAGCCGCTGACCAGGTTGGCATCACGTGCTGCGCGGGTTTCCGGCGTCAGCAGGCGATACTGCGACGGGTCGGTCGCGACCCGGATCAGCCGCGGCGCATCCGCAGCGGAAACACTGCACGCGAGCAGTCCGATCAGCATCACCGATACAGCGGCGACATATTTTCCCGGGCGAGTGCTCACAACACCGCCAGCTGATGTCGGAGTGTGAACAGGTCGCGGTCTGTCCGCAGCCCCAGCTTGCGGAATGCCGCGTGCTTCTGCGTGCTGATGGTCTTGATGCTGCGATTGCGGATGCGTGCGATCTCGGTGACCGTCATGCCGCTCAGGCACAGCTGCAGGACTTCGCGTTCACTGGGCGTGAGGTGAAGGTCGGCGTGTTCATCACGATAGCCATCAGGCAGGTGGATGTGGCCGGCGGCCACGCGACTGACCGCGCGCGCCAGTTCATCCAGCGACTGGCTCTTGGAGACGACGCCGGCCGCACCGGCGGCGATGGTGTTGGAAATCATTACGTGATGCACATTGGCCGAGAACATGAGCAGCCGGACCCGTGGAAAACGCCTGCGCAGCATGCGCAGAAGTTCCATGCCCTGGAGGTCGCCTTCGGCCAGCGCATAGTCAATGACAGCCACGTCGACGTGGCAGCGCGTCAACGTGTTGATCAGTGCGCTGCTGCGGGCATGATTGCCGACCACCTCGAGCCGGTTGTGATGGGAGAGGTGGACGCAACTGCCGTGGCGGACCACGTCGTGGTCGTCCAGCAGGGCAATCTTGAGGACGGACGGAACACGGCTTCCGTGCATGGGACCTGGATGGCGTTTGGACAAGGTAGACACGCAATCGTGGGATTTGCGCCATTCTTACTGCTTCAACGCGCTACGACGATCTTCTGACACAAGATTAGGATGATTCCTATAAGCGAGGCGGGCACTTCGTCATTCATGGTGCGGACGCCATCGTAGTTGGAACAGCTGCCGCGCGTGTTGATCGATGACGTGCCAGGCACGCTCAACGTGTCTCGTGGTCCAGCAAACGCACGAAGTCGGACGCCAGCTCGAGCACCATCGGTTCGGCTGCGGGTCGATGCAGCAGGGCGATCTCGAAACTGTCCAGCACCGGCAGCCCTTGGCGCACGCCAAGTACCCGGTGCGCCCGCGTCACCGCGCGCGCGGGCAGCAGGCTGATGCCCATGCCATCTGCGACGGCTTCCTGGATGCCACTCAGGCTGGAGCTGGTGAAGCTGATCCGCCATCTTCGATCCAGCGTTTCAACTGCCGCAATCAGCTCATCGCGATACAGGCCGCGCGCAGGAAAGGTGACAAGCGGGACGGGGTCTTCCTGCAGGCGCGGAGTGCGGGCGCTGTCGATCCACCGCATCGGCTCAGGCCAGCACGCCACCGCCGGACGGCTGGCGCGGCGCTGTTTGACCAGTACCAGGTCAAGGTCGCCGTGGTCGAAGGCTTGGGCGAGATCCCGGCTGAGACCGCTGGTCACCTCCAGCTTCACGTGCGGATGCCGGCGAGTGAAGCGCCCAAGCAACGTGCTCGTGCGTCGACTGACAAAGTCCTCCGGCACGCCCAGTCGTACCGTGACGGCCACCGTCGCACCGGCCAGAACCTCGCGCATCTGGTCATTGAGTGCGAGCATCTGGCGCGCGATCCCGAGCAGCGCATGGCCTGCATCGGTGGGGTGGACGTCGCGATTGGCACGCACCAGCAGTGGGCGTCCGGCCATGTCCTCAAGCCGCCGTATCTGTTGACTGACCGTGCTCTGCGTGGAATGCAGGCGCGCTGCGGCGGTGGTGAAACTGCCGCAGTCGGCGACCATGACCATGGTGCGCAGCAGATCCAGGTCGAACAGGGTGCGGCGCGAAGCAATGCGGTCCGTCATGACCGTCTCCGGGACGCAGGCGGGGCGGGCGGCCCAGCATACGCCACGCCGCGCATCAGGCGCGCACTGGTCTCACTCAGGTGCTGTTTCAGCTCAGGTGGGTCGAGCACTTCGAACTCCACCTCCAGCATGATCAGCCACAGTTCCAGCAACCCCGGCGCGTAGGCGGCGCAACGCAGCATGCAGCTGCCCGCGGCGTGTTCTTCCAGGACGCCCAGCGTGGAAGGAACGCGCTGGCGCATCGCAGCCAAGGGGGCCTGCAGTACCACCCGCGCTTCCACCGGATGGCTGGGCAGCGCCAGGATCTCCTTGACGTAGCGGCCAAGGTCACCATCGCCCGGCGCGGTGCGCGGGCGGAAATGACGACCGACCTCGGGTGCATCGGTAATGCGGTCGATGCGGAACGTACGCCAGTCCTGCCGCGCCGTGTCCCATGCCACCAGATACCAGCGCCGCTCGGCCTGCACGACGCCTTGTGGTTCGACCTGGCGCTGACTGGGCACGCCATTGCGGTCGGCGTAGCCGAATGCCAGTTGCAGCTGATCGCGGCACGCGCCTGCCAGGACTCCCAGCACGGCCGCGTCCACCACCGGCCCACCCGGATGGGTCGGCACGATCGCTGTGCGCAGCGCGTCCAGCCGACGGCGCAGCCGTGGCGGCATCACCTGTTCCAGCTTGACCAGCGCGGTGATGGCCGTCTGTTCGATGCCACTGATGGTACCGGTCACGGCGGTGCGCAGTGCCAGCGCGGCTGCCAGCGCTTCCTCGTCATCCAGCATCAGCGGCGGCAGCGCTCGACCTGCACGGAACGCATAGCCGCCGGCCACGCCGCTGCTGGCCTGGACGGGGTAACCGAGCTCGCGCAGGCGGTCGATGTCACGACGCAGCGTGCGCGCGTGCACGCCCATCTCGGCGGCCAGTGCCGGGCCGGACCAGTGTGGTCGCGATTGCAGCAGGGACAGCAGTCGGAGCAGGCGGGAAGAGGTGCTCAGCATGCAGGCAGGATCGCGGCTATTGGGGACAGGAACTGTCCGCAATGGTCGCTAGCCTGTGCTCAGGGTGCAAGCCCCTGCAACGCCCCTCCAACTTACTCAAAGGAATGCATATGTCTCTGGTCTTCTATTGGCACCCGATGTCCAGCGCCACCCCGATCGCCTGCGCACTGGCCGAACTGGCCGTTCCGCATGATCGCGTACGCATCGACATCCGCAATGGCGAACAGCGCACGCCGGAGTATCTGGCCATCAATCCGAACGGGAAGGTGCCGTGCCTGGTCGTGGACGGCACACCGATCTTCGAGGCGCTGGCGATCCACCTGTGGCTGGGCGCGCGCTTTGGCGTTGCCCAGGGGCTGTGGCCCTCCGAGGGCACGCCGGAACGCCTGCAGGCGATGTCCTGGAGTGCGTGGGCCTATGTCACCTATGGCCCTGCGATCAATCGACTGCGTCTTGCCAGCACCGAGGGCGAACTGCACAGTGCCGTGCACGCCGATGCCGCCCATGCGCTGCTGCACGAACTGCTGGACATCCTGGAGGCGCGGCTCAGTGCACAGGCCTGGATGGTGGGCAATGCCTATTCCCTGGTCGACCTGGTGGTCGGCCAGGTGATCGGGTATGGCACTTACGTCGGTGCGCGGGTTGATGGGCACCCGGCGGTGGCGCGCTGGCTGCATCAGGTGATGGCGCGACCGGCGATGCAGAGCGAGGGCTGACGGGTATTCATGATCTGAATGGCTGCCATGCTCAAATGTAACTGGTGAATGGTCACCCCGGCACATTATGGTGCCGGGGTCCTTCCTTTGCCGAATGCCATGAACGCTACCGTCCTGCTGTTACCCGCACTGCTGGCGCTGTCGCCGGCGGTCTCTGCCGCCGAACAGGCCGATCTGATCATCCGTCATGCCACGGTGGTCGACGTCGAGAAAGCAACCACGCGTGCAGACCAGGCCGTCGTGGTCCGCGGTGACGTCATTGTGGCGGTGGGCAACGATGCTGCCATCGCCAAGGCGTGGAAGGCCGAGCAACGCATCGACGGCAACGGCCAGTATCTGATCCCGGGACTGTGGGACATGCACGTTCACTTTGGTGGCGGCCCGGCGCTGGTGGAGGAGAACAAGGCGCTGCTGCCGCTGTACATCGCCCACGGCATCACTACCATCCGCGATTGCTCCGGCGACCTGCCTTCGCAGGTGCTGCAGTGGCGCGACGAGATTGCCGATGGGCGGCTGGAAGGCCCCCGGCTGTACACCTCCGGCGCGAAGATCGAGGGGATCGATCCTGTCTGGAAAGGCACCATCGAAGTGGGCAGTGCCCAGGACCTTGCGGCGGCGTTCAAGCGGCTTCGCGACGACCGGGTCGATTTCGTGAAGATCACCGACAGCACTTTGACCCCGGAGCTGTTCCTGGAGGCGGTGCGGGGTGCGCGCAGCAATGGACTGCGCGCCTCGGGGCATATTCCGATGGCGTTGACCGTGCAGCAGGCGGTGGACGCCGGTATCAGTTCCATAGAACACCTGGACTACGCCTACAAGGCGGGCGTGAAGGACGAGGCGGCCATTGCCGCCGACTTCGCGGCCGGTCGCATCAACCGCGCGCAGGCCAACCAGCGTCTTGACGCGGGCTTCGACCGCGCTACGGCGCTGGCCGCCTACCGTGGGTTCGCGGCCAAGGGGGTGTATGTCACGCCCACCCTCAATGGCGGCCGCATCCTGGACTTCCTGGACCAGGACGATCATGCCGACGATCCCTACCTGCAGTACATCGGTCCCAAGCTCCAGGCCACGTATAGCTGGCGCGTTGAAAGGGCTTCCAAGGCAACACCCGGGCAGATCCAGGCACGTCATCAGCAGTATCACCAGGTGGCCGCGGTGCTGCCGCTGCTGCAGCAATCGGGCGTGACGATCATGGCCGGCACTGACGCGGGCTTCCTCAACTCGTTCAATTACCCTGGCATCGGACTGCATGACGAACTGACCTTGTTCGTCAAGGAAGGGCTGACGCCGGCACAGGCGCTTTCGGCGGCCACGCGGGCCGGCCCCGCCTGGTTTGGAACGCTGGACCGCTTCGGCAGCATCGCTGAGGGCAAAGCGGCCGATCTGGTGCTGCTGGAGGATGATCCGCTGCAGGACATCAACGCCACGCGTCGGATCGCGACCGTGGTGATGCGTGGACACGTGTATGACCGCAAGGCGCTGGATGCGCTGCTGGCGCAGACACGTGAGAAGGTGGCAGCCTGGAACGCCACGCGGGACTGACCTCCCGCGCTGCCAGACTCGTCTGCACGAACGCCCCGTTGAACGGGGCGTTTTTTGTTGCGGCCCGGCGGCCGACGAATTACTTCGCCAGCGCGGACTGCAACCAATCCTAGGTCGCCTTGAAACTAGTTGCATGGGGTGAGATCGGCACGCGCGCCTAATCTGCGCGCCTTGTCCAGATGTGCTGCCGGCGACGTGGCACAGCGGATGTCATGTCGTGGAAGGTGCCGTGATCAAGCTGATGCCGTGGATGCTGTTGCTGCTCGTACTGCTGCCGCCGACGACGAAGGCGGCGGCACCCAGCCTGCATGTCGGGGCCATGTACGAGTACCTTGCCCCCGGCCATGCCAGCCTGCTCAAGCGGGTTCGCAACAGCGGCGATGCCACGGCCTTCGTACGCGTCGAGGTCAGTGAAGTGATCTATGACGAACACCACGTCGCCCGTGAGGTAGAGCGCGGTACGGCAACCGCCGACAGCGACGGACTGATCGCCAGTCCGTCCCGCCTGATCGTGCCGGCACAGGGTCAGCTGGCTACCCGCCTGCTGTTCCTGGGCGAACGCAGCCGTGAACGCTACTACCGCGTGCGCTTCATTCCCGTGCTGCCGGCATCAAGCGATGAGTTCGCGCTCTCGGCACAAGAAGCGGAGGACTATCGCCAACAGGTTTCTGCCGGCGTGAACATCCTGGCCGGATACGGGGTATTCGTGATCGTGCACCCCGATGAAGCCCGCCATGACGTGCGTATCGAGCGGATGGCCGGGCAGGTGGTGCTGCGCAATGCAGGCAACAGCACGGCCGTGCTGGACGAACTGCGTACCTGCGGCAGGCCCGGTCGCGGCGAAGACTGCAGCGCGCCTCAGCGCATCCACCTGCTGCCGCAACGTCAGCACATGCTGCCGCTGGACGCGGGTCAGCACTACCGCCTGCAGCTGGTGGAAGGTACGCACCGGCGCAGCCTGCACCTGATGCCCTGAGGCGTTCCCGCAATACCCAGCCGCGCGGGTACATGGTGCGGCACCTTTTCCCAACCCACCCAGGAGATGACGATATGCGTTTGAAGACGTACACCTTTGCCGTTGCGGCCGCCCTGCTGCTGGCCACGCCCGCTGCACAGGCCGCCGTGGAACAGTACCCGCTGCAGATCAGTGTCGAGGCCGTGGTGCCTTCGCCGACTGGCCTGCAGATATCCCCGGTTGGCGATTGGGTCGGGCGGGTCCAGAGCATGCGCTGGAACATGGCCACCCAGCGACTCGACCCGATCCGGCAGCAGCTGGACATGAAAAGCGGGCTGGGTCCGATCGTGGCCTACCTCAGCAGCGAAGCGGTGCTGACCAGCGCCGGCAACCAGATCGACCTGTCCGTCAGCGTCGCTGGTCAGGCGCTGGAGGTCGGGGTCGCAGGGGCCGCCGTCGTCGCCACCGCGACTGAAGCGGCAGCGAGCAAACGTGCCGCCGTGGAGATCGTCGCCGCTGCACCCGCTGAACAGGGGTATGCCCAAGGAAGCTACCAGGGCAATGTGTTCATGATGTTCGAGAGCGGGACCCCCTGAGTCCATTGATCCGCAATGGGCCGTGCGGTTGAACGACGCGCCGCACGGCCTGTGAGCTGCCACGCCCGTACTCGTCTTCCGCTGGATGCCCCATGTCGCGCCTGCTTCCCTTCTCGACAGCCATGATGCTGTCGTGCCTGTCCACGCCTGCAAAAGCCGCACCCGCTGCACTGGATGCACTTCACCTGCTGGAGCAGGCCGGACAGCTGCCGCAGGATTTCCAACAGCACTTTTTCGATGCTCCGCTGGTGATAAGGGTGGAGAAGGACGGTCGCTATCTGGGCGATGCGCGCGCCGTGCTGTCGCGCGAGAACGCCGTGACCCTGCTGGACTTTGTTGACAGTGGCGACAGCCGGCTGCCGCCTGCTGCCAGAACGCGTTGGTTGCAGGCATTGTCCGAGCCGCGGCCGCTGGGGCGTTGCCGGCGCGACTGTCCTGAGGGGCTGGCAGGACTGCATTACAGCCTGGAGAGTTCGCTGCTTTCGCTGGCCACCGACAACGCGGATGTGTGGCGGGGGCAGGCCTCCCGCTACCACACGCTGCCCGAGCAGGGCAGCCGGGGCGTGATACTGCACCACCAGCTCAACCTTCATGCTGCCGAGGGCCTGGCCAGCACCGGCCGCTATGCGGTGTCGGCGCAGGCCAGCCTGGGCCACTGGACCCTGCAGGGCAGCGCCCAGGTCGAGCGTGGCGGCGAGCTTGAAGATCGAACCCGCTACGCGCTGCATGACCTCTACCTGCAACGCGAACACCGCGATCATTTCGTGCGCGCGGGTGCGTTCATGGCTGATTTCCAGGGCATCGCCCGCCAGCCCCGCGGGCCTGGCTCGATCGACCATACAACCATCGGGCTGATGGCAGGCTCATCCGATGCACTTTCTGCCGACACCCGCTCGCCCAGCCTTTACCCGGTGTACATCAGTGCCGAGCGCGAAGGGAGTGTGGAGGTGCATCGCGATGGTGTCCTGATCATGACCCAGCCCCTTCAACCCGGCCTGCAGACACTGGATACCGCCCGATTGCCAGGTGGGATATATACCGTGGAACTGCGGGTGATCGAGGATGGCAGGGAGACCTCACGCGAGGTGTCGGTCATCCATAAGCCCCAGCAGTGGCACGACCTGACGCGTCGCTGGCGATACAGCGCGTTCGCCGGCAGGCAACGCAGGCTGCTCGGCAGCACCGACGTTGCTGATGTCGACGCGCACGTGGTCGGGGCGGGGGTGAATTACCTGGCCCATTCCCGCGCGGTACTCGGGGTGGCCGCGCAGAAGACGGGCAACGAGCAGACCGCTGCGCTGTCACTGGATTGGCAGGTCCATGATCGGATCAGCATCTACAGCCAGGGCTTTCGCTCCAACCGGCATGGCAGCGGCGTTGATGCGCAGGGCATGCTGCGCTATCGCAATGGCAGCCTGGTCATCTCGAACACGCGCAGCATGCGGCGTCCTGGCATCATGGACCAACGTGCGCTGGCGTGGAATCATCGTCTTGGCGACACCAGCCACGTCTCAGCGCGCGTGTTTCGACAGGGAGGCGCGGTCGACGGCAGTGGCGTGGACCTTGCCGTCAGCCGCCGTCAGCCGCTGCGCGGTCTCGATGCCAACTGGCGTGTCGCGCTGTTCGACCGCCCGGGCACGGTCAGCACCGGCTTGCGCCGCAATCGGGGCGTCGACTTGACGCTGAACGTCGCACTCGGCCGGTCCGGTCGCCGCTACAGCGGCAGCCTGGGCTCACGGACAGGGCGGCACGGCGAACGGGACGCCTACGCCAGTGCGGGCGTCCAGCAGCTGCTGGAGCATGGCATGGTGCGCGCCGTGGCCGCCCAGGTCACGCTCGACGGCGAGGGTGCCGGCCTGAGCGGCTCAAGCCAGTTCGAGCATCCAGCCCTGCGCGGCGATGCGTACGCGCAGCGCTCCTCCGTGCAGGGGCTGCGTAGCGGTGGCATCAATCTGGAGAGCACTTTGGCCGTGGGTGCAGGCCGGGTCGCGATGGCGGGGGTGGGTCCTTCGCACATGGCCACCACCGGCGTGATCGTGGATCTGCATTCGGACCTGCCTGATGTCGCGCTGCGTGCGCATGACTCACAGGGCGGCTCCTACCCGCTGCGGCCAGGTCGGAATCTGCTGCCCGTGTCGGCCTACCGTGCGGGTGCGCTGCAGATCGACTTCGACGGGCATGCCGCACCGCCGGCAACGTTGCAGCCCAGCTTCGTGCCGTACCACCTCAATAAAGGTGGGGTCGCGCACGCCAGGGTGGACCTGGTCAGCACGTTCACCGTGATCGGGCAGCTGCGGTCGGCCAGCGGGGAGCCGTTGGCCGGCGCACGCGTGCTCAACCATGCCGGGCGCAGCGTGGCCGAAGCAGACGGGTTCTTCGCCGTGGAAATGAGCCGTCGCCTGCCGACCCTGGAGGTGCATCACCCGAAAGTGAACCACTGCACATTCGAGCTGGACGGATCCACCACGGCACCGACAGGCGATGCGTGGCTGGCCGGGATCCTGAACTGTCCACCGTCTTCCGCACCTGCTCCTGAGTATTCACCGCCGTCCAAGGAAGCTGCACCATGAAGATCCTGTTTCTGGCATGGCTGCTCTGGGCTGCGGTCAACGTGGCACAGGCGACCGACGTCCATATTTCGGCCGAATTCCGGCCCGATCTGGACAACCCCAACCAGCGCGATTTCATCAACACCACGCCGTGGTCGGGCGTGTGCGCGGGCGTCCATCTGGCCACCTGCATCAGCAACGGCTGGTGGAGCATCGACATGCGCGTGCGTGGGACCAAGCTCGGTGACGGTGCGCGTGACTGGGGGCGAGGCTCGTTCTTCATCGGCATGCCCGGTCCGCGGCGCGTCACCATCGTTTCTGAGGACGGGCGTGACAGCCACCCGCTGGATCTGCACATCATCGGTGCGGCCATGCGCCTGACCGATGCCGCGCAGGACGGATCGCGCAACCCGGCCAGTCTGGGCGGTGCGCTGGGCTGCCGGATCGGGCTGACCAATGGCAGCGCGCTCAACTTCAGTGCCATGCGCATGTTCCTGCGCGAGGATGGCGGGGAGGGCAGCAGCGCCTGCTCACTGCACTGGCTGGACGCGAATGACTTCGATATCCGTGAGCTTGACCTGGTGTATCGGTTGACCACGCCAAAGCCGCTGACCATGCGCAGTGGGGTGTACCGCGGCAGCACCACTTACTCCGTCGGCGGTACCGGCCAGGGGGCCGATTTCGATCTGGGTAACGATGTCACGCTGACCGACAGCAGCGTGACCGTGCATTTCACCCTGTCCGTGCAGCACGCCTTCCGGCTGGACCTGCCGCCGGGAAGCGAGCGGGCCCTGCTCAGCCCGCGTGGCGGCTGGTCGTCCTGGACCGACCACGGCGTGGCACCCGAAGTACTGGAGCGCGAACTACCCTTCAGCGTCAGCAGTTCCGGAAAGTTCAGCGTGTTCCTGCAGTGCCAGTATCCGCAGGCCGACGGCCGCTGCGGCATCCGCAGCGAGGTTGAAGACGCCCTCGATGCACCGCTTGACGTCAGTGTGACCCTGCCGGGTTTCCGTGAGCTGCAATCCGGGGCGGCCGCGGTGGACGTGGCGCTTTCCGCGCAGGGTGTACCACCCGTCTTTGGTGCCGGGGCGGTGATCATCGGACGTCCGTCGCGGCTACGGTTCGCGGTGCAGGGAGAGGCGGTCCGGGCCATGCTGCAGCGTCCCGGCGCGCATTATCGTGGGGACGTCACCGTGGTGTTTGACGCCAACCCCTGACGCGCCATGCACGACCTTCGGATAGTGATACCCATTCGCATTTGAGATACACTGCCGGGATCGTGATCGGACGGGCGTTGCATGGCGGGCCTGCGCCGTTCGCGGCCTTTTCGCAACGGATGTTCCCACGTGCCCAGCTCCTTTCCTGCCCTGCCGTCCGCCCTCCGGTGCGCCGGCTTCGTCCTTGTCGCGCTGTGTGCGGTGGGCATGAGCGCGGCACAAGCGCAGCAGCGCAATCCGCTGCAGAAGATCGGGGAGACCGTGCTGGACCAGCCGGCGCAGTCGTACCGCTTCGAACGATTCGTGGTCGACAGTCCCGACCATTCGCGACGCTGGCGGGTGAACGTGGGCGTACCCGTCAAGGCACACCCGGCCCCCTTGCCGGTGCTGTACATGCTGGACGGCAACGCGGCGGCGATGGTGCTGGACCAGGCGATGCTGGCCGAGTTGGCGTCCAAGGCGGCACCGGTGCTGGTGTTCGTCGGCTACGACAACGACCTGCGGGTGGATTCGGCGGCGCGCACCCAGGACTACACTGCCTGGATCGACGTGGCCGACGACGAGAACGGCAAGGCCGTCTCCAGTGGCGGTGGGGCGTTCCTGTTCCTGGACATGATTGAGCGCCAGATCAGGCCCGAAGTGGAAAAGCGGGCGCGGATTGATCCGCAGCAGCAGTCTCTGTGGGGTCACTCGTTGGGCGGCCTGTTCGTGCTCAGCACGCTGTACACGCGCCCTGCGGCATTCCAGCACTACATCGCCGCCAGTCCCTCATTATGGTGGAGCCAGGGCGCTCCGCAAGGGGATCTGGAGAAGCAGTTCGTGGCGAACCGTCGTGGCCAGCCGGCGCAGCTGACCATCATGCTGGGTGGAGACGAGCGCACTGGAAACCGTGGCGTTCGCGACATGAACAATCCTCGCGTGGTCGCACACCTGCGCCGCATCGGCGGAGCCACGCCGGATGCCGCCTGGCAGCTGAGCCAGCGGCTGGCCGGACTGCCGGGTCTGCAGGTCGGTTACCGTGAGTTTTCCGGCCTGGGGCATGGCCCCATGTTGCCCGCTTCGTTGAAGGCCACGCTGAGCACGCTGTACGGCATTACCGACCGCAGTGCCGCGCCGGCGGCGGCTGCCGCCGCGGAGTGATCCCTTTCCTTACCCAGGTAGTGCGTGGCCCGGTGCCACCGCCGCGATGATGCGGCCATGCCGAGGCAACCCATGTGACACCGCGCGGTAATGCGCGTCCCCAACAGAAGGAGTCTGACATGTCCCGATTCACCGTTCTTTCCCGCACCGCGCTGGCTGTAGCGCTGGCCGTGGCCAGCAGCAGCGTGCTGGCCGAACCGGTATTTGACACGCCCGCCAATGGCTTCCGCGGCCAGGTCAGTGCCCGCAATGAAAACGTGGTGCCCGGCAGCGAAGCACAGGTGACCGGCCGCCAGTTCGTACCCGGTCAGAAGATCACCCTGCTGCGTGGCGACACCGTGCTGAACACCACGCCGGTGGTGGTGGACGCGCAGGGCAGCTTCAAGGCCACCGTGATGGTGCCGTCCGATGCCGTTCCGGGCCAGCATCCGGTCGTCGTCCGCGCCAGCCAGCAGGCCGCCGCC
>NZ_RHPP01000109.1 GCF_003935715.1 Stenotrophomonas sp. 278 | reverse complement strand
CAGGTCTGCCTCAGCCCCGGCTGCGGCCTGCGCCGTGCCCGCCAATGGCTGGCCGCCGCGCTCGAGCACGACCCGACACTGGCAGCGTTCCGGCTGCTTGTCCCGGTCCGGCACCCTTCCCGGTCGATGCCCGGTTCGACACGCGATGCTCAGAGAACACGCCCCGTGACACCGTCACGGCAGCTGCGTGCTTTTTTCGAGGCGCGGGCACCGGCACCGCTGGAAACCTGCGTGAGCGCGCTGCTGCGCTGGGCAGTCACGACGACGGAGGCAGCGCATGCCGGACCGGGCACGGTGCTGCTGCTGGATGCCGACTTCTGGACCCACGACCCGGCCGCGCTGGTCGCGCTTCGGGCACGCCTGCCCGACGCCACCTGGCTGACGTTCACCTCGACCCCGGTGCCGCACCACCCTCCCGCGCCGCGCCCCGGCGTTGTCATCTACCAGTATGACGACCGTCACGCCATCACCGACGGCGTGGTCGTGCCGGTGGTGGGCGACAGGTTCCGTTGCGACAGCCCTGGCACGCCCGGCCGGGTGCGGGACATCGTCGAGCATTACCACGACAAGGTGCTGCGCAATCGCCGCGCGCTACGCGCGATGGTGCTGGTGTCCACGCCGCGGCAGGCCCGCGACTACCAGCATGCATTCGAGCAGGACGGACGCCTGCGCACCCAGGTCCTGGCACTGGATGCGCAGGGCCACAGCATTGAGCAAATGTCCAGCGCTCCACCGCCGGACATCCAGCTGGAAATATGCTGCGGGTCGGTGCCTGCGCTTCAGGACGCGCGACTGGGCGTGGTCTATGTGGAGCACGAACTGGACGGTGTCGACAGCGACCGCCTGCTGGGACGGATCAATCAGCCGCATGCCGAGAAGCATGCCGCCATTCTGGTGCAGCGTCCCGGCCGTAACGAAACCGGCATCGAAGCGTTGCCTCCGCTGTCTGCATGCAGACGCCTTGCGGCCACGCTGCCCGACCTGCCCTGGAGGGACTTCAACGCCTGCGTGGAAGCGGTCGCCCCGCGCTGGGAAGTAACCGCGCTGGGCGACGACCGCGATGCCCATCGCCGGCACCGTCATCTGCTGCGACGACGCATCACCCAGGGTGCACTGTCCCTGCAGCATGCCGCCGGCTCTCCGGACCCGTCCACGGCTGATGGCACCACGGGCACCGCCTCCCGGCACAGGCGCGAGCTGCAGGTCTACGCACGGGTGGACATGGTCGCCGCACACGCCGCCTTGGAAGAGCGCCAGCTGAGCGGCGAGGACGCGCGCATGCGGCAGTGGCTGCAGGACACTCCACTGGAAGTGTGCGAGCCGCCGCTGTCCTACGCGGTCGTCGACGTCGACGACGGGATGGACACTGCGCGGCGGGCCAGCCGGCTGTATGCAATGCTGCGCGAGCAGCTTGAGCACCCGGGCGAAGAGCCGGCACGGGCGGAAAACGGGCAGCGCCAGCTGCAGGCCATCCTGATCGGGCACGCCGATGCCAGCATCCGCATCGCGGCGCTGGAAGAACTGCGTGAACGGCTTCCCGCCGTGCTGGGTCACGCCGGAGTTCCAACGCGATCGCGCGCCTACCTGCTGCTGGAGGGCAACCTGGGGGCGGGCATGGATGCGACCCGTCATGCGCCGCTGGTCAGGCAGATGGAGAGCACCATCCGCACGGCGCAACGGTTTCTTCCGGCCGAACCGCGACAGTTCCGCCAGCACGTCCGAGCCGGTCTGCGCTCAGTGCTGGAGCAGGAGTTTGGAGCTGCGCGAACCGAGTTGATTCTGGACGCGATCGTCAGTCGGGCTCCCCATTGGCCGCGACCGGGATGAACCCGGCCGCGCCCTGCAGGTTCAGGGCATGACCGGCGGAACGTAGGTCAGGGTCATGCCCAGCAGCCACAACAGTCCAAGCACCAGCGGAATGTGCACGAGCAGCTGGATGAAGGTGAAACCGACGATGTCGCGCGCTTTCAGTCCCAGCACACCCAGCAGCGGCAGCATCCAGAATGGATTGATGAGGTTGGGCAATGCCTCGGCGGCGTTGTAGACCTGCACCGCCCAGCCCAGGTGGGCGTGGAGTTCATTGGCCGCCTGCATCACGTAGGGCGCTTCGATGATCCACTTGCCGCCACCGGAGGGCACGAAGAAGCCCAGCACCGCCGAGTACACCCCCATGACCAGGGCGAAGGTGTCGGTGGTGGCGATATGCACGAACACGCTGGACAGCCGGTGCGCCAGGGTTTCCCCTCCGCTGCCCACCGCGTGGGTCAGGATCATGGCGATGCCGCCGTACAGCGGGAACTGGATCAGCACGCCGGTCG
The DNA here is from genome assembly GCF_003935715.1 of Stenotrophomonas sp. 278. Classification (GTDB taxonomy): domain Bacteria; phylum Pseudomonadota; class Gammaproteobacteria; order Xanthomonadales; family Xanthomonadaceae; genus Stenotrophomonas; species Stenotrophomonas maltophilia_AH. The sequence continues at coordinate 12,666 of NZ_RHPP01000109.1, read as the reverse complement.
TGCTGGGCACAGCCTTGGCCACCGCGTTGAGGAAGCTGCGCGGCCGCCAGTGCAGCAGCAGGCCCAGCGAAATGAACAGGAAGTTGTAGGTGTTGAGGTTGGCAATGGCCGTCACCACCGGCTTGCTGGCGAACTCACTGAACAACCAGCCGAAGGCCAGCAGCGACAACAGCACGGTCAGCAGCGGGCTGTACTCCAGCCACTCACCGGCGCGGGTGCGTGCGGGCAGCGGTTCGGGTTCGGCCTGGGCCGCCCCTTCGAAATCCGCCGCCGTGCGCGCGGTGGCCGGACCCGGCGCGGTCATCCAGGCAATGACCAGGGAGACCACGATCAATGCGGCCGTCAATGCGATCGACTGCCACAGGAAGATGGTTTCGGTGAACGGCAGCACGCCGGTGATCTCAACCAGCCCTGGCGGCATGCTGGCCGGGTTGGCCTGCAGTTGTGCCGCCGACGAGCTCAGGCCCATCGCCCAGACCGCACCGAGTCCGAGATAGGCCGAGGCACCTGCAGCACGGTAATCCATGCGAAGGTCCTGGCGGCGCGCCAGCGCGCGCACCAGCAGGCCGCCGAACACCAGCGAAAAGCCCCAGCTGAGCAGCGAGGCCAGCATGCTGACCAGTCCCACGTAGACCACCGCGCCACGACCGCTGCGCGGCACCCGTGCCAACAGGTCGATGAAGCGCGCCACCACCGGTGCCGTGGCCACCGCGTAGCCGCCGATGACCACGAAGGCCATCTGCATGGTGAAGGGAATCAGGCTCCAGAAGCCATCGCCAAAGGCTTTGGCGGTGGCCTGCGGGGTGGCACCGAAGCTCATCGCGGCCAGCGCCACGATCACCACGCCCAGCACTGCGAAGACGTATGCGTCGGGGAACCACTTCTCTGCCCAGGCCGCCGAGCGCAGCGCAGCGCGCGCCATCCAGCCGTCCTGTGCCGCCGCCGATGCCGTGTTGGCCATGCACTACCCTCCCAGGTTCGATTGCGGAATTCTCGCGACGGCAGCCTGGATTGTCAGTAACCCATTGGTCGGGTCGCGCTCAGGGCCAGGCCAGCGCGGCCGCGATCCCCGCAAACACCGCCGCACCGACCCAGTTGTTGTGCAGGAACGCCTTGAAGCAACGGTCACGGTCGCGGTGCCAGCACAGGTGAAACTGGTACACGATCAAAGCGGCGGCCACGCCCAGCCCGACCCAGTACGCCGACCCCAGTTCGCCGCGCAGGCCTACCAGTGCCAATGCCCCCAGGAACAATGCGTACAGGATGCCCTGGATCACCAGGTCCAGGTCACCGAACAGAATCGCGGTCGAATGCGAGCCCATTTTCAGGTCGTCGTCGCGGTCGACCATCGCGTACCAGGTGTCATAGGCGGTGGACCACAGGATGTTGGCCCCGTACAGCAACCAGCCGATCACCGGCACCTCGCCCTGCACGGCGGCAAAGGCCATCGGGATGCCCCAGCCGAACGCCAGGCCCAGGTAGACCTGCGGCAGATGGGTGTAGCGTTTCAGGTAGGGGTAGCTGGCGGCCAGGAACACGCCGATGAAGCTCATGCCAATGGTCAGGGCGTTCATGCTCAGCACCAGCGCGAACGCGGCCAGCATCAGCCCGGCAAACAGCAGCAGCGCCTCGCGCCCGCTCACCCGGCCGCTGGCCAGCGGCCGGTCCTTGGTGCGCTTGACGTGCGGGTCCAGCCAGCGGTCGGCATAGTCGTTGATGACACAACCGGCCGATCGCGTCAGCCAGACCCCCGCCGTGAACACAAACAGGGTCCACAGCGGCGGCATTCCCCCGGCCGCCAGCCACAACGCCCACCACGTGGGCCACAGCAGCAGCAGGGTGCCGATCGGGCGATCGGCGCGCATGAGTTTCCAGTACTGGCCCCAACGCGACGGCGGCGCGTCGGCAGGGGCATCGAAACGTTCGTAAGCCATGCCCACAAGGATACGCCAGGCCACCCGGGGACGGGCTTGCACGGTCCATTCGTTCATGGGGGGCAGACCTGCGCCGCGTTTACCGCTAGAATGCCCCTCCCGCACCGCTACTTGGCGCTGCGATGCCCGCCCCGGCCCTGTGCTGACGGCGTGGCGGTTCTACAACGCGCCCGTAGCTCAGCCGGATAGAGTAGTGGCTTCCGAAGCCATTGGTCGGGGGTTCGAATCCCTCCGGGCGCGCCATTTTCCCTTTGCAGGTTCCCCTTGGTCGCCGACAACCGGCGGTAGAGTCGGTCGACAGACGACTGCCGATAGCGGCGATCGGCAGGGTGACGCATGACCTGCAGCGAAGTCGCGCCGCCCGTCAGTCTTCCGGTTCGGCAGAAACCGGAATGGTCAGGCCACGTTTGACCACGATCAGTGCAACATTGGTGGTGAAACGTTTGACGTTGGCATTCTCACCCACCATGCATGCCACCAGGGGGCATCGTAGGTTTCCGTGTCTGGTGCGGTGATCACCAGGATGAAGTCCGCCTCGCCCGTCACATAGAACGCTTGGGAAGAATTCGCCGCTTGACGGCGCGAACCGCGCATCTAGCATTCCAGCTCCGATCACGAGGTGACGATGAAGCTTCTTTACCAGACCCACTCGCCTTACGCCCGCAAAGCGCTCGTTTTCGCATACGAGGCTGGGATCGCCACCTCACTTGAGGTCATCCACCAGGAAACCAGCCCGACGGTGAAGAATGCGGAGGTGCTCGCCCGCAATCCCCTGGGCAAGGTACCGGTGCTGCTCCGCCCCGATGGCGATGCGATCTTCGACTCGGACGTGATCTGCGCCTACCTTGACACGCAGCATGCGGGACCACGCCTCATCCCGCAGGAGGGCGAGGCGCGTTGGCGCGCGCTCCGTCTCCAGGCCGCGGCGCAAGGCGTGTGCGACGCTGGCATCGCACTACGCTGGGAAACGGTTCGACGGCCTGCCGAGCTGCGTTATGCACCACTACGCGACGGCTATACGGACAAGCTCCTGACCACCTATGAGTGGCTTGAACAGGAAATCGACGGCAATGAACCCGTCCATGTGGGGCACATCGCCGTGGCGACCGCCTTGAGCTGGATCGCGTTTCGCGACCTTCCGGATTTCCGCGACGGACATCCCCGGTTGGTGGAATGGTTCGATGCCTTCGAACGGCGAGAGTCGATGCGATGGACGCCGTTGTCAGGCGAGACACGCGACAGGTAAGGCGGTGGCCGCTAGGACGCGAGGCGTTGCAAGCGCGCAACCTGGGCCAGCAATGCCGCTCGGAGTGCATCAGGCTGACGGATCTCGAATTCGAATGGCAGTCGTGACAACTCACGCGCGAACCAATCAAGGTCATCAGCTTGAGCACGCAGAAGTGTGCTGTCGCCAGCGGGTTCAAGTGCGCCGATGGTTTCGAATATTTCACGTTGCGCCGTAGTGATATCAGCACGCAACAGCACTTCAATCGCGTGGGTCCGGGAACGCGTGGCCATCGAAGAGACCAGGTGTGCAAGTACGTCAAAGCCTTCTGGACGGCCGAAACTCACCGGCACGGCATGCACATGCTCGATGCGGTCAAGCCGGAACGAGCGTAGACCACTGCGCAGGTGACAGTACCCGACGGCGTACCAGCGGCCGCCGCGCCATGCCAGGCCCCAGGGATCAACGTCGCGTTCGCTGGCACCGCTATCGGTACGGTAGATCAGGTGGACACGCTGTCGCGCCCGGGCAGCCTGACTGAGTATCACCAGCGCGGAATTGTCGGTGTGGGTACCGTTCGAGTCAGCTTGGGCGAGATCCAGCGCCACGGTGTCGTCAATTGCACGGACGCGCTGTTTGAGCGACTCCGGCATCACCCGCTCGAGCTTGGCATGTGCGCTGGCGACGGAGGGCACCACGCCCGACAGGCCCATGCTCCGCGCAGCAAGCAGGCCAAGCGCCAGCGCAAGTCCCTCGTCGTTGGTGAACGCCATCGGGGGCAGCTTGAAGCCCGGCACCAAGGCGTAACCGCCATGGCGACCACGCTCTGCGGTGACCGGAATGCCGATCTCCTCCAATGAGGCTACGTAGCGACGCAGGGTACGGCCGTCGACACCCACGCGCCGTGCCAGCTCGGGACCGCTCATGCGGCCATGGGCTTGAAGAAGCTCAAGGACGGTCAGAACACGCGTCGTCGGAAGGCTCATGGCGATGATTGTACTTTCAATCAGGGCGGATTCCGGCCTGATTCGTTCGTAGCCTGAGGATTCCTGAGGCGGGGCCATCGAGCTGCGATCCCGCCGACCCTTGGAATCCTACTGACTGGAAACGCCAATGAAGATTGCCCACCGGTTCCTGTTGATTACCGGCCTTTGCGCCATCGCGCTCCCGGCGCAATCGTCGTCTCCATCCATCGCCGCGCCAGCCACAGACAGCGTGAAGCACCTCCAGGAGTATCAGGTCGTTGAGCTGCGGCGTTACACGACCACGCCTGGAAAGCGCGGCGACTTCGTACGCTATTTCGACACCTACTTTCCCGAGGCATTTGAGCAGTTGGGTGCCATGATATTTGGCCAGTTCATCGAGCGCGACGATAGAAACCGTGTGGTATGGCTGCGCGGATTCAAGGACATACAGGCGCGACCCGTGGTGAACGCTGCCTTTTACTACGGCCCCCTATGGCGCGAGCATCGCGCCAAGGTCAACGCGGTCCTGCCCGACAGCGACAACGTGATGCTGATGCGCCCGCTTCACGCTGGAACAGGCATTACCGTGCTGCCTGCTGTCGACCCTGTGCTTGAGCCAGGCGGTGCACGCGGCATCTTCGTGGCACAGATATTTCCTGTCGAGAAAGAACAGATGGAGGCGTTTTCCTCGCACGCAGAGAAGGCATTCCTGGCATACGACAGCCAGGGCGTAAGAACCGCGGGTGTGCTGGTGACATTGGATGTGCCCAACAACTTTCCGCAGCTGCCAATCCGCCAGGACGGTCCTTGGCTGGTATGGCTTGGCCTGGCTCAGGATGACGCGGCGCTGCGGGCGCTCTCACAGCGAATGGACGAGGTCGAGCAGGTAATGACCGAATTCGGCGGGCTGCGAGACTCCATCGAGCGCATTGTGATGGATCCGACTCCGCGTTCACGATTGCGCTGGCCGGTCCTCGATGCGGCCACCGATCAGGACATGCCATGATCGAGACCGCCCATCTCTGGTTGTTCTTCCTGATGGTTCTGGGCGTCGTCCTGCTACCCGGGCTTGATATGGCCTACGTCATGGCCAGCTCTCTGGTCGGCGGCCAACGCTCGGGGTTGTTGGCGACCGCCGGTGTCATCGCAGGTGGCGCATGCCACGTATTGCTGGGCGCACTGGGCGTCCTGGTGGTACTGAAGCTGGTGCCGACAGCGTTCAATCTCATGCTCGTGGCTGGCGCGCTTTACATTGCGTGGATTGGATGGTCCTTGCTGCGTAGTCGGGTTGCGTTCGGCGCTTCGCCATCGACGCGCGTGCGGAGCGGTGCGGCGACGTTCGGCAAGGGCATGGCAACCTGCCTCCTCAACCCCAAGGCCTATCTCTTCATGCTGGCTGTTTTTCCGCAGTTCCTGAAGCCTGAGTATGGCCCTCTCTGGCTTCAGGCACTGGCACTCTGGGTGATCATCGCAACCTGCCAGGCCGCCGTGTACGGCGGCATGGCGCTGGCTGGGGACCGCGTAAAAGCCTGGCTTGGCTCGAAGCCTGCCACGGATCTGCTGCTCGCGCGTCTGGTTGGCTTGATGCTCATTGCGGCGGCAGCGTTTACCGCGTGGGAGGGCTGGCACCTTTCGTAGAGCCGGGCTCTGCCCGGCTGGCGGTGCACGGTCACGGCGCAGCCGGGCAGAGCCCGGCTCTACGGCAAGGCGGATGACGGCGGCCGCACGGCGTTCGATTCAGTAGCGGCCGTCGAAGGCGAAGATCGGCTTGCGCTGTTTCCAGGCACCCGCCGTGAAGTCCGGGAACTCCAGGGTCTGGAAGCTGTTGGCGATGGACTGCTCGGACAATGGCGTGATCGCACTCCAGGTCACTGCGTCATAGATGTCGATCGGCATCGGCGCACGCGCCTTCAAGGCTTCCACGAACGCGTGGATGACGAACCAGTCCATGCCGCCGTGCCCCGCACTGGCAGCGGTGGCCGCGTTCTGCTTCCACAGCGGGTGCTCGTACTTGTCCTGGTAGACCTGGAAGTCCTCCCACTTGTGTGGCGGGCTGCGGCCTTCGATATGGATGGACTGGTTGAGGTCCATCCACAGCCCCTTGGTGCCCTGCACGCGGAAGCCCAGCGAGTAGGGACGCGGCAGCGAGGTGTCGTGCTGCAGCAGGATGGTCTCGCCGTTCTCGCACGCCAGCGTGGTGGTGACGATGTCGCCCAGCTTGAACTTCACCTGGGTGCTGGGGTGGGCGGTACCACCGCTTTTGGCCACGGTGTACTCATGCAGGCCGCGCGCCTTGCTGGCGAATGCGTTGATGTGGGTGAAGCGATTACCACGGTTGATGCCGGTGTACATGGCGCACGGGCCGATGCCGTGGCTGGGGTACAGCTCACCGTTGCGGTTCACCGAATGCGCGGTGCGCCAGCGCGCTTCCGACCAGCCCTTGGGACCGAACTCCACACCGCTGTCGTACGGCTGGCTGGGGTCACCGGAATTGAACTTCACCCCGCGCAGGTCATGCTGGTAGCCACCCTGCAGGTGCACCAGCTCACCGAACAGTCCTTCGCGCACCATCTGCAGCGCGGCCATCACGTCACGCCGGTAGCAGACGTTCTCCAGCAGCATGTAGGGTGTGCCGGTGGCCAACTGGGCATTAAGTACATCCCAGTGGTCCTGCAGGGTGATGCCGGCCACCACTTCGCAGCCCACCGCCACCTTGGCCTGCATGGCGGCAATCGCCATCGGCGCGTGGTATTCCCATGGGGTGGCAATGATCACCCCATCCAGTCCACGCTGCTCGAGCAGGCGCTTCCACGCGTTGACGTCGCGATCCTGGCCATAGGCAGTAGGCGCGGGCTTGCCGGCCTTGGCCACCATGTCCAGGCCGCGCTTGAGCATGATCGGTTCGATATCGCACAGCGCCACCACCTCGACGTCGTCGCGGCGGACCAGTTCCTTCAGCAGCACCTGGCCGCGCATGCCGGTGCCGATCAGGCCAAGTTTGACCTTGCGTGTTTTCGCCCATGCCGGCGTGTCGGGCAGAAGACTGGTGGCGGCGAGTGCGGCGCTGGCCGCGAGGAATTCCCTACGCTTCATGAAACATTGCTCCGCTGGTAAAGGTCAGAACCGGTAGCCGAGCTGCAGACTGTAGCTGCGCCCGTAGATGCTGGCATAGTCACTGGAGTCCCCAAGGAAGCCCTGGGGGTCGTAGAACGGCAGACGGTCGAACAGGTTCTTGACCGTCAATCCAATCGTCCAGTGCTCGTCCGGTCGCCAGCCCACGCTCAGGTTGGCGGTCCACCACGACGGCACCCCGCCGCACTGCGCCGGATTCAACGGCAGCCGACTGGCCGTGCAGGTCTCCGGATTGTTGTCCTCGGCGTCGATCTGATCATAGGCCCACTTGGTGGTGCCCACGTAGTTGACGAAGACGCTGGTGGTGACCTGGCGATACGTCCAGTCGGCATTCAAGGTGGCGCGCAGACGCGGGTTGTTGTAGTAGCCGATGGTGTTGCCGTAGTACCAGCGCGAGACGTCGTCGATGTAATACTGCTTGCGGCGGGCGATGGTGGCCGCCATCCCGATGTTCAGGCTGCCGAAGTCGCCCAGGCTGAAGCGGCTGCGTGCGTCGATGTCGAAGCCGTCCACCAGCGTGCGACCCTGGTTCTTGTACTGGCCGACCACGCTGGACACGTTACCCACGCTGTAGCCGGGCAGCGTGCCCGGGCAGACCACGCCGCTGGCCGGGTCGGCGCACATCGCCGCCACCGCCTCGACATTGGCGCGGTCGGCGTCGCTGATCGGGTTGCGGGTCATCGACAGGATGTCTTCGGGCTTGCTGTAGTCCGGCGCGGCGATCTCGTTGCGCCGATAGATGAACCAATAGTCGGCGGACACACTCAACCAGCTGGCAGGTTCATAGACCAGGCCCAGCGTGGAGATCTTCGCCTTCTCGGGTTTCAGGTCCTGGTTGGGCTGGGTCATGCGCGCCACGGTACGGCTGCAGTCCGTGTTGAGCAGGCTGTTGCCCAGGTCCACGTCGCCGCTGCGCGCCGACTGCCGCAGCAGGTTGGCGATGGCGTTGGTCTCATCACAGCGTACATCGTCTTCAAAACCGCCCAGCTGGGCGAACACACCGCCGGTACCGGCTTCGGCAAGACTGGGCGCGCGGAAGCCTTCCGAGTAGGTGCCACGCAGCAACAGCTGTGGCAGCACCTGGTATTTCAGGCCGATCTTGGGCGCGAGGTTGGCGCTGAAGTTGGGGTACTTGTCCACGCGCAGCGCTGCATCCAGTTCCAGCTTGTCGGTGATCGGGGCCACCGTTTCGGCGAACAGCGCATAGGTATTGCGCTTGCCATCAAACCAGGAGCCGCCCTGCTGGGTGATCAGTCCATTGGCGGCGTCTGCGTTGCCCGGGGTGTAGAAGGTCTCGCGGCTGGCGTTGAAACCAAACGCCGCACGCATTTCACCGGCCGGCAGCTGGAACAGCGGCCCTTCGATCTTGCCGTCCAGAGTGTGCAGGCGTGTCCAGGACTGGATGTCGAACGTCGGGAAGGCCTCGCGGATCAACGCCGCGTTGGCGTCGTTGATCGCGCCGAACTGGTAGGCAGGATTATCGGAAATGATCACCCGGCCGGTTCCCGGGTCGATGCTGTACGGGCCGAATGCGCGCTCGAAGCCCTCAAGGTTGACGTTGATGGTCTGGTAGGTCACCGAATGGGTGCCGGCGGTCGCGAACGCGGTTTCCCAGTTCCAGGCGGCGATGTCACCCCGCAGGCCGGCCAGCACGCGGTAGCTCTGATCGGTATTGCGCTGGCCGAAGTGACCCGCGCCGACGTCCTGCAGCAGATAGTTGAGACCCACCACGCCGCCCATCAGCGCCTTCAGCTCCGGGCTGGCGTTGTTGTAGACGTTGTTGGGCCCCAGGAACGGCGTGCGGAACTGATTGACGGTAGTGCCGGTATTGCGCGAGAACCAGCTGGTGGGGTTACCGGTCGTGGTGCCGTACGCGTTCGGAGTACCGGCGTTCGCGCGCAGGTCGATGTCGGTGTACGTGGCTTCGGCAAAGGCCTCGGTGCTGTCACCCAGCAGGAACCGCGAGCTGATGTAGGCGGTGTTGCGCTTGGTCTCGGCGCCGGAGTCTATCTCGCGGTTCATCCAGGTTTCCCACACGCAGCGGGTACCGGAGGCCTCAGTGATGGCGGTGTTGCAGCCCGGTGCCGCTTCCTGGCGGCGCGCCCCGGTGACCGGGTCGAAGGCGAAGTAGGTGCCGGGGTTGAACTCACCGGGCCGGCTGCCGATGCCCAGGCGCAGGTTGTTGAGGTAGTTCGGGTTGTTGACGTAGTACTGGCTGGGCCGCTTGTCGTAGTAGTCGCTGAGCGGAATGGCGTCGCGGCGGTACAGATTGACGCTGGCATAGACGTTGTAGCGGTCCGCATCCAGGTCGCCGAACCCCGCGGTGATGCTGGCCTGGTGCTCGCCATAGGAATCAATGCGCGAGGAGGTGTCCGTGGTGAGGCTGACTTCGGCCCCCTGGTAATCGCGCTTGGTGATCACGTTGATCACACCGGCCACCGCATCGGTGCCGTATACCGCTGATGCCCCGTCGGTCAGCACCTCCATGCGCTCGATGGCCGCGGCGGGAATGGCGTCGATGTTGACGAACTGGGTCTGGAAGCCGGCCGGCGCGCCGTAGTACGACAGGCGACGGCCATTGAGCAGCACCAGCGTGCCCTGCGCGCCCAGTCCCCGCAGGTTGGCCTGCGAAGCCCCGTCGGACCCGGTGAACAGCGAGCGCGAATCCTGCTGCGCCGGCCGCGCGGCCGGCAGGTTGTCCAGCACCTGCAGCAGCGTGCGCGCGCCCATGTTCTCGATGTCCTGCTTGCGGATCACCTGCACCGGGGAGCTGGTTTCCACATCCGAGCGGCGGATGTTGGATCCAGTGACCTGGACCCGGCTCAGTTCGGTGGTGCGTTCGTCGGGGGTGCTGTCAGCGGCGCTGTCCTGGGCGAAGGCCGGCGCGGCTCCGATCAGGGCGACGCCCAGTGCAAGCGATAAACGGGTGGCGGGGATGCGGCGTTGGCGGTGGCGTACGTTCAACATCTTGGCTCCTCGTGCGGTTTGTTCCGGCAACAGTTACCCGCACCGCAGCCACGCAGGCTGCAGACGGAGAACGGTGAGGTGGATGAGAAAACGGGGAGTGGCTCCCTGCGGCCGACTCTAGGGCAGCCGCTCGAAAGATGTCAACAAAGTGAAAGCAAAAAGAAGGAGTTTTTTACGACAAACGAAAGTTGATGCAGGGCACCACTTTCTAAATCGCTTATGAATGCGCAGATTTTCGCTTTCGACACAGCGGGATACGGAAGCGATTCCGAGCAGGTCGCGACAACCAAGTCGAAAACTGTGACCGGGCAAACTTTTTTAAATCTTTCGATAATTGACATTTCGAAAGAAAACACAGATCGTGACCCCGTCCAACAGGAAGCACGTATGCAACTGCCCCCACTCTTCGACCTCGCCGCCTGGCAGTCCCGCGGCGGTGCCCACACTGCCGGGGAAATCGTCCAGCAGCCTGCGCTGTGGGCTGCCGTGGCCGACCTGCTTGAAACCGCCCAGCCCACGCTCGAGGCCTTCCTGGGTTCGGCCTTGTCGCAGCCGGAACAGCGGGTGATCTTCACCGGTGCCGGCAGTTCCGGCTTCATCGCCGAGATGGCCGCTGACGCGATCAACGCACAGTGGCCGGCCGACATCCGTGCCGTTCACACCACCAGCCTGCTGACCCACCCGCAGCTGTATCTGAAGGCCGACCGCCCGACCCTGCTGGTCAGCTTTGGCCGCAGCGGTTCCAGCCCGGAAAGCGTGGCCGTGGTCGAGCAGGTCCAGGCCAGCGTGCCGTCCGCGCGGTTCCTGCACATCACCTGCAATGCCCATGGTGCCTTGGCACGGCATGGCAGCGGACGGCAGGACACCTGCTCGCTGCTGATGCCGCCGGACAGCTGCGACCAGGCCTTCGCCATGACCAGCAGTCTCAGCTGCATGCTGCTGGCCGCACTGGCCGTGTTCGATCAAGCGCCCTGGGCAGAACGCGTGGCGCGGCTGCGCGCCCTGGCCGAACACGGCCGTGCCGCCCTGCACCAGTGGGATGCCGCCATCACGACGCTGGCGCAGTGGCCGTGCACGCGAGTCATCTACCTGGGCAGCGGTCCGCTGGAAGCCAGCGCGCGCGAAGCCGCCCTGAAAGTGCTGGAGCTCACCGCCGGTCGGGTGCTGGCCCTGTCCAACACGCCGTTGGGCTTCCGACATGGGCCCAAGTCCACCCTCGATGGCAACACGCTGGTGGTGATGCTGCGCAGTGTGCAGCCGCTGGCGCGGCGTTACGAGCAGGACCTGCTGGACGAACTGCGCCGCGACGGGATTGCCGGAAGGGTCATTTCCGTCGGCCCATCCGGCGCAGACCGTGCCGAAGGCGACTTCGAACTCGACGTCCCTGATTTCTCCGACAGCTGGCTGTCTCCGTTGTGGCTGCTGGTGGCACAGGGCTATGCGCTGCAGCGTTCGGCCGCGATGGGCTTCACTCCGGACAACCCTTTCCCGGACGGCACGGTCAACCGCGTGGTACAGGGTGTGACCATTCATTCCCACGGCTGAGCAGAAGCGGCGCATGCAGACCTGGTACGGCATCGACATTGGCGGCACCAAGATTGAACTGGCGGCCTGCGACGCGCGCGGCGCGGTCCTGCACCGTCAACGCGTGGCGACGCCGTGCCATGACTACGCGGCGTTCCTCGACAGCGTGGCCGCACTGGTAGAGCAGGTAGACAAGACGCTGGGTCTTGCCTGCCAGGCCGTTGGCGTCGCCCTGCCCGGCGTGCGCGACGCCGACAGCGGCCGCCAACTCAGCGCCAACGTCCCGGCCCTGACCGGGCGCACGGTGGGCGTAGACCTGCAGGCGCGCCTGCAGCGCCCCCTGGCGCTGGGCAACGACCTGCAGTGCTTTGCGCTTTCCGAAGCGCAGGGCGGCGCGGCCGACGGCTATCCGAGCATGTTCGGGGTGATCCTCGGCACGGGTGCTGGCGGAGGCTACTGCAAGGACGGGCGTCTGGTGGCCGGCAACAACGGCATGGCCGGCGAGTGGGGGCACTGGAGCCTGCCCGCCACCCTGCAGCTGCGCCACGACCTGCCGTTGCTGGACTGCGGCTGCGGTCTGCGCGGCTGCCTGGAGCGCTATGTGTCCGGCAGCGGACTGGCGCTGATCCATGCCCGCCAGGGCGGCGAGGCGCTGGATGCGCAGCAGGTGGTGGAACGCGCCAACGGTGGCGATGCCGCCGCCCAGCGCGCGTTGGCCATTCACCGCGACCTGTTGGGTTACTGCTTTGCCAGCCTGATCCTGGCATTGGATCCGCACGTCATCGTCCTTGGCGGTGGTCTCTCCAAGCTCGAACCACTGTATTGCGATCTTCCTGCCGCCATTGCGCCCTACCTGTTTGCCGGGGTGCGGGTGCCGCCGATTCTGCCGCCGGTGTTCGGCGACGCCGGTGGCGCGCGC
>NZ_RHPP01000108.1 GCF_003935715.1 Stenotrophomonas sp. 278 | reverse complement strand
CGGCAGCGGCTGCGCCGGCAGGGTGTCGGCGGCGCGGCGACGCGAGCCCGCACCCTTCGGCAGCGCTATCACCGTGCTGCGCTCCGCGGCGGGGTAGCGGCCGTCGATGTACTCGCGCAGGGCAGTGATGTTGAGGTAATCGGGCAGGGCCTGGCTGTCGATCAAGTAGCGTTGCTTGACCGTGCCTTCCGGCTCTGCGGCGTCGCTCACGTTGTAGGCCCAGATCTCCTGGATCGGGGTTTCCTGCGCGGTGTTGCGGAAGTGGAGCACGCCGCCGCGCTGGGCGGGAATGTTGTCCACGCTGCGCACCACGCCCTGCGGGCGCTGCAGGATCTTCGTAGCGGGCTGGCCGTTTGCCGAGTGGCTCAGTGACCCGAACGCGGCCCCACGAACTTCCACGCGGTTGACGGTTTCAGTATCGGGAACGGTCAGGTCGAGCTGCTGGCCGCCTTCCACATAGGTGTTCCAGTCCGGCAGCTGGAAGTAGTCGTTGCGGCCGGGCAGGCGCGAGCGGTTGTACACACCGGGCCACGTGGTCTCGGCAATGCCGTCGGTGGCCTTCCACATCCACTGCTTGTGGTCTTTGGTGTCGGCGAACTCGACCTTGCGGATGGACGTGCTCGGGGCGGTCAGCGCTGGGGGCAGCGCGCGGTCCCAGCCGAAGCGGTGGTTCCAGGAGCGCTGGGCGTTCGCCACCGGTACGGCAGAGGCCGGCGCACGATTGGCCGCTAATGCGGCCATGCCCGCCGGATCCAGCAGGCGGTCATAGACGTGGATCTCGTCGAAGTCGCTGCCCCGCAGGAAGTTGTAGCGGCTCTGTACCTGGTAGGGAGCCATCACCCGACCGGCGAGGCCCAGCTGATCCAAAGCGGCATCGTAGTCGGCAGTGGTTTCAACGCGCGCGACTTCCTTGCCGTCCACATACAGACGCACGCCGTGGTCTTCGTCCCAGCCGAAGGCAATGTGCTGCCAGTGGTCGGCCGCAGGCAGGGCATCCAGCTTGAAGGAGACGCGTGTGCGGGCCAGGTTGGCATCGGTCACAAAAGCATCAAAGCCGTGGCCGTTCCAGTCGATGCGCAGCCAGGCCATGTCCCAGCTGCTGTGGTCCGCATAACCGACGCGGAAGATGACGAAGGGTGCCTCACCTACGGCATAGCGCGGGCGCCAGTAGAAACCAAGGGTGCCACGCTGGGCCTGGATGTTGCCCGGCGCATTCCACGACAGCACGCCGTCATCGGCCCACTGGATCGCACGGCCATGCGCGCCATCGGCCACGGTGGTGACCTTGTCGACAAAGTTGGGAATCGCATCGCCCTGTGCGGTGTCAGCCTCAAGGCCGTGCTCGGCCGAGACATGGAACAACAGCTGCGGGGTGTTCTGTGCGGCAGCGGTGCCGGCAGTGGTGAGCAGCAGGGCCAGAAGACTGGCGGACAATGCAGAGCGTTGCAGCATGTGACCTTCCTTTCCACAGCGAGAACGTACGGCGCAACACGCCATCCTCGTCAGCAGAACGGTGCGGTCGGCCACGGCCGCGGTGTCAGCGCAGGGCCGTCAGAAACTAGCAAAGGGAAAACGGGGCGGCATCTTGCGCCGCAGCAGCGGCGTGGTCGCCCACGCCGCTGCGTTCGTGCGGTCAGAACTTGTAGCGCACGCCGAGCATGTACTGCCGCCCGGTTTCGGTGTACTGCAGCGGCAGCTCACCGGTGGCCGGCGAGTACACCCACTCGTCCGAGGCCTCGTTGGTGAGGTTCATGCCTTCCAGGCTCAGCTCCAGCTTGTCGGTGATCGCATAGCGGATCGACGCGTCGATGAAGGTGGTGCCGGTCATGCCGTGGTAGCCGTCCAGGCTGAAGCCGTTTTCGGTACCGGTGACCTGGGTCAGGTAGTCATCGCGGTTGGTCGCCGACACGCGGCCCGAGAACACCTTGCCTTCATAGAACAGCGTGGCGTTCCACGAGTTGCGCGACAGACCGGTCAGGTCCGCTTTCAGCACCGCCTGGCCGGCAGAGTTGATGTACTGGATCTGCGAGTCCACCCAGGTGTAGTTCAACTGCACGCCCAGGTTCGACCAGTTGCCCGGCAGGAAGGTGAAGGGCTGGGTGTAGTTCACTTCCACGCCCTTCAGCTCGCCACCCGGGGTGTTGACCGGCTTGGTGTAGGTGAAGTCGCTGTCCGGGGTCGCACCGGTGCCGTTGAGCAACTCCGGCGGCAGGCCACTGTCGCTGAACGGACGGGTTTCGCGGGTGGTCTGGATGAAGGTGTCGATGTCCTTGTAGAACAGACCGACGCCGGCCATCGCGCCTTCGGAGAAGTACCACTCAAAGCCCAGGTCCACGTTCTTGGCGCGGATCGGATCCAGGTTCGGGTTACCCGTGGAGATCGTGCGCGCACCACCGGCCACGGCCACGGTCGACCCCGGGGTCAGGCTGCCCAGGCCGGGACGGCTCATCACCTTGGCCGCGCCGAGGCGGATCAGGAAGTCCGGGGTGATCTCAGCGACCAGGTTGAACGAGGGCAGGGTGTCGTCGTACTCGCGGTCGACCGTGGTGGACACGGTGGTGGTGGACAGCGTGGACAGACCCGTGGAGCTCTGCTTGGTCTTGACGTAACGCACGCCGAAGTTGCCCGAGAACGGGATGCTGCCCAGTTCGGTCGAGAACTCGCCCATCAGGTAGCCGCCACGGTCCTTCTCTTCGACGCTGCGCACGTTGTTGGCGCGCGGCGCGACGGCGAAGGTGCCGCTGTTGCTGTAGATGTCGAAGTAGTCGGCAACCGCGTCCAGGTTCGGCACCACCCACTGGTTCGGGTTGCCGTTGATACCCTTGAGGCTTGCCGGCTGGGTCATGTCGACCGGCACGATCTTGGTGCCGTTGGCGAAGTTGGGCACGGCCAGTTCGCTGCTGCGACGCAGTTCGGTGGTCTTGAAGGTGTAGTCCTTGGCCAGGATGCCGCCCTTGAGGCGGAAGCCGGGGCTGATGTTCCAGTTGAAGTCGACCTGGCCGGTGTCGAAGTCGTTGTCCACGTACTGCGGACGCAGACGGATTTCGGCCAGCTCCCAGCCGCTGGGATCGGTCGGGTTGATGCCGTAGTTCAGGATCGGGAAGCGGTCATTGCCACGGTAGTCGTAGCTGTAACCATCGACGTCGTACTTGTCCATGATGATGGTGGTCTGGATCGGGTTCTCGTGCTTGGAGCGCGAGATGCCGACCTTGCCGGACAAGGTGAAGTCGTCGCCGAAGCGGTGCTGGCCGTTCAAGGCGATCTGCTTGAATTCGGTGCTCCACTCGTCGTGACGGTTTTCCGTACGGATGTCGACGTTGTCGAACTCGCCGTAGACCAGCGCATTGTTCTCGATCACGCCGTTGTTGACCACGGTCGCCGGCTTGCCGACCAGGCGCGGCGTGGTGCTGGTGCCGCGGCTGAACGAAATGGCCTCGATGTAGTTCTCATCGCGCTCGGCGTCGATCTTCGAGTACAGCGCGTCCAGCGAGATCTCGGTGGCGTCGGTCGGCTTCCACTGCAGGGTACCGGTCACGCCCAGACGCTTCTGCTCGTGTTCCATCTGCACGTAACGCGGGAAGCGCGGGTGGTAGACGTCGGCACTGCGTGCGGCGGTGAACGGCGAGGTCGGGCTGAAGTTGCCGTTGCTGGGGCCATTGGCCCAGCGACCGGTGTTGGAGCCTTCTTCCAGTGCCTGGCGTTCGGAGTAGGCCACCGAAAGCAGCGCGCCGAAGGTGTTGTCGGCCCAGGTGTTGGAAACCAGTGCGGCCACGCGCGGGTCGGCCTTTTCAGCCATGGCGTTATAGCTTGCCTGGCCGCTGGCGGCGAAGGTGAAGCCGTCATAGTCGAACGGGCGGGCCGTACGCAGGTCGACGGTGGCACCCAGCGAGCCTTCCTCCACGTCGGCCGAGGCGGTCTTGCGCACGATCAGCTGCGAGAACAGGTCCGAGGCAAACACGTTGAAGTCGAAGCCACGGCCGCGGTTGGTGCCGCCGCTCTGATCGCCGGCACCCACGGTGGTGAGTGCCTCCATGCCGTTGATGCGGACGCGGGTGAAGTCCGGGCCCAGGCCGCGCACGGAGATGTTGCGACCTTCGCCAGCCTCACGGGTGATGACCACGCCCGGCACGCGCTGCAGCGACTCGGCCAGGTTCAGGTCGGGGAACTTGCCGATGTCTTCGGCGACGATGGCATCGACCACGCCGGACTCACCGCGCTTGATGTCCAGCGCCTTCTCCACGCTGGCGCGGTAGCCGGTGACGGTGACGGTATCCAGTTCAGTGGCGGCGGTGCCGGTCTGCTCCTGGGCCAGCGCGGTGCCACCAAGCGCCAGGCCAATCGAAAGTGCGAGCAAGGTAACCGGTGTCTTTTTCTGATTGATTCGGTATTGCATGTTTTCCCTCTCCCAAGGTGCTACATGAAACAGCAATCCGGCGACGTGTCAGTGCAATGACACCGCTGGTCAGGGCGGACGTTAACAGCACGTAGAGGATCGGGCATCTTGCACCGCAACAGATTTGCAATGTCCCGCAGACGCTTGCAGGACAATGGTTCCACCTTTTCCCATGGGTAGACGGGGCGGCCCGGCCCGCTAGAATGACACCGCTAGCCAAACTGTCTTGGCGCTGTCGCCCGGTCAGTTCCACAACAAGGGATCCATCGCCATGAGTCGTGTTGTCTGTTTTGGAGAGTTGCTGCTGCGCATGAGCGCCCCCGGCCGTGAACTGCTGCTGCAGACGGCGCAGCTGACGGTACACCCCGGTGGGGCCGAGGCCAACGTGGGCGTGTCGCTGGCCCAGTTCGGCCACGACGTTTCCATGGTCAGCACACTGCCGGCCAACCCGCTGGGTCAGTTCGTGGCCGGCGAGCTGCGCCGCCACCGCGTGGACACCCGCCACGTGCAGACCCGCCCGGGTCGCATGGGCCTGTACTTCCTCACCACCGGCGCGGTGCAGCGCGCCAGCGAAGTGGTATACGACCGCGTGGACTCGGCGTTCTCGCTGGGCAGCGCCGCCGACTACGACTGGAACACCCTGCTGGACGGCGTGGAATGGCTGCATCTTTCCGGCGTCAGCCCGGCATTGAATCCGGCCATGGCCGAAGCCACCCTGACCGCCGCGCAGGCGGCCTGCGCGCGCGGAGTGAAGGTGTCGTTCGACGGCAACTTCCGCCCATCACTGTGGGCACGCTGGGAGGGCGATGCACCGCGCATCCTGCGCGAGCTGTTTGCCTGTGCGCACGTGGCATTTGCGGATTACCGGGACATCGGCGTGGTGCTCGGTGGCGAGTTCCCGCAGGCCGACGTCGGCGAACGCGTGGATGCCGCCGCCGCGCAGGCCTTTGCCGCATTCCCGCGCCTGCAGTGGATGGCGTGCACGCAGCGCACGCCGCACAGCGTGGACCATCATTCGCTGGGCGCGATGCTGATCGGTCGCGACGGCACGCGTGCGGTGGCCGCAGCGCGCGAGATGGTCGGCATTGTTGACCGCATTGGCGGTGGCGACGCCTTCGCCGCCGGCATCCTGCATGGCATGATGCGCGACTTCGACCCGCAGGCCATCGTGCGCTTCGGTCTGGCCGCCGCCATTCTCAAGCACTCGATCCCGGGCGACTTCAACCTGGTCAGCGAAGCTGACGTGATGGCCCTGACGGGCGAGGAGCGATTTGATGTCCGGCGCTGATCCGCGCGTACGCGCAGTGTTGAAACTGGCCCCGGTGATTCCGGTATTCACCCCGGAGAACGTGGACGACGCGGTGGCCGTGGCGCAGGCGCTGTTCAACGGTGGTCTGCCCGTGATTGAAGTCACCCTGCGCACGCCGGTGGCGATGGACGCGATCAAGGCGATGGTGGAAGCGGTGCCGGATGCCGTGGTCGGCGCAGGCACGGTGCTGACCGCTGCGCAGATGGAGCAGGTGAAGAAGATTGGCGGGCGCTTCGCGGTGTCGCCGGGTGCGACCGACCGTCTTTACGCGGCGGCGCGCGATACCGACCTGCCGTTCCTGCCGGGCGTGGCCACTTCGTCTGAACTGATGCAAGGCTTGGAGCAGGGGCTGGATACGTTCAAGTTCTTCCCGGCAGTGCAGGCCGGTGGCGTGGGCATGCTGAGTGCATGGAATGGGCCGTTTGGCGATGTGCGTTTCTGTCCCACGGGCGGCATCACCGCGCAGACCGCGCGTGATTTCCTGCATCTGCCGAATGTGTTGTGCGTTGGCGGTTCGTGGTTGACCACGCGGGCGTTGCTGCAGGCGCGTGATTGGGCCGGGATTGAACAGCTGGCGAGGGAATCGGCCGCACTCGTTGGTTGAGGCCCCGTAGTGCCACGCCCTGCGTGGCAACCACGCAACGCGCGGGTTGATCGGGATCAAAGCGGCACAACGCAGCGCGGCGCAGGCTGTAACTCCCCCCCTGTGGAGTTGCAGCCATGAACAAGACGATGAAGGCGGCGGTGGTCCGCGAATTCGGCAAGCCTCTGGTAATTGAAGAGGTCACCGTGCCGCGCCCCGGTCCGGGCGACATCCTGGTCAAAATCGAGGCCTGCGGTGTCTGCCACACCGACCTGCACGCCGCCGAAGGCGACTGGCCGGTGAAGCCGAATCCGCCGTTCATTCCTGGGCATGAAGGCGTGGGCCACGTGGTCGCGGTCGGGCAGGGCGTGACCCACATCAAGGAAGGCGATCGCGTCGGCATTCCCTGGCTGTACTCGGCCTGCGGTCACTGCGAGCACTGCCTGGGTGGCTGGGAGACCCTGTGCGAGGCCCAGCAGAACAGCGGTTATTCGGTGAACGGCGGTTTCGCCGAATACGCGCTGGCCAATGCGGACTACGTCGGCCTGCTGCCCAAGGGCATCGGCTTCATCGAAGTGGCCCCGATCCTTTGTGCCGGCGTCACCGTGTACAAGGGCCTGAAGGTCACCGACACCAAGCCCGGCCAGTGGGTGGTGATCTCCGGCGTGGGCGGACTCGGCCACATGGCCGTGCAGTACGCCAAGTCCATGGGCCTGAATGTGGCGGCCGTTGATATCGACGATGACAAGCTGGCCCTGGCGCAGCGACTCGGTGCCACCGTGACCGTCAACGCGCGCAACACCGACCCGGCCGCATTCCTGAAGAAGGAGATCGGCGGCGCGCATGGTGCGCTGGTCACCGCCGTGTCGCCGAAGGCGTTCGAGCAGGCACTGGGCATGGTGCGCCGCGGCGGCACCGTGTCGCTCAACGGCCTGCCGCCGGGACAGTTCCCGCTGGACATCTTCGGCATGGTGCTCAACGGCATCACCGTGCGCGGTTCGATCGTCGGCACCCGCCTGGACCTGCAGGACTCGCTGGAGTTTGCCGAGCAGGGCAAGGTTGCCGCCACCGTCACCAGTGATTCGCTGGAGAACATCAACGACATCTTCGCGCGCATGCACGCCGGCAGGATCGAAGGTCGCGTGGTACTGGACATGAGCCGCTGAACCACAGGGCGGGTGGGCGCGGGCGCGAGCGGCGATAATGGGGAGGATCCCGCTGCCGCCGACCGCACATGCCCGCCCTGTCACCTTTGAAGACCCTCGCCCTTTCCGTGCTGTGCGTGGTGGTGGCCCTGTTCGTGCTGGGCATGGTCAGCGGGGCTGGCGGCTGGATCGCGCCGTGGGTCGGCCTGGGGCGGGGCGAAGGCCGCCTGGCCTGGGACCTTGGCTGGACGATTCTGGGCGGCTTCGTCGCCTGCGCATTCGCCAGCCGCTATGCGCCTACCTGGCCGTGGCTGCACGGCGGCATCGTGTGGGCGATGATTGTCGGGGCCTCGGCGTTCGCCGCTTGGGACCTCGGCAACGACTTCCCGTTCTGGTTCGTGGCGGTGCTGGTGGCCTCACTGCCGGTGCAGGGGCTGGGCATCTGGTTCGGCGCGAAGTTCCGCCCGAAGCGCTGAAACCCTACTGCAGCAGCCCATGCACTGCCGTGGGGGGGCATGTGGTCCAGCGCCAGCCAGGCGTCTTCCACCACCGCCCGCGCCTGCGGCCAGCCCAGCCGCGAGGCACCGCGCATCTGTTCCCACTGTTCGGCCAGCTCGCCATCGGTGTCGCCGTCATCGCCACGCGGCCAGTCAGCACGGTGGGTGGTCAGCGCGAAGGCGTAAGCCGGGTACAGGTCTTCCCAGCGCCGGCGTGAGGCACTGCGGCGACGCTCGAAGTCGCTTCGCATGTACTGCACGTAGTCCTGTGCCACCGCCTGCGGCTCTTCAGCGCGCGCCTGGCGACGATTGCGCCGGGTCGTTTCGGGCAGCCGGTAGGCGCTGAACACAGCAGGGGCGGTGCGGCGGTCGGGGCGGGGCATGACACGTCTCCGGCAGCGGGCGGGGTGGGCAGGAATAATCCTGCGGCCGTTAGTCAGCCGTGACAGATCCGTTCATGGCGCCATGCACGCCTGCGGCTTCACGTGGAAATGGCCCCCGCTTCACGCTGGTGTTCGCGATGGGACGCGTACGCTGTGGCGCTCACCCCACTGCCGGAGCGCCCGCCATGCCACGCGATCCCCTACGCGAAGCCCACCCGCCCGTTCCGGGCGAACAGCGCGCCAAGCACGATGTTTTCGACGCTGAAGACCGCGGTGCCGGAATGTCACCGTCCCACTCGCCCGAGCATCTGCGCACTGGCGTCGACGCCGTTCACGGCACCCCGGACGAGCAGAAGAACGACCCGGAGCATCGGGAGCAGCAGGACAAGGCCAACGACAACCAGGATGAGGCGCTGGAGGAGACCTTCCCGGCCAGCGACCCTACCTCGCCGTTCGTGCCGGCAAAAGTGCCGAAATGACCCGATCGGTTCATGGCCGCACGACCAACGGTCGTGCGCTACCGTTTACCCGGACAGTCCGGTAGCGCACGACCGTTGGTCGTGCGCCGGCCCTCGGATCACAACCACGACCACTGCAGCCCCACGCTGTACCGCCGGTCCGGTCCCGGCTCGAAATAGCGCTGATTTCCGTCGTTGACGATCACAGACCCCACATAACGCTGATCCAGCGCGTTATCCACCCGCGCAAATGCGCGCAGCGTGCCCTGCGTGTTCCGCCAGTTCCGCGCCGCTTCCAGGTTCAACAACGCGTACCCCGCCGCCGACTCACTGGCCAGGTCATTGACCACGGTATCGCTGGACGCCACCACTTCCCCGGCCCATTGCCAGTTCCCGGGCCGGTAATCCAGCCGTGCGAACGCCTGCTGCTTCGGCACGCCCGGCAGGCGCGACCCCGCCGCCACCACCGTATCCGGCACCGCGCAGCCGCTGTTGGCGCAGGTGGCATACGGTTCGCGCACCGTGGCTTCGATGTACGTGTACGCCAGGGTCAGGTCCAGCTGCGCGGCCAGCGGCTGCTGCAGGCTGGCCTCCACGCCCTGGCGGCGGGTGCGGCCGATGTTGCGGTAGGTGCTGCGGCCGTTGGTGTTGCTGGCCACCGCCACCTCATCATCGGTATCGGCGCGGAACACCGCCGCCTCGAACGCCGCACCACCGGCCCCGCGCCACTTGGTGCCCAGTTCCAGGTTACGGCTGCGCGCCGGGTCGAGGTTCAGCGCCAGCCCGGCCCCGCCGTCATTGCGATAGCCCAGTTCGTTGAAGGTGGGTGTTTCAAACCCACGTCCGGCCGAGGCATACACCCGCCAGGCGTCGCTGGCGTGGAACACCACGCCACCCACCGGGGTGGTGGCGCTGTAGTCGCGTGAGCCGCTGTCGTCCGGATTGCGCGCGGTGATGTAGTCATCGTTGGAGCGGAAACGCACAGCGCTGTGACGCAGCCCCAGCAGCGCGGACCAACGTGGGGCCCACTGCCAGTTCACCTGGGCGAACTGGTCGATGTTGCGCACACGGTCGCGCTGGTCGCGGCGTAGCGCACCACGCACGCCCACGTCGCTGCCGATGAAGTTCTCGTAACCTCGCCGATCCTGCGTCTGCTGGTCGGCATTGGCTCCGATCACCGCCTCCAGCGGCCGGCCCAGCCAGTCGCCGTGCCAGGCCCAGCGCAGGTCCAGCCCGCCATAGTCGCCGTCCAGATCGATCACACCACCCGCATGCAGCGGATTGGCCTGCGGGCCGGGCGGAATGGCCAGGTACTGCTCCACCTCGCGCTGGCCCGCATAGCCCATCGCCCGCCAGGTCTGCGCACCCTCGGTACGGGTGAAGACCAAGCCGGCCTGTCCCTGGCGCACCGATTTGCGGGTGTTGTACTGGGTGGCCACGGCCGTGGCCTGGCGCGGGTTGGCATTGACCTGCGCGCGGGTCAGACCAAGCGGGTCCTGGGCGTCGGGTGCGTCCAGATAGTTCAGCACCAGATCCAGCTGGCCGCCGCCCACGTCCACGCCCAGCCGGCCATTGAAGGACTCGCGCCGCGCCCGGCTGTGCTCGCGCCAGCCGGCAGTCTCGAAGTGGTTGGCCGCCAGGTTGTAGCGCACCGGTCCCTGCTGGCCGCGCAGCTGCGCGCCCGCGCTCAGGGTCGCGTCGCTGCCGGCGGCCACGCGTGCCCGCCACGGGTCGCCTGGCGCGCCGTCGGCGCTCCAGACCTGGACCACGCCGCCGGAGGAGTTGCCGTACAGCGCCGAGAACGGCCCGCGCAGCACCTCGATGCGCTGCGCCGAAAGCAGGCTGGCGTGCGACAGCTGACCCTGGCCGTCGGGCATGGTGGCCGGGACGCCGTCCACCAGCACCCGCACCCCGCGCACCCCGAAGGTGGAACGCGCGCCGAAGCCGCGGATCGAAAGCTGGGTGTCCTGGGCCAGGTTCTGGCGGTCGCGGGCCAGCAGGCCGGGCACGCCGTTCAGCGCTTCGCTGACCTGGGCCAGGGTGCCGATGACCTCGTCGTCCAGCTGCACGGTGCTGATCGAGGCCGGCAGGTCGACATCGGCGACCCGCACGCCGCGCGCGGCCTGCACCTGCACGGTGGGCAGGCGCTCGATGCCGGGGGCCTCGGCAGGCTGGGCCAGGGCGGTGACCGGCAGCGCGCCGGCGACGATGAATGATGAATGGCGCAACAGGGGGATAAAGCGACGCATGCGGGGGCAGGGTCTCCGGTGGGGGGAAGGCCGTCTGTCAGCGTACGGCATGGAAGGTGACGAGAGCGCCCGCGCCCATGCCACGGCTTTGTTACGATGGCGCTGTTTCGGCCCATGCTGCCGCAACACCGAGCGCGAAACCTCCCCCATCCGTCATTTCGAATGAGTACCGCCGTGTCCTTCTTTGCAAACGTGGAACTGGTCCCGGGCGACCCGATCCTGGGCCTGACCGAGGCATACAACGCCGACAGCCGTTCGACCAAGGTCAACCTGGGCGTGGGCATCTATTACGACGAGAGCGGCCGCATTCCGCTGCTGCGCGCCGTGAAGCAGATTGAACAGCAGCTGGCCAACGAGGCCAAACCGCGCGGCTACCTGCCGATCGACGGGCTGCCGGCCTACACCCAGGCCACCCGCGAACTGGTGTTCGGCAAAGACTCGCCGCTGCTGGCCGCCGGCCGCGTCGCCACCTCGCAGACCATCGGCGGCAGCGGTGCGCTGCGCGTGGGCGCGGACCTGCTGCACAAGCTGCTGCCGCATTCCACCATCGCCATCAGCAACCCCAGCTGGGAAAACCACCGCGCGGTGTTCGGCGCGGCTGGCTTTGAAGTGGTGGAATACACCTACTTCGACGCCGCCACCCACGGCGTTGACTTCGCCGGCATGCTGGCCGACCTGGAAAAGCTGCAGCCGGGCACCGTGGTGCTGCTGCATGCGTGCTGCCACAACCCGACCGGTGCCGACCTCACGGTTGAGCAGTGGAAGCAGGTCGCGCAGCTGCTGAAGGACCGCCAGCTGTTCCCGTTCATCGACATGGCCTACCAGGGCTTCGACAAGGGCATCTTCGAAGACGGCGCCGCGGTGCGCATCATCGCGGAAGCCGGCATCGACAGCTTCGTGGTCGCCAACTCGTACTCCAAGTCGTTCTCGCTGTACGGCGAGCGCGTGGGTGCGCTGTCGGTGGTGGCTCCGGACGCGAATGCCGCCAAGGCCGTGCAGTCGCAGGTCAAGCGCATCATCCGCACCATCTACTCCAGCCCGTCCAACCACGGTGCGGCGCTGGTGGCCGGTGTGCTGACCAGCCCCGAGCTGCGCCAGATGTGGGAACAGGAACTGACCGAGATGCGCGAGCGCATCCACGCCCTGCGTCATGGCCTGGTGCAGAACCTGGTCGCCGCAGGTGCACCGGAGTTCGCCTTCATCAACGACCAGGCCGGCATGTTCTCGTACTCGGGCCTGACCCGCCCGCAGGTCGATCGCCTGCGTGACGAGTTCGGCATCTACGCCGTCGGCACCGGCCGCATCTGCGTGGCCGCACTGAACCAGGGCAACCTGGAGTACGTGGCCAAGGCCGTGGCAACCGTCGCCAAGGGTTGATCGACCCGTTAGCACCCGACCGTTGGTCGGGTGACGATCAAACAACGGCCGCCCCGCGCGGCCGTTGTCGTAAGCGCCTTACCGCGCAAAGGCCGCACAGACGCTTTCCCTATAATGGCGGCATGCGCCTGCCTGTCTCGATTCTGCTCGCCGCCCTGCCTGTGGCCGTCCACGCCCAGCCGTCGGAGAGCTACAACATCTATGCCATTCCCTCCCGACCTGTGGTCGAGGCGGTCGCCAAGGTGAGCGACACCCTCGCCGAGGCGGGCATGACCAGTTTCCATCGGCAGGGACACGCGGTGCACGCCACGCTGTACCTCACCCGCTTTCCGACCAGCGCCGAAAGCGCGTTGAAGGCCGCCGTCGCGCGCATTGCGCGCTGCCAGGCCCCGTTTGCCATGCAGGTGAACGGCATCGAGGTCACCCCGTCGAACTGGGTGTTCCTGCATGTGCAACCCAGCCAGGCCCTGCAGCGTCTGGCCGACACGGTGACGCTGGCCGCCGAACCGCTGCGCGACCACAGCGTGGAGGCCCCCGCGTGGATGGCGGCATACCCGGACAAGCTGCCCGCGTTCCAGCGCTACGGCTCGCCGAATGTATTCATGCAATACCAGCCGCACCTGAGTCTGCTGGCCGACGAGAAGAGCCCCGAGCTCGCCGCCTTCGTCGCTGCGGCCCAAGCGCAGCCGCCGCAGGCCAGCGGCGAGGTCACCGGCATTGGCATCGGCGTCACCGATGCCAACGGCCAGATCGTGCGCACGTTGGCCGAGTATCCGCTGCAGGCACCGGGCAAGGACTGCGTCACACCGTAAGACGCGCGCGTGTAACCGTTTACCGCGTTCTCAAGTACACCTGAGTCCTTTTTTGCGGCGACAATACGGCCCCCGAATGTCTTTGGCAGTCATTTCATGTCCCGTACGTCACTCACCCGGTACCTGATCGAAGAACAGCATGCCGGCCGCATCAACGCCGACCTGCGCCAGCTCATCGCCGTCGTCGGCCGCGCCTGCACCAGCATCTCCATCGCGGTCAGCAAGGGCGCACTGGGTGGCGTGCTTGGCGATGCCGGCACCGGTAACGTGCAGGGCGAAGCGCAGAAGAAGCTGGACGTGATCAGCAACGAGATCCTGCTCGAGGCCAACGCCTGGGGTGGCCACCTGGCCGCCTGTGCCTCGGAAGAAATGGACCACTGCCAGCCGGTGCCGGACACCTACCCGCGCGGCGACTTCCTGCTGCTGTTCGATCCCCTCGATGGCAGCTCCAACATCGACGTGAACGTGTCGGTCGGCACCATCTTCTCGGTGCTGCGCTGCCCCCCGGGCACCGAGCAGCCCAACGATGAAAGCTTCCTGCAGCCGGGCACCGCGCAGATTGCCGCCGGTTACTGCATCTACGGGCCCAGCACCCAGATGGTGCTGACCACCGGCCACGGCACCCATGCCTTCACCCTGGACCGCGAGAAGGGCGAGTTCGTGCTGACCACGCCGAACATGCAGATTCCCGCCGAAACCCAGGAATTTGCCATCAACATGTCGAACCAGCGCCATTGGGAAGCCCCGATGCAGAGCTATGTGCAGGACCTGCTGGCGGGCAAGGAAGGCGCACGCGGCAAGAACTTCAACATGCGCTGGATCGCAAGCATGGTTGCTGACGTGCACCGCATCCTGACCCGCGGCGGCATCTTCATCTACCCGTGGGACAAGAAGGACCCGAGCAAGGCCGGCAAGCTGCGCCTGATGTACGAGGCCAACCCGATGGGTCTGCTGGTGGAACAGGCCGGCGGTGCTGCCACCACCGGCCGCGAGCGCATTCTGGACATCCAGCCGGACCACCTGCACCAGCGCGTGCCGGTGTTCCTCGGCTCGAAGAACGAAGTGGCCGAAGCCACCCGTTACCACCGCGAGCACGACGCCAAGTAACCCGGCGAATGGGTTCCCGCGTAGGGACGCGCCATGCGCGTCCTTGGGAACCCCTGCCACGCGCGTGACAGTGGGGTGACATCCGGCCTAACACCCGGCACCATCGGGTGCGAATGCTCACGGACCGACCCATGACCGCCGAAACGCCGCGTGACTTCATTGAAGTAATCCACAACGCCATCCCCGCCGAGGCGTGCGCCGCGATCCTGGCGCAGATGCGCGCCAGCGCCCAGCTGCAGCCCGGTGAAGTGGGCAGTGGTGTATTCCCGGAACTCAAGCACAGCAAGGACCTGCGCATCAGCGGCCGCGCCGAATGGCAGCAGGTGGAAATGCTGCTGCAGCAGGCCGTATTCAAAGGCGTATTGAGTTATCTACGCCGTTATCCACAGGCGTTGATCTCGCCGTTGATGTTGCAGGTTCAAGACACCGACGGCAGTGCACGTCGACTAGCCGCCGATGACTTCCCCGGCATGGAAGACGCCCAGCTTTCCGAACTGGCCCGTACGTGCCTACGCCCCGGTGCCATCAACCTGCAATGGTATGCGGCAGGCGAGGGTGGGTACCCGTATTGGCACTGCGAGTTGTATCCCCGCGATCCCGCCGGCGAGACCCTGCACCGGCACCTGCTGTGGACGCTTTACCTCAACGACGACTTCCAGGCTGGGGAAACCGAGTTCCTGTTCCAGGAGCGGAAGATCGCGCCGCGTACCGGCAGTCTGTTGATTGCGCCGACGGCGTTTACGCATACGCATCGGGGCAACCGGCCCGAGGGTGGGGACAAGTTCATTGCGACCAGCTGGATTCTGTTCCAGAGCGCGCAGCGTCTTTATGGCGGCGGCTGACCCGTCCCGGTAGCGCCGGCCGTTGGCCGGCCCTCGACACCGCCTGGGCCGGCCA
>NZ_RHPP01000107.1 GCF_003935715.1 Stenotrophomonas sp. 278 | reverse complement strand
ACTCGGCGCCATGGATGGCGTCCGAGTAGCCTCCATGGATGGATTCACGGCGTGTCCCGCAAACCCACCCCGACCGGCCCAAACACGGAAACCGATGACTACAGGATGTTCGCCCGGATGCGTGAAGCATCCGGCCAACGGCCGGATGCCCCTGCGGATCAGAACTCTAGGTTGTCGATCAGGCGCGTGGAGCCGATGCGGGCGGCGATCAGGGCGACGCGGTTGCCGACGTCGCTGTCGGCCGGCTCGGACAGGTCCGGCAGGCGGATCACGGCGTAGTCGACCTGGAAGCCGGCGGCCTGCAGGGCGGCGGTGGCCTCGGCTTCGATCAGGCTGCGTGCCTTTCCGGCGATGAAGCCCTCGCGCATGCCCAGCAGCACCTGGTGGATGGTGGTCGAGACCGGGCGCTGCTCGCCATTGAGGTACTGGTTGCGCGAGCTCATCGCCAGGCCATCTTCTTCACGAACGATGTCGCCACCGACGATCTGGATCGGGAAGGCCAGGTCTTCCACCAGCTGACGGATCACCGCCAGCTGCTGGTAGTCCTTCTTGCCGAAGGCGGCCACGTCCGGCTGCACCTGGTTGAACAGGCGGCTCACCACCGTGCACACGCCATCGAAATGGCCCGGGCGGTGCGCGCCTTCCAGCAGGCTGCTGATGCCCGGCACGTGCACGTTGGCGGCCAGTTCCACACCGAACGGGTACATCGATTCCACCGTCGGCAGCCACAGCACGTCGCAGCCCGCCTGCTCCAGCCCGGAGGTGTCCGCTTCCGGCGTCCGCGGGTAGCGGGTGAAGTCCTCGTTCGGGCCGAACTGGGTCGGATTGACGAACACGCTGGAGACCACGCGGTCCGCGTACTGGCGGGCCAGGGTGACCAGCGAGTAATGGCCCGCATGCAGGTTGCCCATGGTCGGGACCAGCGCGACGCGCAGGCCCTCGCGCTTCCAGCCGTTGACGACGGCGCGCAGACGGGACAGTTCGGTGACGGTTTCAATCATGATGCGTAGGCGTGTTCTGCGTCGGGGAAGGAGCCGTCGCGCACGGCGTCGGCGTAGGCATGGACCGCACCGGCCACCGAACCGCCTTCGGCAAGGAAATCCTTGACGAACTTGGGTCGGCGGTGGCCGCTGTCCAGGCCGAGGAAATCGTGCATCACCAGCACCTGACCATCACAGCCCGGGCCGGCACCGATGCCGATGGTGGGCGCGCTGATCTCGGCGCTGATCTGGGTGGCAATCGGGGTCGGCACGCATTCCAGCACCACCAGGGTGGCACCGGCATCGACGGCGGCCTTCGCATCGGCGCGCAACTGCTCAGCCGCGTCGCCACGACCCTGGACCCGGTAGCCACCCAGGCGCAGCACCGACTGCGGGGTCAGCCCCAGGTGCGAGCAGACCGGAATCTCGCGCTCCACCAAGTGGCGGATGATGTCCAGCTTGAAGCCGGCACCTTCGATCTTGACCATCTCCGCCCCGGCCTGCAGCAGCTGCAGCGAGGCTTCCAGCGCGCGCTCGGGGGTGGCATCGGCACCGAACGGCAGGTCGGCCACCAGCAGGGCGCGCTGCAGCACGCGGGCCACCACACGGGTGTGGTAGACCATGTCAGCCACGGTCACCGGCAGGGTCGAGTCATGCCCCTGCACCACCATGCCCAGCGAGTCGCCGATCAGGATCAGGTCCACGCCGTTGGCGTCAAAGGTGCGCGCAAAGCCTGCGTCGTAAGCGGTCAACATGACCAGCTTCTGCCCGTTGCGCTTGGCCTCGGCCAGGGCGGGAACGGTCCAGGGTTTGCTGTCTGCGTGCGTGCTCATGTACTGATAACCGGTGGCGATAAGCCCCGCATTATCCTCCTATTGACGCGATCCCGCTGATATCGATTCGCATCACTGCATCCCGTATCCGGCCCTGCCCCGGAATCAGCGCATCCGGGGCGATCTCGGCCAGCGGCACCAGCGCGAAGGCGCGTTCGTGCAGGAACGGATGCGGCACCTTCAGCTGCGGCAGGTCGATCACCTGGTCGGCATACAACAGCAGGTCCAGGTCGAGCACGCGGGGTCCCCAATGGACGGCGGGGTCACGTACCCGACCAAACGCGTGCTCGATCCCCAGCAGCGCCTCCAGCAGTGCCTGGGCCGGCAGTGCGGTGTCCAGCACTGCGGCTGCATTGATGAAGGGCGGCTGGTCTTCATTGCCCCAGGCCGGGGTCGCATACAGCTGCGAGCGTGTCCGCAGCGTGGTCTGCGGCAGCTCCGCCAGCGCGGCAAAGGCACCGCGCAGCGTCTGCGCGGCGTCACCCAGGTTGGCCCCCAGGCCGATGCAGGCCAGGGTCACGGCTTACTCGCCTGCCGGACCACCGGTACGCCGACGACGGCGGCGACGCTTGCGCGGAGCCCCCTCCTCGTCCAGCGCGACCTCGGCCTGTGCCGCTTCCAGGGTGGAATCCAGTTCGGCACCCGACTGCTGCTGGGCTTCGCGCCAGAACTGCACATCGGCTTCGTGCTCGCTGGAGGCGACCTGGCGCAGCGCCAGGAAGTCGAAGGCCGCACGGAAGCGCGGGTGCGTGAGGGTGCGGAACACGCGCTTGCGCTGGCGCGAGCTGAAGCGGCCCTGCAGCAGCCAGATTTCCTGCATCGGCAGCGAGAAGCGGCGCGGCAGTGCGATGGTCGTCAGCTGGTGCAGGGTGACCCGGTCGGCGGCACGCCGCTGGGCCTCTTCCAGTGCCACGCCCTGCTTCTGCAGGGTCGCCAGGGCGCGGCAGAACGCCGGCCACAGCAGCAGCGCGAACAGGAACGACGGCGACACCGGCTCGTCATTGGCCACGCGCTGGTCGGTGCTGTGCAGGCCTTCGATCACCATGCGGCGCAGCGCACCGCTGCGGTTGCTGCGCAGCGCGGCGGCGCTTTCCGGGAACAGCACGTCGAGCAGGCCGTAGCGCTCCAGGCCTTCGAAGCTGGCCACACCGTGCCCGGACAGGAACAGCTTGAGCACTTCCTCGAACAGACGCGCCGGGGCGGCTTCGGACAGCAGGCCGGCCAGGCGCGGCAGCGGTTCGGCGGTGGCCTGCTCGATCTGGAAACCGAGCTTGGCCGCCAGACGTACCGCGCGCAGCATGCGCACCGGGTCTTCGCGGTAGCGCTGCTCGGGGTCGCCGATGAGCTTCATCAGGCGCGCCTGCACGTCTTCGAAGCCGCCGGTGTAGTCGCGCACCGAGAAGTCTTCGATGGCGTAGTACAGCGCATTGCAGCTGAAGTCGCGGCGCACCGCGTCGTCTTCGATGGTGCCGTACACGTTGTCGCGTACCAGCATGCCGTTTTCCATCTCGCGGTCGCCGCTGCCATCGTCACTGTTGGCGCGGAAGGTGGCCACTTCGATGATCTCGCGGCCGAACACCACGTGCGCCAGGCGGAACCGGCGGCCGATCAGACGGCAGTTGCGGAACAGCGCCTTGACCTGCTCCGGGGTGGCGTCAGTGGCCACGTCGAAGTCTTTCGGATGCCCGCCGACCAGCAGGTCGCGCACGGCCCCGCCAACGAGATAAGCGCCAAACCCGGAGTCACGCAGCCGGTAAAGCACGCGCAGCGCGTTGGGGCTGATGTCCTTGCGGGAGATGTTGTGCTGGTCGCGGGGGATCACGCGCAGACCGAACGAGGATGGTGCAGAGGAATTGATGTTGGCGCTTCCGGTTGAAGTTTCGGGATTGCCCAATGGCATCGTCGCCAATATACTAGCGCGCTGCGCCGCTCGCGACAAAGCACGCTCCCTTCGTCTAGTGGTCAGGACGTGGCCCTCTCAAGGCTAAAACAGGGGTTCGAGTCCCCTAGGGAGCGCCAGTCGTGAAGCCGCAGACATGAAAAACCCCGCCTTGGCGGGGTTTTTTGTTGGGCGCGCGCCCCGCTCAGCCCTCCATCTGCTCCAGTTCCTTGCCCTTGGTCTCGTGCACATAGCGCAGCACGAAGAACACCGAGGCCACGGCCGCGGCCGTATACAGCCCGTAGGCCCCGGCCAGGCCGATTCCGGTCAGCAGCACCGGGAAGCTCACGGTGATCGCAAAATTGGCCGTCCACTGCGCCGCGCCGGCCACGGCCAGCCCGGACCCGCGGATCTGGTTCGGGAACATCTCACCCAGCATCACCCACATGACCGGGCCCCAGGACATGTTGAAGAACACCACGTAGGCATTGGCCGCCACCAGGGCCAGCACGCCCATCTGGTCGGACAGCTGCAGGCGACCGTCCACCAGCGAGCCACTGGAGAAGGCCACCACCACCAGCGCCAGGGTCACCGCCATGCCGGCCGAGCCCACCCACAGCAGCGGCTTGCGGCCGATGCGATCGATCAGCACCACGGTCAGCAGGCAGGCCCCGATGCTGAGCGCGCCGGACAGCACGTTGATCAGCAGCGCATCGCTTTCCGAGAAGCCGACCGCCTGCCACAGCACCGCGCCGTAGTAGAACACCACGTTGATGCCGACCAGCTGCTGGAACACGGCCAGGCCGATGCCGACCCAGACGATCCGGCGCAGCTTGCCGGTGGCCTTGTCGACCAGATCGGACAGGCGCGGACGGTGCTGGTCCTGGGACAGCGACGCATCAATTTCGCCCAGCTTGGCCTGGGCCTCGGCCGGCCCGTACAGGCGGGTCATCACCTCCAGCGCCTGTTCACGCCGCCCCTTCACCACCAGGTAGCGCGGGCTTTCCGGAATGACCAGCAGCAGCACCAGGAACAGGGCCGAGGGAATAGCCTGCATCCAGAACATCCAGCGCCACGCGGCCTGGCCCAGCCACAGCGCCTCGGTGGAGGCCCCCGCCGCGCGGGCCAGCAGGTAGTTGCTCAGGAAAGCGCAGAACAGGCCACTGATGATCGCGATCTGCTGCACCGTGGCCAGCCGCCCGCGATAGCGGGCCGAGGCGACCTCGGCGATGTAGGCCGGTGACATGACGCTGGCCGCGCCGACGGCAAAGCCGCCGACCACGCGGGCGATCACGAACGCCAGTGAGCTGTGCGCAGCCCCTGCCCCCAGCGCGGAGAGCAGGAACAGCACCGCCGCGATGATCAGCACGCCGCGACGGCCAAGACGGTCGCCCAGGCGACCGGCGAAGAACGCACCGATCGCGCAGCCCAGCAGCATGGAGGCCACTTCAAACCCGATTCCGGCCTGGCTGGACTGGAAGGTCTGCTTGAGGCCGTCAACGGTGCCGTTGATGACCCCGCTGTCGAAACCGAACAGGAAGCCGCCCAAGGTGGCCACGCAGCTGATGAGGACGATGAAGGAGGTGTTTTCGCCGGGTGCGGCAGTGGCAGCAACGGGTATCGACATGGAAGGCCCTGGCAGAGAGGAGACAGCGGACGGTCAACACGGCAGGTACAGCTGAAGCGGGTTCTCACAGGTTTTCAGCGCCCGGCGGCCTTGGGGGAAGCCCCACTTCCCGGGCCCTGGCTGTCTACCGGTGGGCACGGCTATCTATACCCGGGGGGCGGCGACGGCGCATCGTGCACTGCGACAAAGCCGCAACTGTTCTAGAATTGTCCGGCTTACCGTCCGATTCTGATCCAGCCATGCCCTTTGTCGTCACCGAAAACTGCATCAAGTGCAAGCACACCGACTGTGTGGAAGTGTGCCCCGTGGACTGTTTCCACGAAGGTCCGAACTTCCTGGTGATCGACCCGGACGAGTGCATCGACTGCACCCTGTGCGAACCGGAGTGCCCGGTCAACGCGATTTTCCCGGAAGACGATGTGCCCGCCGGGCAGGAAGTGTTCGTCGGCCTGAACGCCGAGCTGGCCAAGGCCTGGCCGGTACTGACCGTGCGCAAGGACCCGCCGGCCGATGCCGGTGAGTGGGATGGCAAGCCAGGGAAACTGGAGCTGCTGGAGCGCTGAGGCAAAAAGGCACCTTCGGGTGCCTTTTTTGTTTGGTTTCTCGTGAACAGCAGCGTTTCGATTGATACGTGCCGGGGAGGCCCACAGGCAGCCCCGCTCCGGGACACGCTGCAAGTACGTCCATGTAAGCTACTCCACGGCATCCATGCCGTGGAGTGTCCCTCCGGGGGCTACCTGTGGGCCTCCCCAGATGGTTCATCGCGATGCGGACGGAACGAGCAACAGCCTCGAGCGGGTTTTGATCTTCCGTGGCCACCGGCCTCTGTCTGGGGCGTGCGAATCGTGCAATCCGGCACGCCGCAGGATTACGGAGCCAGCTTTGCCTTCAGTTCGGCCAGCAGCTTGGTCGGGGCCGGGCCGGTGGCCGGCAGGCCGCGCGGGTCGACGGTGGAGACGTAGGCACCGGCTTCGACGGCCACGACGCGGACCAGGAAGTTGTTGTCTTCATAGGCCACGTCGTAGGAGCCCAGCAGCTGCGCCTTGCTGGCGATGGTCACGCCCGGGGTCGATTCCAGCGCCGTACCCACCTTGGCAAAGACCTCGTCCTTGCTGCCAGCCACGTTGAAGCCCGCGCCAGCCGCAGCCGGGTCAGCGGCCGGAGCCGGACGGGCGGCCTGCGAGGCCAGCACCGGCACCTGTGCGGACGGGTTGCCCGGTGCATTCAGGTCCGGCGGGACTTCCAGCGGACGCATTTCCGGGGCCAGCGCGTAGTCGCCCTTCGCGCCACGATTGAAGCAGCCGGTGGTACCCACCAGGGTGGCCGTGGCCAGGATCGCGAAAGACAGCACGCGGATGGCGGAAACAGATTGACGCATGTGAATCTCCAGGTTCAGGCCACTGCGGTTCAGTGGCTGGAAAGTGCTTCAAGGGCCCCGATGTCGGCAGCCAGATGTTCGGCGGCGGCATGGTGGGCCTCGGACAGCCGCAACAACGGCAGTCGCAGGCCGTGGCCGATGCCGATCCGGTGCAGCAGTTCCTTTACCGGAATCGGGTTCGGCTCGACCCCGCAGAAATCGTGGAACGGGTCCAGGCGCGCATTCCAGGCTTCGGTTGCCTCACGCTCGCCAGCCGCGGCCAGGTCGCACATGCGCCGATAGGCCCCCGGCAATGCGTTGGAGCCCACCGAAATCAGGCCGTCGATGCCCGACAGGATCGAGCGCGCCGCCGTGCCATCGTCACCACTGAGGATCGCGAAGTCGGCCGAACGCAGCGCCAGCAGCGCCTGTACCCGGCCGTTGTCGCCGACCGCCTCCTTGATGCCGACGATGTTTGGGTGGTTCGCCAGCTCTGCCACGGTTTCCGGCAGCATGTCGCAGCCGGTCCGGCCCGGCACGTTGTACAGGATGACCGGCAGACCGCCCTGGTCGGCCACCGCGCGGTAATGCGCGATCAGACCTGCCTGGGTCGGACGCACGTAAGGCGGGGTCACCACCAGCGCGTGGGTGGCACCGTTGGCCGCCGCGCGACGGGTCTGCTCGATGGTTTTGGCTGTACCCGACAGCCCGGTGCCGGCAATGACCGGCACGCGCCCGGCCACGGTTTTCACCGCGCTGCGCAGCAGGTGGTCATATTCGTCGTCGGACAGAGTCGCCGCTTCACCGGTGGAACCGGCCACCACGACTCCGTGAACGCCCCCCTCCAGCTGCAGGTGCAGCAGACGCTGCCAACCGTCGGGATCCAATGCGCCATTGGCCTGGAAAGGCGTGGCCAGCGCGGTGATGAGACCGGAAAGAGACAAGGAACAATGCTCGGAAGAAGGGGAAAGGCAGGCCGCGCGGACGCCGGCCGGATGCCTTCTGCATGTTACTTGCGGGCCGAAAGCGCGGGCAAGTATGCTGGACTCCGGCGAACGTGCCGTTCGGCACCGTTCAGACTCACCCTGCATTACCGGAACCCCCTTGACCGACACCACGCCGCGGCCTGCGCCGACCGAAAACCACCTCCTGATCAACGCCTATACGACGCATCCGGAGTCCCCCCTGCTGCCTGTGACCCGGCGCATTGCCGACAGTGGCTGCAATCTGGTCGATGCGCGCCTGGCCACCGTAGGCCGCGATGTCTCGGTGACCGCATTGGCCACGGGCTCGTGGGATGCCGTGGCCAAGCTGGAAGCGATGCTGACCCGGCTGGAGCGCGAGGAAGGCCTGAAGCTGGTGTGGTACCGCACCGGGGCCAAGCAGGCGCAGTCCAACCTGCTGCCCTACATCGTGGAAGTGATCGCCGCCGACAAGCCGGGCATCCTGTTCCAGCTGGCCGACTTCTTCGACCGCCAGGGCATCACCATCGAGAACCTGCAGAGCACGCGCTACCGCGCCATGCAGACCGGTGCGGAAATGTTCTCCGCGCAGGTCACCATCGGCGTACCCGCCAACATGCACATCGCCGCACTGCGCGACGACTTCCTGGAATTCTGCGACCACCTGAACCTGGACGCGATCATGGACCCGATGAAGTTCTGACTTTCGCGCGTTCGTCACGGACGCGCGGCGTTTCATGCAGTTGTAGCAGACGTACCCCAGGCTCCGGAACAAGGACCTCATGAACAACGGCGACACCCTGGACAGCACCACCCTCTCTCTGCCGCTGGCACTTTCCGGCGGCGAACACACCACCCTCGGCGAACTCGCCGGCCAGTGGCTGGTGCTGTACTTCTACCCCAAGGACAGCACCCCCGGGTGCACCACCGAAGGCATCGACTTCAACGCGCTGCTGCCGAAGTTCAAGCGCGCTGGCGCGCAGGTGTTCGGCGTCTCGCGTGATTCGGTGAAGTCGCACGACAACTTCTGCGCCAAGCAGGGCTTCAACTTCCCGCTCATCAGCGACAGCGACGAAGCACTGTGCAGCGCGTTCGATGTGATCAAGCTGAAGAACATGTACGGCAAGCAGGTGCGCGGCATCGAACGCAGCACCTTCCTCATTTCGCCCGACAGTCGTATTGTGGAATCGTGGCGCAAGGTCAAAGTGGCCGGCCACGCAGAGTCCGTCCTTGAAGCCCTGAAGGCCGCGAAAACCCAGTGAGCTATCCGGTACCCCCCAATGGCCATCACCCTGCCCTGCAGGCCGTGATGGCTTGTCCCTGTTCTGCCACCAGGAAATGACGATGACCCGAGGCAAGCGCATCTACGTACTGGATACCAACGTGCTGATGCACGATCCAACCGCGCTGTTCAAATTCGAGGAACATGATGTCTACCTGCCGATGCAGGTGATCGAAGAGCTGGACAACGGCAAAAAGGGCACGTCCGAAGCCAGCCGCAACGCGCGGCAGGTCAGCCGTTTCCTCAACGAACTGGTCGAAGCCTCGGGCCTGGACAACCTGGCCGAAGGCATTCCGCTGCAGCGCCCGAACGGGCTGCAGCTGCGCGGCAAGCAGAGCGCCGGCAAGCTGCGCTTCCAGACCAGCCACTTCGAAGCCGGCAAAAGCTTCGGTGCGGTGATTCCGGACAACGCGATCCTCGGCGCGATCCTGGCATTGAAGGAATTCACGCCGGACATTCCGGTGGTGTTCGTGTCCAAGGACATCAACCTGCGGATCAAGGCCGCCATTGCCGGCATCGTCTCGGAAGATTACGAGAACGACCGCGCGCTGGACGACTTCAGCCTGCTCTACACCGGTGCCACGCAGCTGCCGGAAGACTTCTGGAAGCAGCACACCGACGACCTGCGCAGCTGGAGCGACAAGGGCCGTACCACCTACGAGGTGCGCGCCACCGAAAGCGAGGACTGGTATCCCAACCAGTACGTCTACCTGCCCGGCGACGACGAAGTGGAAATGCGGGTGGCCAAGGTCGAGGGCGAGAAGATCACCCTGTCGCTGGTCAACGACTACCGCCATGGCAGTCACGCAGTGTGGGGAATCAGCGCGCGCAACCGCGAGCAGAACTTCGCCCTCAACGCGCTGATGGACCCGGAAATCGATTTTGTCACCCTGCTCGGCACCGCCGGCACCGGCAAGACCCTGCTGGCACTGGCGGCGGGTCTGGCCCAGACCATGGACCAGCAGCGCTACCGCGAGATCATCATGACCCGTGCCACGGTGAGCGTGGGCGAGGACATCGGCTTCCTGCCCGGCACCGAAGAAGAAAAGATGACGCCGTGGATGGGCGCGCTGACCGACAACCTGGAAGTGCTGACCCAGCCGCAGGAAGGCGGGGCCTGGGGTCGCGCGGCCACCAATGACCTGCTGGCCAGCCGGATCAAGATCCGCTCGCTGAACTTCATGCGCGGACGCACCTTCCTGTCGCGCTATCTGATCCTGGACGAGGCGCAGAACCTCACCCCCAAGCAGATGAAGACCCTGATCACCCGCGCCGGCCCCGGTACCAAGATCGTCTGCCTGGGCAACGTGGAGCAGATCGACACCCCGTACCTGACCGAAACCACCTCGGGCCTGACCTACGCGGTGGACCGCTTCAAGAACTGGCCGCACAGTGCGCATATCACCCTGCGCCGGGGCGAGCGTTCGCGCCTGGCCGATTACGCTTCGGAGGTGCTGTGATCCGCATGCCACTCCGTGCCCTGCTGCCGCTGGCGCTTGCTGCGCTGGCGGCTGCCTGCACGCCATCCAATACCCGCCCGGGGGCCACGGTCCCTACCGCGGTCAAAACCGGCCAGTCCTGGGTGGTCACCCGCCCGGTCATCGCCGCGCAGGTGCTGGATACCTGCTCGCGCCCCAGCCCCGGCCAGCCGCCGGGGCGGCTCAGCGGTTACTGGGCTCCCAGCCGCGCCCAGATCGAACAGCTCGAAGCGCAGCTGCCCACGCTGGAAGCGCAGATCCCCAAGGTGGTCGATTTCGACCGCCAGTACGTCGGCATCGAAATGGATGGCCACCAGCTGATCTACCTCAATGCCTTCCACCTGCCCGACCACAGCGAGATCGATCCGTCGCGTGAGGCGATCCGGGTCTGCGACGGTGGTGCGCAGTTCTGGGGCGCGGTATTCGACCCGGCCAGCGGCCAGTTCTCGGAAGTGCAGTTCAACGGCCCGCCGGGCGGACGCTGATCCGGCCATGAAACACGCTGCTGCCGCAGCATGAGCATCCGCCTGCCGGCCTGGGTGTGGATCGGCGCGATCGCGTTGTCGTGCGTGGCCGGCATGGTCAACGTGGTGGGCTTTCTGGGTTTCGAGCACCAGGCGGTCAGCCACATGACCGGCACCACCAGCCAGCTTGGCATGGCGCTGGCGCAGGGCGATTGGCGCGTGGTCGGCCACCTGTGGGGCCTGCTGATCGCGTTCTGCCTCGGCGCTATGCTCAGCGGCATGATCGTGCAGGACAGCACCCTTCAACTGGGCCGTCGCTACGGCGTGGTGCTTACACTGGAATCGGTGCTGTTGCTGGTGGCCATCCCCCTGTTCCAGCGACAGCAGATCTGGGGCGCGCTGGCCGCATCGATGGCCTGCGGCCTGCAGAATGCGATGGCCACCACGTTCAGCGGCGCGGTGGTGCGCACCACCCACCTCAGCGGCATGTTCACCGACCTGGGCATCGGCCTGGGCCACCTGCTGCGCGGGCTGCCGCTGCCGATGCGACGGTTGACCCTGAGCGGGCTGATCGTCAGCGGCTTTCTGGCCGGCGGCGTGATCGGCGCATGGTTGTTCATGCGCATGCACTACCTGGCGCTGCTGGCCCCGGCAGCCCTGACCGGCTGCACCGGGCTGGGTTACGTGCTGCATCGGCAGTGGACCCTGCTGCGCACGCGTTGAACAAACATTGCACAATCGCGCAATGAGCCCATCCACTCCCGTCTCCGCCCTGACCATTGCCGGTTCCGATTCCGGTGGTGGTGCCGGCATCCAGGCCGACCTGAAGGCATTCGCCGCCCACCGCGTGCATGGCCTTTCCGCGATTGCCGCGCTGACCGCGCAGAACACCCGTGGCGTCACTGCCGTGCATGTGCCGCCACTGGACTTCCTGCAGGCGCAGATCGATGCGTGCTTTGCCGACTTCGACATCCACGCGGTGAAGCTGGGCATGCTGGCCAATGCCGAGGTGATCGAACTGGTCGCCACCGCGCTGGAGAAGCATCGCCCGCCGCACATCATCCTCGACCCGGTGATGGTCGCCACCAGCGGGGCCAAGCTGCTGGAAGACAGCGCCCTGCACGCCCTGCGCACGCGGCTGCTGCCGCTGGCCACGCTGGTGACGCCGAACACGCCGGAAGCCGAGCTGCTGCTCGGCCGGCGCATCCGCAACGGCGAAGAGGCCGAGGACGCGGCCAGCGCGCTGACCGACCTGGGCGCAGGCGCGGTGCTGCTCAAGGGCGGCCATCTGGCCGAGGGCAGCCGT
Source organism: Stenotrophomonas sp. 278 (assembly GCF_003935715.1). Lineage (GTDB taxonomy): Bacteria > Pseudomonadota > Gammaproteobacteria > Xanthomonadales > Xanthomonadaceae > Stenotrophomonas > Stenotrophomonas maltophilia_AH. The sequence continues at coordinate 3,074 of NZ_RHPP01000107.1, read as the reverse complement.
GTGGTGGATCGCTTCTTTGATGGGGTCACCTTTGAAGCCTTCATCCATGCCCGCCTGCCGGTGGACGCACACGGCACCGGCTGCACCCTGGCCTCTGCGATTGCGGCGCAGCTGTGTTGCGGGCTGTCGCTGGCCAATGCCTGCGAGGCGGCCATCGACTATGTGGCGCGCGGCCTGCAGGGCGGCTACACGCCCGGGCGCAGCGAGGTGCTGGTGCTGGATCATTTCGGCGCGGCGCGGCCGGCATGACCCGTTCGATACTGATTCCGGCGCAGGCCGATGACGGCCACCGTTTTGAGCTGATCGCACGGATCCCGGCGCAACCGCGCGCGCAACTGCTGTGGCTGCCGGCGCTGGGGGTTTCGGCGCGCAACTACCAGGCGTTCGCGGATGCACTGGCAACGCGCGGCGTGGCGGTATTCCTTCACGAGTGGCGTGGCAACGGCAGCAGCAGCCTGCGCCCGTCGCGCACGCAGGACTGGGCTTACCGGGAAATTCTGCAGCAGGACCTGCCGGCCAGCCTGGCGGCGGTGCGACTGCATGGGACGGCCCCGCTGATCATCGGCGGGCACAGCCTGGGGGGCCAGCTGGCCTGTGTATTCGCGGGACAGCACCCGTCCGTGTTCGAGCGCTTCTGGCTGGTAGCGACGGGAACGCCGTACTGGCGGACCTTCCCGGCACCTCGCGGCTGGCTGCTGCCGCTGGTGTACCGCTTCCTGCCGTGGCTGGCGCAGCGCCAGGGCACCCTGCCCGGCCGCCGGCTGGGCTTTGGCGGCACCGAGGCGCGGGGGCTGATCAAGGACTGGGCGCGGGTGGGGCTGAGCAACCACTACGCGGCGGTGGGCATGGCGGACGATCTGGACCGTTCAATGCAGCTGCTGCACGGGCAGGCGCAGGCGGTGGTGCTGGAACAGGACTGGTTCGCACCAGTGGGCTCGATGCGGGGCCTGCTGGCGAAACTGCCGCAGGTGCGTTCGCAGTTGCAGGTGGTACCGGCTTCGGCCCTTGGCACGCGTGCCGATCACTTCGCCTGGATGAAGTCGCCGGGGGCCGTGGTGGAAGCGCTTTTTCATTCATTTGAATGAAAGTCTTCACAAAGGCGTTGACGGATGGAGCCTCGATCCGCATAATTCCGCTCCTGTTGACGCGCCCGTAGCTCAGTTGGATAGAGTACCTGGCTACGAACCAGGCGGTCGGGAGTTCGAATCTCTCCGGGCGCACCATCAACAGGTAGGCAGCTCCGCCGCTGTCTAAAGCAGTACAACGTGATGTAAATGCGCCCGTAGCTCAGTTGGATAGAGTACCTGGCTACGAACCAGGCGGTCGGGAGTTCGAATCTCTCCGGGCGCACCATCGCATCGCAAAAGAACGGCAGCCATCGGCTGCTGTTTTTTTTTGCGTTGTGGAATTCCGGCGAACAGCCGGTGCTCACTGGCTTCCCTGTTTGGGCGTACCGGGGTGGGTTTGCGGGACACGCCGTGAATCCATCCATGGAGGCTCGTCAAAAACATCCATGTTTTTGACGGTCCCCCAAACCCACCCCGGCACGCCCCAGACAATTGGCTGGTGGCCATGGGAAATGCCGGATCAACGGCAATGTCGATTCGGGGTCATGCGTTATCGGATGTTGGGGATTTCACGGCCGTCGTCTGCCGACCGACGCTACCGGGCTACGTGCCAGGAGCCGGGCGAACCCCGGCGGCACGGAACACATGCAATCCGGCATCAACCGGCGCGCGCGGCTACCGCTGCTGCCATCGCCAGGCGGTCGGCTTCGGCGGGAAGCTGCGGGCTCGGGCAACGGCCGCCGGCGTGCGCGTCGTGGGCGAGCCAGTCATCCACTACGCCGCCCAGCAGGTCCAGACGCAGCGGCAACGTGATGTGGTCCTCGCCGCGCAGCTCGATGTAGTGCACGCGATCGCTGGCGGCGGCCAGCTTGCGGCCCTGGTCGACGCGCACGTGGGCGTCGTCCTGGCCGTGCAGCAGCAACACGCAGGCGCGGGTGTCGGCCACTGCGCGGGTTACGTCGACCTGGTTCAGGTCGAGGTCCAGGCGCTGGCTGGCGGCAGCGATCACCGCGTTGATGTCCTGGCTGCCGTAGCGCCAGCGACCATACGCCGCCATCGCCTGCGCCTTCCATGCGGTCGGCTGCAGCGACATCAGATGCGGAATCATGCTGCGGATCGCATCGCCTGCATTGGCGAACGACTCCATCGCCACCACACCCGTGACCCGGTCGCCCAGCTTGTCCGCAGTGAACAGCGCCGTGGCTGCACCGTAGGACACACCGAACAGATACAGCGGGCCCTGCACTTCGCCCTTGGCCTGCAGCGCGTCGATCACGTCGACCACGTCGTCCGATTCAAACGTACCGTAACCCGAGGGGCCCGCGCCCGAATGGCCGTGGTTGCGCAGGTCGATGGTGACCACCCGGTAGCCGCTCTGTGCCAGTTGCAGCGACCACGGCAGCATCGAATCGCCGTTCATCATCCAGCCGTGCAGCAGCACCACCGTGCCGCGCGGTGCCTGCGGCTGGAACGTCCTGGGCAGGCTCAGCTGCAAACCGGTCTGCAACGGCTGACCGTTCTCGTGCGCCTGCGCGAGGTATTGGTACTGCACGCCATACTGGCCCGGGTCGAAGGCGCGCCAGAAGATGGGAATGCCGGCGCGGCTGGTGACCTCACCGTGCCGGTTCGGCACGCTGTCCACTGCCGCGGAAATGCGCGGCATGTCCAGCAGCGTGGAGACACCGCCCGGCGCGATCAGGCGGTCGCTGAGCGAGGTGGACGAGGCCGAGGTATCGATGGAGGAACAGGCCGCCAGCCACAGGCCGGCTCCGGCCAGCAAGGGCAGCAGGAGGCGCTTCATGGGGGTGCAGATGCATCGCGAGGGCCGGCCAGATTAGCGGGAGGCGGCCAGCCGCTCTACCGCAGTTGGATGACGAATCGATGACAGGGCGGCATGGACGTAGAGCCGGGGGTGGCCCGCCGGCTGTTGGTGGCCCCAAAACAACCCCCGCCCCGCCCCCGCGACACAGTCCCCCACACCCCCCACATACTGCCAAACCACGACCC
>NZ_RHPP01000106.1 GCF_003935715.1 Stenotrophomonas sp. 278 | reverse complement strand
GTAACGGGGCGTCCGGGGCCGGCCCGATCAGGGCCGGCGGCGGGGCGGTCGGCGCGTCTACGGACCGTTGTGCGTAGTGCCGGGCCATGCCCTGCAGTTCCACCGGGTGCAGGTGGTGGACGCGGTACGAAGCGGCGTCGGCCAGGTACAGCCCGCCGTCGGCGTCCAGCGCCACGCCGGTGGGCCGCGAGAAACGCGGCTGTGGCGGCACCCCGACCAGCGCCACCGCGTGGCCGTGCGCGGAAATCTGCACCAGCTTGCCGTTGATGTCGCTGACGTACATGACGTTGTCGTGGGTGACCGCGACCGCCATCGGCCCGCTGACCAGGCCGCCGTCGGCGACCAGCGTATCCACCGTTCCATCGGGTGCCAGCCGGCGCACCGCATTGTTGTACAGGTCGGCAATCAGCAGGTTGCCGTGCGCGTCCAGTGCCAGCGACACCGGCGTGTCGAAGCGTGCGCCCACCCCGGCACCGTCCACGTTGCCTGGCGTTTCGCCACCGGCCAGGGTGCGCACCTGGCCATCGGCTTCGATCACCCGGATGCGATCGTTCCAGGTATCGGCGACATACACCCGCCCGTGTGCATCCACCGCCACGCCCATCGGGCCGTTGAAACGCGCCTGTGCGGCAGGACCGTCGGCAAAGCCGGGCGTACCCTCGCCGGCCAGCGTCGTCACTGTGCCGTCGCGGCCGATGCGGCGGATGCGATGGTTGCCGGTGTCGGCCACGAACACGTTGCCAGCGGCATCCAGTGCGATCTGCGAGGGCGTGTGGAACCGCGCCTGCGCGGCAGGACCGTCGGCCCAGCCTTCGCCGTGGCCGGCCAGGGTGTCCACGCGGCCATCCGGCCACACTCGGCGGATGCGGTTGTTGTCGCCGCCATCGGCGACGTAGACCACGCCCTGTGCATCCACCGCCACGCCATACGGGTCGGCGAAGCGCGCCTGCGCGCCGCGGCCTTCCCGCAGTCTACCCACGCCGTCACCGGCGAGCAGGTCGATCTGCGCGGTCCAGCCCAGCGGCGTCGGCAGCGGACCCGGCGGCGGCTCCGGTACCGGGTCGCTGCGCAGAAACGTCCACGCCAGTGCGGCCAGAACCAGGATCAGCACGCCCCCCACCAGACTCCATCGCATCCGCGCCATCCGCATCCCTGTCCTGATCAGCCCTCGACGATAGCGGCTTCAACGCTGGGTGCCCAGCCACCCAGGCACGCGGCGCTTGTGCCCCTGCCACGATCCGGTTTCAATCAAGGTCTTCACCACGCAAGGATGCCTGCATGACCCGCCCTTCCCATCGCGCCCTGCTGCTCGCTCTGGGTCTCGCATGTGCCACGTTCGACCTGGCGGCCTCTGCGGCAGGATCGCGCGACGACGCGCAGGAGCGGGCGTTACGCCAGGACGACGACCTCAAACAGGATCTGAATGCCGCAGCCGAGCAGGCCATCTCGGGCGACACACTGGGTGCCGCCATTGCCTACGAGCGTCTGCTGGCAGACCCCCGCATGGACCATGTGGAGCTGCGTGTGCGCAGCGCTGCATGGCTGATGGGCGCTCACGTCGCATCGCGTCAGGGCGATGAGGCGCTGGCCCTGCGCCGATTGGACACCGCCCTGCAGGTTGATCCGCGCAATGCGGCGGCGCGGCTGACACTGGGCCAGCATCAGATCTTCCGGGACCAGCTGGATACCGGCGTCGACCATCTGATCCAGGGCATCGCCGACAGCGACGGTGCGCCAGAGCTTGAGGCACCCTTCGTCTGGCAGCTGGACAAGCGCCTGGGTGCAACGCCGAACAAGCGCCTGGCCGTGCTGCAGGGGTTGTTCGACAAGGGCTGGACGGCTGATGGCGTGGAGCCGGTGGAGCTCTGGGTGATCCTCGCCACGCTGCAGGTCGAGACCGGAAAGGGAGACCCTGCGGCCACCCTGGAACGGATCGACGCGCCGCATGCGCTGATCAGCCTGCGTAGTGACAAACGCTTCGACCGCTACCTGAAGCGCGATGACCCACGCTTTGATCCGGTAGCCGCCTCGCGTCGGCATATCGACGCGCTGCGCCTGGAAAGCATTCTGTCGCCCGGCATCAATCAGCCGGCGGTATCGCTCAGCCACGCGTTGCTGGTAGCGGGCGACCTGGACGACGTGGTCGGCATGACCCAACCGCTGGCCGAGATCGCCAGCCAGCTGGAGGACGGTCCGGGCGGGGAAGGCCGACACGTGGCCTGGATGCTGGACCATCGCGCCATCGCGCTGCGTCGGCTGGGACGGCTGGACGAGGCGGTGGGGGCGCGTCTGCTTGCGGTCCGGATGGCCGACGCCCACAAGGATCCGGTCAGCCACCGGCTCAACCTGGGCGCGTTGTATGTCGGACTGCACCGCCCGGCGCTGGCTCGGCAGGCCATCGACGCGCTCGACCATCTGAGCAGCTACGGCGATGGAGTGCGCCAGCTGATCGCGCTGCAGGCCGCGCTGCAGCTCAACGACCCGAACGCCGCGACCCAGGCACGCGAGGCACTGCAGATACAGCGCGAAGCCAATCCGGCGCTGTTCCGCGAAGGCCTGCTCATTGACCAGCACATGGATGAGGCCGCCGCCTCGCTGATCGCCCAGCTGCACGACCCGATGCAGCGCGGCGACGCCCTGCTGCATCTGCAGCGTTTCCGCCACCCTGATCCGTTGCCGGCGGAGGTGGAGCTGGAGGCCCGTTATGACCAGCTGCGCGCGCGTGCCGACGTGCAGGCCGCTGTGCGCGAGGTGGGCCGCATCGAAGACTATCCGCTGTTCGGGCAGTAACGCCCGCTAGCGCGCCGGCGTCTGCGGTGCGCCCCCCATGGCGTCGCGGTAGCGCACATACAGCGCGCTGACCTTTTCCACATAAGCCAGGGTTTCCGCATAGGGCGGCACACCCTTGTAACGGGTGACGGCACCGATGCCGGCGTTGTAGGCCGCTGCGGCCAGGGTGCGGTCGCCCTTGTAGCGTTTCAGCAGCGCCTGCAGGTAGCGCGCGCCGCCGTTGATCGACTGGTCGGCCGAGAACGGGTCGCTGACGCCCAGTTCGGTCGCGGTGTCGGGCATCAGCTGCATCACCCCCTGCGCGCCCTTGGGCGACACCGCACCGGCATCGAAGTTGCTTTCGGCATGGGCGATCGCCCGCAGCCAGGCATCCTCCACGCCGGTCGCGCGGGCCGCCGCCCTGAACTGCTTCGCATGCCGGTTCAACTGCGCCGGCCCGACCTTGCCCAGGCCCGGATGCGCCGGCTCGCCCGGCGGCGTGTTGACGGTGAACTTCAGGAACACCCGCGAGCCCGGCAGGTTGCGGGTCGAGTACACCAGCCGGCCGTCCTGCTCGCGCTCGTACAGGGTGCCGCTGAACACCCCCATGTTGCCCCACAGGTTGGGGGTCTGCACCGCATTGTCGTCCACGTCCTGCGCGGTGCATTTCGAGCCGGGCTCGGGGGCGGTGGCCAGACTGACCGTATTGTTCTGCACGCACCGATACACCGTGCGCGCCGCCGCCGGTGCGCAGGGCAGCAACGTAAGCAGGGCCATCGCGACAACCGGCAGACGCTTCATCGACTCTGGGCCCACGGCGGGCCGTCCTCATGGTGGCGCGATGATCCGGCCGCCCCCATGAGGGTCTGGTGACGGCTTCACCCCGTTCATGCGGTCCGATACCGACACTAGGCAAATCCCGACGGCAATCTAAGTGAAGTCCTGTTCCCAAAGGCGGCGGCGGGTGGTGTCATAGCGCTGCCGCCCGTCCCCTACACCCCCTGCACCGAGGTCAGCTTGAAGCGCGCCAGGACCATCGCCGCCATCGTGCTTGCCGCCCTCCTTGGCGCTGTGCTGCCTGTTCTCACGGTGGCCTATTTCAGCTGGCTGCGCCAGCAGGAGCTCGAGCAGCGCACCCTGGCCTCCACCGCCGAACGCACCCTGCAGCGCGCGCACCGCGCCTACGAAGGCGGCCTGCAGGCCCTGCGCAAACTCAACCAGACCCCGCTGCCGCCCTGCTCGCCCGAGCATCTGCAGCTGATGCGCAACCTCGCCGTCAGCACCCGTTCGGCCGAACAGGTGGGCTACTTCGAGCGTGGCCGGCTGCGGTGCACCTCCTGGGGCATGACCGAGAACGACGTTCCGCAACCGACCGCGGACCACGTCACCGCCGAAGGTGCCGCACTGGTCCTCGGGGTGCGCCCGCAGGCCGGCGATGGCAGCCCGATGCTGGCGGTGCAGCTGGGCAAGCACGACCTGCTCATGGACCCGACCCGCTTCGTTGATGTCATTGCCGATCCCAACGTGCGCCTGGCCGTGGCCACGCCAGACGGTCGGCTGGTGGTACAGCAGGCGCTGCCCGACCAGGACCTGCTTCAGCACCTGCTGCGCCATCCCGGCACCGGGCACACCGGTGGCAGCTGGTACGTCACCGCCCAGGACCAGGCGTGGCTGGCCATTGCGGTCTCCCCACGCACCGGGCTTGGCGAGAGTCTGCGCCGCCAGCTCTGGCAACTGCTGCCCCTGGGCGTCGTCGGGGCCATCCTTGGCGTGGTGGGCGCGGTGTGGTTGTCGCGCCGCCGCCACAGCCTGCGCAATGAGCTGGCCAGCGCCGTGCGCCGGCGTGAGTTCAGCATGCAGTACCAGCCCATCATCGAACTGGACACCGGCATCTGCGTCGGCGCGGAGTCTCTGGTGCGCTGGTGCCGCGCAGATGGCACCCAGGTCAAGCCGGACCTCTTCATTCCCGTGGCCGAAGAAACCGGACTGATCGACGCGCTCACCGACCATGTCATCGACCAGGTCATCACTGACATGCGCGAGCTGCTGGTGCGCGATCGCAGCGCCCACATCGCCATCAACCTGTCGGCCAGCGACGTCGGCAGCGGTCGGGCACTCAAGGTGCTGTCAGCCAAGTTGCAGGGGACCGGCATCCACCCGCAGCAGATCTGGCTGGAAGCCACCGAGCGCGGCTTCATCGACATCGAAGGCGCACGCAGCTCGCTGGCCGCCGCCCGCCGTGCCGGCCATTGCGTGGCCATCGACGACTTCGGCGTCGGCTATTCCAGCCTGCAGTACCTGCAGACGCTGCCGCTGGACGCACTGAAGATCGACAAGTCGTTCATCGAGGCCATCGGCACGCACAGCGCCACCAGTCCGGTCACCTCGCACATCATCGACATGGCCAAGACGCTGGGGCTGTTCACCGTAGCCGAGGGCGTGGAAACCTCCGCCCAGCTCGCCTATCTGCAGGCCCGGCAGGTCGAATTCGGCCAGGGCTGGCTGTTCTCGCGCCCCCTCTCCTCCAGCGAGTTCGTCACCTATCACGAACGCCGCCGCAAGCAGTACGGCAAGGCCAAGGAAAACATGCAGAACCCCAACAGCACCCCGTAGAGCGGGGCTTGCCCCGCTGAACAGCCCCCGCTCGCCCGCTGAACGCCCCCCATCCCGTAGAGCGGGGCTTGCCCCGCTGAACAGCCCCCATCCCGCACACCCGCTACAATACCCCCGCGGCAGCCAGCCGCCCCGTGTCGAGGTATGCCTACATGCGCCATTGATGCCGCCGTCGCAATGACGGCCTGACTCCCTTCCGCCCTGCCGCTTGCGTGGTGGCGGTTCGCTGGGATTTACGGCATCCATGGAGGTCGCATGACCGCATTTGCTCTCACGCTCGACCGCGTGACATTCACCCTGCCCGATGGCCGGGTTCTGTTTTCAGATCTTTCCACTACTTTTGGCCCCACACCCACCGGCCTGGTGGGGCGCAATGGCGTCGGCAAAAGCGTGCTCGCGCGCCTGCTGACCGGCCAGCTCACGCCCACCGGCGGGCAGATCCAGCGCCAGGGGCGCGTGCATCTGCTGGCCCAGCAGAGCGCCGTGCTGGACGGGCGCATTGCCGACCTGGCCGGCGTTGCTCCCGTGCTCGATGCGCTGGCGCGTATCGAGGCCGGCAGCGTGGACCCGGACGACTTCGCCTGCGTGGGTGAGCGCTGGACGCTGCGCGAGCAGTTGCAGGCGCTGTGGCAGCAGCTGGGTTTGCCGGTGCTGGACCCCGATTCGCCCGCGCGCCAGCTGAGCGGTGGCCAGGCCATGCAGGTGGCCGTGGCCGGTGCGCTGCTGTCCGATGCCGACGCCCTGGTGCTGGACGAGCCCAGCAACCATCTGGACAGCGCCCATCGTCATCGGCTGATCGAGGCGCTGGGCCACTGGCGCGGCGGGTTGATCGTCATCAGCCACGACCGCACCCTGCTGCGGCAGATGCAGCGCATTGTCGAGCTCACCCCCCACGGCCTGCACAGCCATGGCGGCAATTACGACCTGTACCAGCAGCAGAAGCAGCAGGCACAGCGCGCCGCTGAAGCCGAACTGGCCTCACGCAGGCACGAACGTCGGCAGCAGCAGAACGCCGAGCGCGAGCAGCGCGAACGCCAGGCGCATCGACAGGCCCAGGCCACGCGCAGTGCCCGCACCGCCAACCAGGCCCCGATTCTGCTGGGCGGCATGAAGAACCGCAGCGAGCAGAGCGCCGGCCGGCTGCAGGTGCAGTTGGCGCAGCGTCGCGCGGACAGCGATGCGCGCGTGCGCGAGGCCGCCGCGCAGGTGGAGGCCGACGTGCAGGTGGCGCTGCTGGGGCCGGCGCTTGCCGACTCCGGTCCGCAGGTTGCGGTGGAACTGTGTGCTGTCCGTCTGCCGCTGCTTGCCGCACCGTTGGACAGGATCGACCTGCGCGTTCCGCGCGGCATGCGCCTGGCGGTATGTGGGGCCAATGGAACAGGTAAATCCACCCTGCTCAAGGTGCTGGCGGGGCGGCTGCCACCGGTTGCCGGCGAAGTGCGGCATGGGGCGTCCAGTGCGTTGCTGGAGCAGACCGCGTTCGAAGGCAGCGGGGCAGAGCCCCGCTCTACGCTGGAGCTGCTGCAGCACGCGAATCCGGCGGAGAGCGAGGGCGTGCTGCGCACGCGGCTGGCGCTGCTGGGCCTGGACGCCGAACGCGTTCTGCGTCCGCTGCACACCCTTAGTGGCGGCGAGCGGATGAAAGCAGCGCTGGCGGCGGTGCTGTATGCACAGCAGCCGCCGCAGCTGCTGTTGCTGGACGAGCCCGGCAACCACCTCGACCTGCCCTCACTGGCCGCGCTGGAAACGATGCTGCGCAGCTATACCGGCACGCTGGTGATGGTGTCGCATGACGAGGCGCTGCTGGACGCGGTGGGCATCACCCATCGGCTGCAGGCCACCGCAGCCGGCTGGGTGTGAGCGTTTCACCCACGCGCCCACACCGGAAACGCATCCGGCAACACCTGCCACACCATCGGCCCGGCGCGCATCTCTTCATCGTTCAACAGGCACGCATCCAGTTCCGCGCGCACCGCACGCTCGTCCATCGCCACCCCGATCACCGCCAGTTCCTGGCGGCGGTCGCCCCACAGCGGATGCCACAGCCGCTGCATCGCGGCGTACTCGCCCGGGTCGCTGACCTCATGCGCGGCCGGCAGCGCCGCCGTCCAGCAGGACGCCTGCTGCCGCACCCAGCCGGCGTCGGTGTAGGGAATCTGCGGCGGCGGCAGCAACGGCACCGTGTCCTCCAGGCCGGCATCCACGCGTTCGCGCGCCGCGTACCAGAACCCCGCCGCCTGGGTGCGGGTCGACGCGCCCACGCTGGACAGCTCGCCCACCCAGTCCATGCGGTTGGCCAGCCAGAAGAAGCCTTTGCTGCGGATCACGCTGTTCAAGCCGGTTTCCAGCGCGCGGGCGAAGCGCTGCGGATGGAACGGCCGACGTGCGCGATAGACGAAGCTGCTGATGTCGTACTCCTCCGTTTCCGGGGTGTGCTCACCACGCAGCGCCTGCATCCAGCCCGGTGCCAGCTGCGCGCGCACGAAGTCAAAGCGCCGCGTGTTGAGCAGTTCATGGGTCGGCACGTCGCCATGCCGGGACAGCACCAGGCGCGCATCGCGATTCATCGCACGCAATACCGCGAGCGTCTGCTGCAGGGACTCTTCGTCGATCAGATCGCACTTGCTCACCACGATCACGTTGGCGAATTCGATCTGCTCGGCCAGCAGGTCCACCACCCCGCGCGCGTCGTCCTCGCCCGCCTGCTGACCGCGATCCGCAAGCCGGTCGCTGCCGCCGAAGTCATGCAGGAAGTTCTGCCCGTCCACAACGGTCACCAGCGTATCCAGCCGCGCGATGTCACCCAGGCTGAAGCCCTCGGCGTCGCGCACCGAAAACGTCGCGGCCACCGGCATCGGTTCGGCGATTCCGGTCGATTCGATCAGCAGGTAGTCATAGCGCCCGGCCGACGCCAGCTGCTTCACCTCCTGCAGCAGGTCGTCGCGCAGCGTGCAGCAGATGCACCCGTTGCTGAACTCCACCAGCGTCTCTTCGGTGCGGCTCAGTGCCGCGCCGCCGTCGCGGACCAGCTGGGCGTCCACATTGATCTCGCTCATGTCGTTGACGATCACCGCCACCCGCAGCCCCTCGCGGTTGCGCAGCAGCTGGTTGAGCAGGGTGGTCTTGCCCGCGCCCAGGAAGCCGGACAACACGGTCACCGGCAGGCGCGGATCGGAGGAAGAAGGAGAAGTGTTCATGGCAGGGTCGGCTGGGAAAGGAAATAAATGTTACTGTATAACACTCGAAAGCCAAGGGCCCCCACCCGTGAAGAACCCCAACGCCTCCCTGCTGGACGCAGGAGCCATTGCCCTGTCGGCGCTGTGCCTGCTGCACTGCCTGGCCCTGCCGCTGCTGGCCGCTGCCCTGCCCCTGCTGGGCGTGTGGGCCGAAGCCGAGTGGGTGCACGTGCTGTTCGTGGCCATCGCCGCGCCAACGACCGGCGTGGCGCTGTGGCGCTCCCACCTCCGTTACCCGGTGCCCTTGTGGGCGAGCGTGGTGGCCGTGGCCGGGCTGTTGTTCCTGCTGGCCGGCGCTGCGGAGTGGCCGAGCCATGAGGCGGAAACGCCGATGACCGTGATCGGCAGCCTGCTGCTGGCCGGCACGCACGTGTGGAACGCCTGGCGGCAGCACCGGCATTAGTTTGGGTGCACCGCTCTCGAACCCCGTCGCATGCGCAAACCGCTTTGGTAGCGTCGGTCGATAGACGACGGCCGATAACAATCATCGGCACGCTGACGCATGATCCCAACCAACCCCGCGCCTCAGCGCCCGAAAGCCCGCAACAGCGTCACCAGCACCTGGGCTTCTTCCGCCCGCTCGGCCGGGTCGTCGGACGACACCCGCCGCCACAGCCATCATTTCCCGGCGCCACGCGCATGACGGACGTTTCGCCTTCGGCACTTGGAAGATCAAGATCCTGGGTGGCTACACCAGCGCCATCGCCTTGCTTGGTGTGGCCCTGCTCATGGCGGTGCAGTCGGTGGAGCGGCTGTTCGTACCCAGCAGCATCCACTACAACCAGGCCATTGCCATCGCCGTGGTCGGGCTGGTGGTCAACCTGGTCTGCGCTGGTGCACGTCACCGTGGAAGTGCACCAGATGTAGAGCCGGGCTCTGCACGACTGCGTCGCCGCGCGGCGCAGGCCCTCATCAACGCACCGTCATTTCCCCATTACTCGCCGTGCATCGCTTGGGGATACACGCTTCAGTCCGCGTGGAGATGACGCGGGGACGATCCACATAACAGTTCACCCACACCTGCTGGGCGTCGTTGAACGGACCGGGGTACGCCCAGCTCTTCGACATCCGGCAACGCCCGCCGTCCGCAGTGACGCTGGTTGCAAGCATTCCGGCTTGACTGCTCTTGGCTGTCACGTACCCGTATGCAACGAAGTTTCCGACCGCGACGACACCGCTGGGGGCCCGGGCGCTGACGAACTCGGGGGCTTCGCTCAGGATGGATGCGTCCGAACGTGCCCCGGGCACCAGATGATCGTCTGGCTCCCGTGTGGGTCGACATCCCCACCCGCTGACCGCACCGGATAGCACGGTTTCGCCATCAAGCGATGGGACGCCTCCATGCTGTGCACAGAACGCCTCGTGATACCGGTTGGTTGCTTCACTCTGGATGCCGGGATCGTAGATGAACGTGGTTTCGTCCACCGGATCCAGCCGCTGCTCCACGTACTGGAGAACACCGTTTGAATCGACGGCAGCGCTGGTCCTCACTACCACACGATTTCCAGAGGCGTCGGTCTCATGGCGGTCTGTGTAGGAATCGGAATTGCTGGCACTCGCCGTGAACGAGCTTGCCAGTAGCAGGTACATCAAACACTTCATGCGCTTTGACCTTGTTGGGTGGGAGCGTGAAGTGTTGTTCCGTCATTCCGCCGCAAGTGTGCACCACGTCATGAAAGCGATTGACCATGCTGCTGATGTGATTCTGAAACCACCGACATTCAGCGCAATCCCAATGTTATCAACGACTTGGTCGCATAGGGAGACATCTGTGGCCGCTCTGGCCTTTGGCGATTTTGACGTCGGCCTGCCTCTCCCTTGTCGTCATCGGCTGCATGAGTCCGATTACAGCTTGAAGATCATCCCCAGCAGGAACAGCCCCAGCGGCAGCGAACTGAACACCGCGCCAGCGGTTCCCAGCCACGGCCAGCGCTCGCCGCGCACGCGCGAGCCCAGGCCTACAATCACGCCGACAATCGACGCCCCCAGCACCGCCAGCGAAATGCCGGCATTGCTCAACAGCCAGCGACCCACGTCGGGCGAGACCTGACCGACCGCGTAGGCCAGCGCCAGCATCGCCGGGGCGACCAGGAAACTGCCGATTCCCAGCAGGGGCGCACGGTGACCCGGCACACGGGACGGAGCAGCGGAGGAGGCAGGGGAAGGCAGGGGGCTGGACATGGGGGCGCAGGTGAACGAGTTATCCGCCACCGTACACCATCGCCCGGCCTGCACACCGCTCAGGCGCGGGGTGCGGCACTATGACGCAACATCTGCCGTCAGGAGAACCGCCGTGCGCGCACTGCCCTGCCTGCTTCTGGTCCCCCTCGTCCTGATTGCCGGTTGCGGCAAGCGCAATGCTGGCGACGCGGTCTACTCCTCGGACCCGATGCTGGGCTGCTATGGCACCCACCCGCGCAAAGCTGCGGACTTCCGCATTGAGCAGGAACAAGGGCGGTACTACGTGTCCTTCAACCGCGACGACCAATGGCAGCGCGAAGCGGCACCGCTGCAGGAAGCCCGCCGCGACGAAGTGGCCAGTTACTTTCCCAGCGACGCCGACCAGATCGACCGTGCGCTCGTCCGCAACAGCGGCGGCTTCGGCTTGTTTCACCTCAAGCCTGGGGCCGCATTGCGTGGAAAAGCCAAAGACAGTGACTATATGACGCTGGTGCTGATCGGGGCCGGCCCGGTGTTCAGAACCGCGTGTAACTGACGCAAGATCAACGGTGCACTGAGGCGACGCGTCCAATTTGGACGGTCGCCTTGGTAGTCAAGCGAACGACCGCCTATCGCACAGAAACAGTCCCACTTGCGCGACCACACTTGTTTGGGACGCACGCCTCCATTCCCGAGTTGAGGAAGCGGGGTTCATGTGCGCGACAAGTGACCTTCGCTCGGTGATCGCCCTTGAAGGGAAATCCGTAGTACTGCGAGAATTCGCTCCGGCATCGATTGTCAACGTGGGACACTCCCCGCATGGAACCCGCCACGCTGCTCTGATAGTGTGCAGAAGCTTCCAATGCAAAGTTGGTGTGACTTTGCACCGACCCTGATGGCGCAACGGCGTGTACGTAATCGAGCGGGAACCGCTGTAGTTCAGCAAGCTCATCAGGATGAAGCTCGCGGACGTTGCTGCAGTGCCAGCCACTGGCATCACTGTCAAACAGGACCTCGCCATCGGTGAGCGGCTGCATACCGATCAACTCACAGTACGAGCGATGGTACTCCTTCGTGCTTTCACTCTGTTCGTTGTAGTCGTAACGCAATCGGCCGTCAGACATGACCTTCAAGCGTTGGTCAACCTGGTCAGCACGTCCCGCATTCTCCACAGCTCTGATCACGGTTCGATGACCCGCCGCGTCGAAGACAACGCGATCTTCGATCCCATCAGAAGCTCGGACGTGGAGGGACGCGAAACTTAGTACGAAGAGTGTTACCACCAGCTTGTTCATTGGATAACCTTGAGTTCAATAAATCGTTGATGTGCGGAATTGACAAAGCTGCACCTCCACCCGAGGTGCGGCCCCGCGGCGAGCCGCGGATGTGCAGCTGACGCCTGCGTGCCGAGCGTGCCCAGCGGTGATGCCATCCCCTGTAAACCACTTTCATTCCACCTCCCGCCCAGCAAGGCGACGGTGGATGGAGCTGTAACGCCAGTGCGCGGGTTCGCGCACGTGGCCCTGCTGAACCGGACTGTGATGCACCCGCGCGATCTGACGCTGCAGGTCTTCGGCATCGGTGACGCGCTGCTGCGGGAAGTCCGCCTGCCACAACGGCCGGGCGCAGCGGTCGCGACGCAGCAGGGCGCGCGGGGGCTGGCCGGGCAGCTGGCGATCGAACACGGCCTGGATCTGCCGCCAGCGGCTCTCGCCCTCTTCATCGCCGGGAGGCAGGGTCCACACCCCATGCAGCTGGCTGGGCAGCACTACGATGGCCCGCAGCACGAACGGCCGGGTCTGCCTGGCAATGCGGAAGGCACGGCGCAGCACGTCGGCCTGTTCCACCAACAGGCGACTGCGCGGGTCGCGCAGGTAGGCGCTGAAGCACCAGGTGTTTTCGAAGGCCGCGTGCGGGCTGGGCATCTCCATGCAGCCAGTGTGCAAACCGGGGCTCCCGTCCACGATCGGGCCAGCCCACCCGCGCGGGTCGGCCGGCGGCGCGTTGGCCGGTAGGAAATCACCGGCTCGGGTACCCTACCCACCCCGCTGCCTGTCTGATTGCCCGTGCCCCACTACACCGGTCCCCTGCTTACCCGTTCCTCCGCCGAAGCCCTGGCGCGCGCCCGCGACGGCGGGGCCAGCGAATGGACCGGCTCGCTCGACCTCGGCCGCAGCACCGGCACCGCCACGCTGGCAGCTGACCACTGGCAGTGGCAGGGCGAGCGCTACGACTACCCGGGCAAGACCAAGGACCGCACCTTGTATTACTGGGACGGCGAGGAGTTCCTGCCGGTCTCGCGGTTCGGCTCGGCGCTGATCAAGCTGGTGCCGACCGAATGGGACGCCCCCACCTTCGAGATCGACGGGATCAAGATGCTGCCCAGCGCGCAGGTCTCGCCGTTCGAGGATGCCCGCCGCAAGGTGGCGCTGGTGGCTCCGGCGGGCAAGACCGTGCTGGATACCTGCGGCGGACTGGGCTACTTCGCCGCCTGCTGCCTGGAGGCCGGGGTCACCCGGATCCAGTCGTTCGAGAAGAACCCCGACGTGCTCTGGCTGCGCACGCTCAACCCGTGGTCGCCCGACCCGGACGCGGCGACCAGCGGAGGCCGGCTGTCACTGACCCAGGGCGACGTCTCAGTGCGGATTGAAACGCTGGAGAGCCGGTCGGTCGATGCCATCCTGCATGACCCGCCGCGGTTCGGCATCGCCGGCGAACTGTACTCGCAGGTGTTCTATGACCAGCTGGCGCGGGTGATCCGTCCCGGCGGGCGGATGTTCCATTACACCGGGGCCCCGAACAAGCTGACCAGCGGCCGCGATGTGCCGCGCGAGGTCGCCAGGCGACTGGAAAAGGCCGGCTTCAAGACCGAGCTGGCGCTGGACGGGGTGCTCGCCGTCAAGCGCTGAGACCAAGTTCTTTTCCCTTAAGAATCAACCTACTGCACCTTCCGGAAGGTTTCCGGCAAGCACTGCCAGGCCCATTTGAGCAGCATCGGAGCCCGTACTCCGACCGCTCCAACGAGGCCCGTCATGCTTATCCGCCCGGTTGCCGAATACCTCAACGAGGGTGCCCGCCATGTGCGGCCCTGACTCCCGCGAGCCGCTGTTCCGGCGCTCGCTGCCCGGCGAGGACAGCGCGCCGCGCTGGGACCGGGCCCCGGAGCTGCCACTTCTGCCTTCGGTGAACAACCAGGTGTTCGTGCGCTGCGCCAACGGCAGCGGCAGCGACGTCCCCGGCCAGCTGTTCGTGGCCATCGGCCACCCGCCGCTGCCGTGCTGGCCGGACCTGCTGCAGCCGCTGGCCCCGCAACCGCGGCTGCCGGCCCCGCCGGTCACCATGCGCAACGTGCGCGACCTGCAGGCCTTCTTCGAGCGCCATCCCGGCCATGCCCAGCGCAGCGTGGCCTACGGCATGGCCGACCGCTACACCTTCCAGGCCCGCTACGAGCAGCGCGACGCCAGTGCCGCCATGCAGCTGGAGCTGCGCGCACACGCCTGCCCGCCGGCCTGGACGTTCTCGGTGCTGGGCAACGACGCCAACGGGCCGTTGCAGATCGCACCGTTCGTGCTGGGCCGCGCCAATGGCTGGGTAAGCAGCCTGGCCACCGTGCCCGCCGGCTATGAAGACACCCTGACCCTGCACATCGACACCCATGGCCACATGCCCGGCGAGGACGCCCGGGTGGACCTGGTGCTCTCGGTGCAACTGCCTGTGCAGGGGCTTTCCGGGCGTGACCAACCCACGCTGTTCCGGCTGGGTTGTCATTCCTGGCGCGCGCAGCCGCCGGCCATGGACACGGCCTGGCCTGCGCGCGGGGTGGCCAGCGACCTGCTTTGAAGCACGCCCGTCTTCACCTTGCCTTACTATCGGCGCATCGGCCACCGGTCGTGTGCGCTGGCGGCAAGGAAGGGCAGTGCGTTGAACGAACATACCCCGCAGGTCCCCGCAATCGAGCACTTCCGCGTCGGCGACTGGATCGTGTACCCGAAGGAAAACGCCCTGGCCAGCGACGCCGGCCGGGTGAGCGTTGAACCGCGCGCGATGGAAACCCTGGAATTCCTGGCCTACAACGCCGGCACCGTGGTCACGCCCGAGCGCCTGCTGGTGGAATGCGGGGCCGACCTCAGCCTGGGCGACAACCCGGTGCAGAAGGCCATCGCACAGCTGCGCAAGGCGCTGGGCGACAGCGCGGTGGCCCCGCGCTACATCGAAACCATCCGCAAGCGCGGCTACCGGCTGATCGCGCCGGTGACCCTGCCGGCCGGCTATCGCGGGCCGGTCGCCCAGGCCGCCGCGCCGGCCACACCGGGCAGCCCGTTCCGTGGCCTGGACGCGTTCGACAGCGATGACGCCCATGTGTTCTTCGGCCGCAGCGCCGCCGTGGACACCCTGGTGCAGGCACTGGAAGCGCAGTGGCAGCAGAAGTGCGCGTTCGTGCTGCTGGTGGGAGCCAGCGGCAGCGGCAAGAGTTCGCTGCTCAACGCCGGGCTGATTCCGCGCCTGGCACCGCCCGGCGTCGGCGCACTCGACGTGGTGG
>NZ_RHPP01000105.1:4891-15352 GCF_003935715.1 Stenotrophomonas sp. 278 | reverse complement strand
GGATACCACGGTGGCGGTGGCGCAGGTGGACGCGCCGGCGACCGACCTCGCTACCGCCCGTCCGGGCACACCGGCAACCTCGCGCACCGTGGCCAGTGCCGCCGATCGCCCACGCGCACGCCGGCACACGGTGCGCAACGGCGAGTCGGCATGGACGATCGCCAAGCGCTATGGGATGCCGCTGAAGGCGTTGTTGTCGTTGAACAATCTCACCGGCAGCAGCGTGTTGAAGCCGGGTGCGGTGTTGCGCGTAGAAGATTGATGGCAGGGTCACCGTTCGACGGTAGCGCCGACTATTAGTCGGCAACCGCGCGCAGCGCGGCACCACCGTCCGAAGGCCCGTACATTGCGGCCGTCGCATTCACACCGACGTTGAAGTTCACCCAACACAGAAGGCCCGGCAATGCCGGGCCTTTTTAGTTTCGCGTGGGCCGGCCAACGGCCGGCGCTACCGATGGCGAACCCTTAAAGGTTCGCCTCTTCGGTTTGCACCTTGAAACGCTTGCGGGCGGTCTTCACGAAGTCCTCCGCGGCCGACAGACCGTCAATCTGCTCAAGCTGCTGCTTGAACTGCTGCTTCTGCTCGGCGGGCACGTCTTCCAGATTGGCCGGCGTGACCTTGTTGACTGCAAAGACCACATAGCGGCCCTGCACTTCGACCTTGCCGTAGGTAGGCTTGCCGTCGGCCGGATGCGCGGCGGCAAAGATGGCGCGGTTGATTTCCGGGGTCGGCACCGGCTGGGTGCGCGGCAGGCCCGGCAGCGGGCTGACCTGCAGCTTGTCCTCTGCCGCGACGGCCTGCAGGGTCTGTCCGGCCTTGAGCTTGGCCAGTACCGCGTCAGCCGCCTTTTCCGAAGCCTGACGGGCACGGTCGGCGCGGATCGCGGCGATGACCTGGTCGCGGGCCTTGTCCAGCGGCAGGGCCTGTTCCGGACTGTGGTCGGTAACGCGGATCATCACGTTGTGGTTCGGCGCGATTTCAATCGGGTCGCTGACGGTGCCGTCCTGGGTCAGCACGTCGGAGAACGCCGCGCGCAGCACGGCCGGATTGGCCGCTATGCCGCTGGCGGTTTCGCGGGTGAACGGGCCGACGGTCTGCACCGGAAGCTTCAGGGTCTCTGCCGCCGCCGTGAGCGAGGACGGATTCTTGTAGACCTCGTCGACCAGGCGGCCGCTGAGCTGGCTGAACTTGCCCTCGGTGTCGGCCTTGAGCTGCTCGGCGGCCAACTGATCACGCACTTCCTCAAACGGACGTTCCTGGCCGCCCTTGACCTCGCGCAGCTGCAGCACGTGGTAACCGAACTCGGACTTGACCGGGCCGGTGATCTCGCCGGCCTTCATGGCGAACAGCGCGTCTTCGAACGGCTTGACCATGACACCGCGTTCCACCCAGCCCAGATCGCCACCGCCTTCCTTGGAGCCGGTGTCGTCGGAATTGGCCTTGGCCAGCGCGGCGAAGTCCGCACCCGGTGCCTTGGCCTGGGCGGCAAGCGCGGTCGCCTTCTGTTCGGCCGCCTTCACCGCAGCAGCGTCGCCGGCATCAGCGGCGATCAGGATGTGCGAGGCCAGACGGGTTTCCGGGGTGGAGAAGCGCGCCTTTTCATCGGCATAGCGCTTGCGCAGCGTGGCATCGTCGGCGGCGGTGGCGGCCGGCAGGTTGGCTGCATTGATCTCCACATACTCCAGGCTGACGGTTTCAGGCTGGCGGAAGTCCTTGGTGTGGCCGTCATACCACTGCTTGATCTGCGCGTCAGTGACCTCGGCCGGTTCGGCCGCTTCTTCCGGCGGCAGTGCCGCCAGCTCGACGTCGCGGGTTTCACCCAGCAGCTTCATCAGGCGGTCGGCATCGGCGGCGGTCACGAAGCCCGAACCCTGCAGCGCCGAAGGCAGAATCGCGGTCTGCAGGTTGTCACGCACCTGCGTCTCGAACTGCGCCGGCGTGCGCGGCGGATTGCCGGCGGCCAGCATCGCACGGTACTGGTTGCCGTCGAATTTGCCGTTCTGGTCGAGGAACGCGGGAATGGACGCGATGGTTTCGCGCACGGCGGCGTCGCTGATGACCAGGCCAGCCTGCTCGCCCGACAGGCGCATGACCTGTTCGTCGATCATCTGGTCCAGCACTTCCAGCTTGCTCTCGGTGCTTTCAAACTTGCGCGGGTCGAAGTCCTCGCCCTGCTGCGAACGTGCCTGCATGCGCGCCTGCTCGAAGCGGGTGCGGAAATCGTTGGCACTGATCTCGTGGTGTTCCCACAGCAGCGACATCGGCCACCAGCCCGGAGCCGAGCGCCACCAGGTCGGCGGAGCGGACACCTTGGCCACGTTCTGTGCGCCAACGCCACCGAGGTAGCTGTTGTCGATCACGAACAGGAAGGGAATCATCAGCAGCCCCAGGATCACGGTGACGATCCAGCCCGAGGTCTTGTCGCGGAGTTTCTGCAGCATGAGTGAAATCAAGGCCTGATTGGCGAGCCCGGCAGTGTAACCCGCTTCGCGCCACGCCCCAACTGCCCTGCCTTGCGCGCAAAAGAAAAGCCCCTGGCTTGCACCAGGGGCTTTCAAAAGTTGGCGGAGCGGACGGGACTCGAACCCGCGACCTCCGGCGTGACAGGCCAGCATTCTAACCAGCTGAACTACCGCTCCACACTTTCAAAAACCACTACTGGCAGTGCCTGGTGGGTGCTGAGGGTTTCGAACCCCCGACCCTCTCCGTGTAAAGGAGACGCTCTACCGCTGAGCTAAGCACCCCAGCAAGCCGCTTAGTTTACGGCATCCTTCAGGGCTTTGCCAGCCTTGAACGACGGATTCTTCGAAGCAGCGATCTTGATGGTGTCGCCGGTCTTCGGGTTGCGGCCGGTACGGGCAGCGCGGTCGCGCACCTGGAACGTACCGAAGCCCACCAGGGTCACGGCGTCGCCGCTCTTCAGTGCCTTGGTGACGGCAGCAACGACTGCATCGACGGCGCGGTTGGCTTCGGCCTTGGTCAGGTCGGCGGTTTCAGCCACGGCGTCGATCAATTCGGTCTTGTTCATTCTGTACAGCTCCTTTGGCGGGGATTTCCGCGTGTTCGACAATGAAGCATCCGATCCCGTTGTGCGGCCCGGATGCCAGTGATGGGTTCGCTCCAGTCAGCAATGTGCTCACTTGCGAGTGGTGCTTTTATACCAGTGCCCCCTACCCCACGCAAGCTGAAAAGCCTGTAACGACGCGGGTTTCAGAGGATTCAGCAACGCGCGTCAGTGCTTGACGCGCGCGTTGGAAGCTGTCTTGCCGCGGCTGCGGACAGCGACCGGCGGCTTGGACTTCTTCGCCTTCTTCGGGGTCAACGGGGTCTCCAGGGCGATGTCCAGCACCTCTTCGATCCACTTCACCGGCACGATCTCGAGGTCACGGGTGACGTTGGCCGGAATGTCAGCCAGGTCCTTGCGGTTCTCCTCGGGGATGATCACGGTGCGGATGCCACCGCGCAGGGCGGCCAGCAGCTTTTCCTTGAGCCCACCGATGGCGGTGACCCGACCACGCAGGGTGATTTCACCGGTCATGGCGACATCAGCCCGGATTGGCACCCTGGTCAGCATCGACACCAGTGAGGTGACCATGGCGATGCCGGCGCTGGGGCCGTCCTTGGGGGTGGCACCGTCGGGCACGTGCACGTGCACGTCGTGCTTCTGCAGGAACTCCGGATCAATGCCGA
This sequence comes from Stenotrophomonas sp. 278, assembly GCF_003935715.1. Lineage (GTDB taxonomy): Bacteria > Pseudomonadota > Gammaproteobacteria > Xanthomonadales > Xanthomonadaceae > Stenotrophomonas > Stenotrophomonas maltophilia_AH. The sequence continues at coordinate 11,661 of NZ_RHPP01000105.1, read as the reverse complement.
AGCCGACCGCGCGCGAGCGCACCACCGACAGGGCCGCCGAAGCGGATTCCTTCATGACGTTGCCAAGCTGGCCGGTCAGGATCAGCGCGCCCTTGCCCGGGACCAGGGTGGATTCGATCTGCAGCAGGTCGCCACCCACCTCGGTCCACGCCAGGCCGGTGACCAGGCCGATCTCGTTCTGCTCTTCCGCACGACCGAAGTCGAAGCGACGCACGCCGAGGTACTTGTCCAGGTTCCTGCTGTTGACCGTGACCAGCGCCTTGGCCTTGCGCGCGCCCTTCTTCGCCTTGGCCGCCGGCTGCGGGCCGGCGAGCGCGATTTCCTTGACCACCTTGCGGCAGATCTTGGCGATTTCGCGCTCGAGGTTGCGCACACCCGACTCACGCGTGTAGTAGCGCACGACATCCTGGATGGCGTCGCCGGCGATCTCCAGTTCCTCCGGCTGCAGGCCATTGGCCTTGAGCTGCTTGGGCACCAGGTAACGCATGGCGATGTTGAGCTTTTCGTCCTCGGTGTAGCCGGGGATGCGGATCACTTCCATGCGGTCCAGCAGCGGGCCGGGGATGTTCAGCGAGTTGGACGTCGCCACGAACATCACTTCGGACAGGTCCAGGTCCACTTCCAGGTAGTGGTCATTGAACGTGTTGTTCTGCTCGGGGTCGAGCACTTCCAGCAGCGCCGAGGACGGGTCACCCCGGAAATCCATCGACATCTTGTCGATCTCATCGAGCACGAAAAGCGCGTTCTTGCTGCCGACCTTGTTGAGGTTCTGCACGATGCGGCCCGGCATGGAACCCACGTAGGTACGACGGTGGCCGCGGATCTCGGCTTCGTCACGCACGCCGCCGAGCGACATGCGCACGAACTTGCGGTTGGTGGCCTTGGCGATGGACTGGCCGAGCGAGGTCTTGCCCACGCCAGGGGGACCGACCAGGCACAGGATCGGCCCCTTCATCTGCTTCACCCGCGACTGCACCGCGAGGTATTCCAGGATGCGGTCCTTGACCTTGTCCAGACCGAAGTGGTCGGCGTCCAGCGTGTCCTGGGCGACCTTCAGGTCCTTGCGGACCTTGGTGCGCTTCTTCCACGGCACGCCCAGCAGCCAGTCCAGATAGTTGCGCACGACGGCCGCTTCCGCCGACATCGGCGACATCTGCTTGAGCTTGGTCAGCTCAGCCTTGGCCTTGGCCTCCACCGGCTTGGGCATGCCGGCCTCGGCGATCTTGCGGGCCAGTTCGTCCATCTCGCCGGGCGCGTCGTCGAGGTCGCCCAGTTCCTTCTGGATGGCCTTCATCTGCTCGTTGAGGTAGTACTCGCGCTGGCTCTTTTCCATCTGCGACTTCACCCGGCCGCGGATGCGCTTTTCCATCTGCTGCACGTCGATTTCGCCGTCGACCAGGCCGACCAGCATTTCCAGCCGCTCGCTGGTCTGCAGGGTTTCCAGCAGGCGCTGCTTGTCGGCCAGACGCACGCTGATGTGCGCGGCGATGGTGTCAGCCAGACGCGCCGGCTCATCAATCCCGGAAAGGGTCTGCAGCAGTTCCGGCGGCAGCTTGCGGTTGGTCTTGACGTACTGCTCGAACAGCGACATCAGCGAACGCGCGATGGCCTCGACCTCGCGCGGTTCGCGGGCGTCGTCGGATTCGATTTCCTGGCCCACGCCGTGCAGCGCGCCGTCGCGCTCGGTGACCTGGGTGACGTTGACGCGCGCCAGGCCTTCGACCAGCACCTTGATGGTGCCGTCGGGCAGCTTCAGCAGCTGCAGCACCTGGGCCAGGGTGCCGACCTGGTAAAGGTCAGCGGCCGCCGGATCGTCGGTTTCAGCCGACTTCTGCGCCAGCAGCAGGATGCGCTTGTCGGCGACCATGGCCTGCTCCAGGGCATGCATGGACTTGTCGCGACCGACGAACAGCGGGATGACCATGTGCGGGAACACCACCACGTCGCGCAGCGGCAGAACCGGCAGGTCGAGAGTCTCACTTGGGGAACGGGCCATAGGGGCTCCAATGGAACAGTGGGGATGGCCTCCGGGCAGCTTCACCCGGATACAAAAAAGCCGATGGCCCCGTTATGGGGCCATCGGCATCAGGATGCAAGCTGCACTGGAAAAATTCATTCAATTCAAACGGTTGAATGATTATTCAGCGCCGGCCGCCTTCTGTTCAGGGGCCGGCGGGGTCTGGTAGATCAGGTAAGGCTCGGACTTGTGTTCGATCACCGATTCATCCACCACCACCTTGCTGACGTTTTCGGCCGAAGGCAGGTCGTACATGGTGTCCAGCAGGACCGATTCGACGATGGTACGCAGGCCACGGGCACCGGTCTTGCGCTTGAGCGCCTTGCGGGCAATGGCCGACAGGGCGTCCGGACGGAACTCCAGCTCGACGTGCTCCATCTCGAACAGCTTCTTGAACTGCTTGGTGATGGCGTTCTTGGGCTCGGTCAGGATCCTGACCAGGGCTGCTTCGTCGAGTTCTTCCAGCGTTGCGACGACCGGCAGACGGCCGACGAACTCCGGAATCAGGCCGAACTTGATCAGATCTTCCGGCTCGACTTCGGCCAGTACCTTGCCCACTTCCTGCTTGCGCTCGGCGCTCTTCACCTTGGCCCCGAAGCCGATGCCGCCGGCGTCGTTTGAACGGGCCTGGATCACCTTGTCCAGCCCGGCGAACGCGCCGCCGCAGATGAACAGGATGTTCTTGGTGTCGACCTGCAGGAATTCCTGCTGCGGGTGCTTGCGGCCGCCCTGCGGCGGCACGCTGGCGACGGTGCCTTCGATCAGCTTCAGCAGGGCCTGCTGGACGCCTTCGCCGGACACATCGCGGGTGATCGACGGGTTCTCGCTCTTGCGCGAGATCTTGTCGATTTCATCGATGTAGACGATGCCCTGCTGCGCTTTCTCGACGTCGTAGTCGCACTTCTGCAGCAGCTTCTGGATGATGTTCTCCACATCCTCGCCCACGTAACCGGCTTCGGTCAGCGTGGTGGCGTCGGCCATGGTGAACGGCACATTGAGCAGGCGGGCCAGGGTTTCAGCCAGCAGGGTCTTGCCCGAACCGGTCGGACCGACCAGCAGGATGTTCGACTTGGCCAGTTCGACGTCGTCGTTCTTCTGGCGGCTCTCGATGCGCTTGTAATGGTTGTACACCGCCACCGCCAGCGTGCGCTTGGCGCGGTTCTGGCCGATGACGTACTGGTCGAGAACCTCGAGGATCTCGCGCGGCTTCGGCAGCGAACTGCGCGCCGACTGCGCCTTTTCCTCAAGTTCCTCACGGATGATGTCGTTGCACAGCTCCACGCACTCATCGCAGATGAACACGCTCGGGCCCGCAATCAGCTTGCGCACCTCATGCTGGCTCTTTCCGCAGAAGGAGCAGTAGAGGATCTTGCCGGTGTCCGTGGAACGACCTTGGCGGTCTTCGCTCATGCTTCGCTTACCCAGTTACCCCACCCGCTGAACGGGGGTTCGATTCGAGAATAGCACAGGGCCGGGTGGACACCAGTCCAGCCCGACCCCGCGGAAACAGACCGGTTGCCCGGTCTGGCAGTGCCTTTACGCCGGGGTGATCGACTCTTCCGGGCGACGTTCCAGCACCTGGTCCACCAGGCCATAGGCCATGGCGTCGGCCGCGCTCTTGAAGTTGTCGCGCTCGGTGTCGCGGGCAATGGTTTCCAGCGACTGGCCGGTGTGCTTGGCCAGCACTTCGTTCAGGCGCGAACGCAGGGTCAGGATTTCACGGGCATGGATGTCGATGTCCGTGGCCTGGCCCTGGAAGCCGCCCAGCGGCTGGTGGATCATCACGCGCGAGTTCGGCAGCGCATAACGCTTGCCGGCTGCACCCGACGCCAGCAGCAGCGCGCCCATGGAGGCAGCCTGGCCGACGCAGATGGTGCTCACGTCCGGCTTGATGTACTGCATGGTGTCGTAAATGGCCATACCCGCGGTAACCACGCCACCCGGCGAGTTGATGTAGATGCTGATGTCCTTTTCCGGATTGTCCGCTTCCAGGAACAGCAGCTGCGCCACCACCAGGTTGGCCATGTGGTCGTCGATCGGACCGACCAGGAAGATCAGACGCTCCTTCAACAGGCGCGAATAGATGTCATAGGCGCGCTCGCCGCGGCTGGTCTGTTCGACCACCATCGGCACCATGTTCAGGGCTTTGGTTACGTTGTCCATTACTGGGGCACCTATTGAGTAGGGGAATAACACCCCGCGCCGGAGCGCGGGGCCGGTGACGCCGACCGCTTACTGGCGGATGGCGTCCTGGAACGACAGGGCCTGCTCGGTGTGCTGGGCGCGCTCGGCGATCCAGTCGATCACCTGCTCTTCCATCACGCGGTTCTGCAGACCACTCATCAGCTGGGGGTCGTTGCGGTACATCTCAATGACCTGCTCCGGCTCTTCGTAGGTGGAGGCGATCAGGCGCATGGTTTCGTTCAGGCGCTTCGGGTCCAGGCGCAGGTCGTTCCTGCGCGCCACTTCGCCGACCAGCAGGCCGACCAGCACGCGCTTGGCAGCGGCGTCCTTGAAGCCCTCATGCGCGTCGGCCGGCACGTCACCCGGGTTGCGGCCGCTGCGGCGGATCTGCTCGACCTGCTGGGCCAGCATGGCACGGGCTTCGTTCTCGACCAGGCGCGGCGGCATTTCCACCGAGGCATAGGCGGCGATCAGCTGCTCGCCCACTTCACGGCGCAGGCGGTTCATCAGCGCGCCCTTCAGCTCGCGCTCCAGGTTGGCGCGGATGTCCTTGCGGAACTGTTCCAGGTCGCCGCCCTTCACGCCGAAGCTCTTGATGAAGTCGGTGTCCACTTCCGGCAGCACCGGCTCGGACACGTCGACGACCTTCACGGTGACCTTGACCTGCTTGCCCGCCAGGGCCGGCACGCGCCAGTCAGCCGGGAATTCGACGTCCAGGGTCTTTTCTTCGCCCTTGGCCAGGCCGACCAGGCCCTTTTCGATCTGGTCGAACATCATGCCCTGACCGATGACCACGCTGCCCTTTTCGGTGCCTTCGGCCGGCAGGCGCTCATCGCCGGCCTGGGAGAAGGTCTCCAGCGCGACCAGGTCGCCTTCCTGCGCGCCACGGGTGACCGGGCTCCAGCTGCGGCGCTGTTCGCGCAGGTTGGTGATCATCTGGTCGATGTCGGCATCGGAGATCTCGGCGGTGTGACGCACGACGGTCAGCTTGCTGACGTCCACGTCGCCGAAGTCCGGGATCAGCTCCACGGTGGCCACGAACGAGAACTCGCCTTCGTCGCCCTTGTCGATGCGCGGGGCACCGGCGATGCGCAGCTCGTGCTCGCGCACGACGGCATCGAAGGTTTCACGCAGCAGGCCGTCCAGCGCTTCATTGCGCACCTGCGCGCCGAAGCGCTGTTCGATCACCTTGGCCGGCACCTTGCCCGGGCGGAAGCCCTTGATGCGCGCGGTGCGGGCGATTTCGCCCAGGCGGCCGCTGATGTGCGTCTGCAGGCGGTCTTCCGGCAGCGAGAAGGTCAGGCGGCGTTCCAGATTGCCGGTGGATTCGATCGAAGCTTGCATGTTGACTCCTGCCACCGGTGGCGCGGCCCCCGGCACTGATGTGAATGAAACGGGTTTTGGAGACGGGGCCGTGGACGCACAATCCCGCCGCAGCCCTGTAGTTTGGCCGATTCCGGGCAGCGCCGCCAGCACAGGGCCGGAAGCGCCAATCCAGCCGCCCGTTCAGGGTTGGCCAGCCGTCTCCCGCCAGGCGGGACGTACCCTCGGACAGCCCGGCCCCCAGCCGGGTCTGTGGTGCGAAAGGGGGGACTCGAACCCCCACGCCTTGCGGCACTGGAACCTAAATCCAGGGCGTCTACCAATTCCGCCACTTTCGCGCAGGGCGGGATTATAGGGGAAGTGGGCGGCCGGACGCTCGACCGGCGGCGCATGGCTTGCCTGCTGGTAGCGTCGATCGACAGACGACGGCCGGTATCGGCTCCACGTTCTTTGACGCATGACAGGGGAACGGAGCGCCATGCCGACAGCGTCACTTCGGCAGGAACCATGCGTCAACGCACCGGGACAGGCTATCGGCGGTCGTCTATCGACCGACTCTACCCAACCGGCGCCGCGTAGCGACGCGCCATGCGCGTCGCGCCAACCGCATCACCCCCGCACCGCGTAGCGACGCGCCATGCGCGTCGTGCCATGCGTTGCCCAACAATCAGGCACCTCGCCACTCGTAGAGCCACGCCCCGCGTGGCTGCGCGATGCCAGAGCGCAGGCAAGAAAAAAGCCGCCTGGCGGACCAGGCGGCTTCTGTCTTGGTGGGCTGTCAAGGATTCGAACCTTGGACCTATTGATTAAGAGTCAACTGCTCTACCAACTGAGCTAACAGCCCGAAAATCGGGAGGCGAATTATGGCGCATTGCGACATCGGGTTGCAAGCGTTTTTGTGAATGATGGAAGGCCCGCTCCGATCAGGGCTCCCTGCCCTGAAGAACCCGGAGGCGATATCGGTGGTCGTCTGTCGAGCGACCCTACCTGGCCAGCATGCACCTCGTGCCGACCACCCCCGTACCCCATCGCCCGCAGCGACGCGCCACGCGCGTCGTGCCGACCGGCCGCCGCATCACACCGCACGTAGATGCCACGCCCTGCGTGGCTGCGCAATGCGTGATCGCAGACAAGAAAAAAGCCGCCGGACGTATCCGGCGGCTTCTGTCTTGGTGGGCTGTCAAGGATTCGAACCTTGGACCTATTGATTAAGAGTCAACTGCTCTACCAACTGAGCTAACAGCCC
>NZ_RHPP01000105.1:0-4794 GCF_003935715.1 Stenotrophomonas sp. 278 | reverse complement strand
GTCTTGGTGGGCTGTCAAGGATTCGAACCTTGGACCTATTGATTAAGAGTCAACTGCTCTACCAACTGAGCTAACAGCCCTGAAAACTCAGGCGATCATTGTAACGATTCCGCCTTTTTTTGCAACCCGGAAGCGCCTTCGGCGCACCTGGCCTTGAAACAGTGGGGTGGCTGAGGGGATTCGAACCCCCGACCACCGGAATCACAATCCGGTACTCTAACCAACTGAGCTACAGCCACCACTGAAACCTTTTGAATCCATCCGGTTTGTCGAAGCCACGCAGGGCGTGGCTCTACATTCCGTTCTGGTGGGTCGATGACACGCATGGCGTGTCACTACCTACCTACCCTGACGCATGCGCCAGATGGCGCGCCCGACAGGAATCGAACCTGTAACCGCCGGCTTAGAAGGCCGGTGCTCTATCCAGTTGAGCTACGGGCGCTCATTCCGGATTGTCGCATTCCAATCCCGTTTTGAGCAGCGGATTGGTCGGGGTAGAGGGATTCGAACCCCCGACATCCTGCTCCCAAAGCAGGCGCGCTACCAGACTGCGCTATACCCCGGCGGTAAATCCCTCGAGGTTGTCCCCGAAAGAGTCGGCTATTTTGGGAACCGCAGAGGCATCTGTCAACGGTTTTCACACAAAATTTCACAAACATCGCTCCGCGTGCCACTGCGGTAGCCGGCAGGCCGCCCGCTCCACTATGCTCGCCCCAGCGGCCGGACGGCCTCCATCCACACCTTCAAGGAGATTGGCAATGCGCAGCGGCAACCCCGCCCTTTCCGAATCGACGTTCCTGGACCTGTCCAGCGGTGCCGTCGTCGCCCGGCCCGACCAGGCCATGACCCTCAATGGCACGGTCAACAAGACCGGCATCCTGCTGCTGCTGACGGTATTGACCGCCGCCTTCGCCTGGAGCCAGACGGTCGGCATCGATGGGCAGATCAACCCGGCTGCAAAGCTGTACGCCATCGGCGGTGCCGTGGGCGGCCTGATCCTCGCGCTGGTGACGGTGTTCAAGAAGGAATGGTCACCGGTGACGGCTCCGGCCTACGCGCTGGTGGAAGGCTTCTTCCTGGGCGCGATCTCGGCCATGTTTGAAATGCGCTTCCCGGGCATCGTCTTCCAGGCCGTGCTGCTCACCTTCGGCACCCTGTTCGCGCTGCTGTTCGCGTACCGCAGCGGACTGATCAAGGCCACCGAGAACTTCAAGCTCGGCGTGGTCGCCGCGACCGGTGGCATCGCTCTGCTTTACCTCGCCTCGTTCGTGCTGGGCTTCTTCAACATCAACGTCCCGGTGATCCATGAAGCCAGCTGGCTGGGCATCGCCTTCAGCCTGTTCGTGGTGGTCGTGGCGGCACTGAACCTGGTGCTGGACTTCGATTTCATCGAGAGCGGCGTGGAAGCCGGTGCACCGAAGTACATGGAATGGTACGGCGCGTTCGGCCTGATGGTGACGCTGGTGTGGCTGTACGTGGAGTTCCTGCGCCTGCTGTCGAAGATCCAGCAGCGCTGACGTAGAGCCGGGCTCTGCCCGGCTGCACGGGGACCATGAAAAAAAGGGCCGCGAAAGCGGCCCTTTTTCATGCAAGCCGGGCAAGCCCGGCGCTACGAGAAGCAAGCCGGGCAAGCCCGGCTCTACGCGCGCGCGGTCGATTACAGGCGGCTGGCGATCGCCTGGGCGAAGCCCATGGTGTTGCCGGTGCCGCCCAGGTCGCCGGTCAGCGAGTCCTTGGCTTCCAGGGTGGCGACGATGGCCTTGCGCAGGCGCTCGGCGTTTTCCGGCTGGCCGAGGTGGTCCAGCATCTGCGCGGCGGCGAGCAGCAGGGCGCAGGGGTTGGCCTTGCCCTGGCCGGCGATGTCCGGCGCGGTGCCGTGCACGGCTTCGAAGATGGCCGCGTCCTTGCCGATGTTCGCACCCGGGGCCAGGCCCAGGCCGCCAACCAGACCGGCGCACAGGTCGGAAATGATGTCGCCGAACAGGTTGGTGGTGACAATGATGTCGAACTGTTCCGGACGCATCACCAGCTGCATGCAGCAGTTGTCGACGATCATTTCCTGGAACTCGATGTCCGGGTACTCGGCGGCGACTTCACGGGCGACGTTCAGGAACAGGCCCGAGGTCGACTTGATGATGTTGGCCTTGTGCACGGCGGTGACCTTCTTGCGGCCGGTGCTGCGGGCCAGCTCGAAGGCGTAACGGACGATGCGGTCCGAGCCCTTGCGGGTGATGCGGGTACCGGAGAAGGCGGTTTCGCCGTCGGCCGAGACTTCCTGGCCTTCGGCCAGATAGGCACCTTCGGTGTTCTCACGCACGGTGATCAGGTTCACGCCGTCGCCGAAGCGCGACTTGGTGTTCGGGAACGAGGTGGCCGGGCGGACGTTGGCGTACAGGTCGAAATGACGGCGCAGGCTGACGTTGATCGAGGTGAAGCCGCCACCGACCGGGGTGGTCAGCGGGCTCTTCAGGGCGATCTTGTTGCGCGCGATCGATTCCAGGGTGGAAGCCGGCATCAGGTCGCCGTGCTTTTCAAGGGCCACCAGGCCGGCGTCGGCTTCTTCGTATTCCAGCCCGGCGTTCAGCTTGTCGAGCACGAAGAGCGTGGCGTCCATGATTTCCGGGCCGATGCCGTCACCGCGGATGACCGTGATTTTCTGCGTCATTGATATTTATTCCGAGCCTAGGGGGAGCGCCGCCCATCGGGTCCGGCGCAGGAAGTTACCACTGCAATTATGCCCCACCCGGGCGGATGACCCCAAATAGACAAAGGTCCCACACCGGTAGCGCCCGACCGTGGGTCGGGCGTCTGTTCATCAATGCGCGTGGGCGTCCGGGGCGGCGGCACCGCCTTCCAGCTGGTCGAGGAAGTCCACGGCGCGGCGCAGGTGCGGAATGACGATCGACCCGCCGACCACCAGGCCGACCGAGAAGGTCTCGAAGAACTCCTCACGGCTCACGCCGGCCTCTTTGCACTGGGCCACGTGGTAGCTGATGCAGTCATCGCAGCGCAGCACCATCGAGGCCACCAGACCCAGCAGCTCCTTGGTCTTCACGTCCAGTGCACCGGCCTGGTAGGTCTGGGTGTCCAGCGCGAAGAAGCGGCGCACCACCTGGTTGGGTTCCCCCAGGATGCGTTCGTTCATGCGCTTGCGAAAGTCAGTGAACTCCGCGATCCGGTCCTTGCTGGCGTCGTCGGCCGCGCTCATGCCTGCTCCCCGTTCAGCAGGGGCTCAAGCTTGCCGGCCTGGTGCAGCGCCATCATGTCGTCGAACCCACCCACGTGAACGTCGCCGACGAAGATCTGCGGCACGCTGGTACGGCGGGTCCTGGCCATCATCTTCTCGCGCTCGGCCGGGTCCAGGTCGATCCGGACCTCGGTCCAGGTCTCACCCTTGCTCTTCAGGAAGTTCTTGGCCGCCACGCAGTAGGGGCAGACGGCGGTCGAGTAGATGGTGATGGGCGGCTTCCCGCCCGGGTTGGAAGCGACATGTTGGCTCACGGGAAACTCCACAGCGGAACGAGTGTCTGTATATGGTATCGCCCTGCTGGAATTTCGATGCCATCGCCGCAACACTGTGGATTAACAGCAGATTTCGGCAGGGTCTGTCACGCTACCTGCACACCCTGCCCCACCTGTCCGCCCCGGAGCCCCGCTTGCGCCCTCTGCTGCTCTCTGCCGCACTGACCCTGGCCCTGGCCGCGCCGCCGACACAGGCCCAGGACACCAAGCTGCCAGACATCGGCTCGTCTGCCGGGGAACTGCTGACCCCGGCCCGCCAGGCCGAGTATGGCGGCATGATGCTGCGCGAACTGCGCAACTACGGCATGTTGCTGGAAGACCCGCTGGTGGACGAGTGGCTGCAGACGATGGGCACCCGGCTCGGCTCCAACAGCGCGCAGCCGCGTCAGCCCTATACCTTCTTCATGCTCCGCGACCGCCAGATCAATGCCTTCGCTACCCTGGGCGGCTACATCGGGGTGAACGCCGGACTGGTGCTGACCGCCGAGCGCGAGGATGAAGTCGCTGCGGTGCTGTCGCACGAAATCGCCCATGTCACCCAGCAGCACGTACTGCGTGGGGTGGAGCGCGCCCAGCGCGACCAGATCCCGATCCTCCTGGGCATGCTGGCAGCGGTCGTGGCTGCGCAGCAGGCCGGCGGCAACTCGTCCGGCGACGCGACCATGGCGGCGATCACCTCGGGCATGGGCCTGATGCAGCAGCGCCAGATCAACTACACCCGCAGCAACGAGTCCGAGGCCGACCGGCTGGGCATCCGCACCCTGGCCCGCAGCGGCTACGACGTGGACGCGATGGCCGGGTTCTTCGAGCGCATGTCCGCGTCGATGCGCGGCAATGCCGGCGGCTACTCGGTGCCGGACTTCCTGCAGACCCACCCGGTCAACATCACCCGTATCAGCGAGGCCAAGGCCCGCGCCGAACAGATGAAGAAGGACACGGTGCTGCTGACCACGCAGACCCCGACCGGGGTGCGTACCGAGCGCGTGGACCCGTCCGATCCGGCTTTGTCCGACCCGCTGGTCCAACGCGGCAACCCGTTGCTGCCCTCGGGCATGCAGTTCTCGGTGAACGCGCTCAGCCGCGGGGCATCCGGCCAGTTCGACTGGGCCCGCGAGCGGCTGCGGGTGCTCAGTGCGGATACCCCCGGCGAGCTGTCCCTGGAATACCAGAATCTGCAGCGCTCCCAGAAGAATGGCCTGACCGATGCCCAGCAGTACGGGCTGGCGCTGTCCCGGTTGCGGGCGGGCGGCGCTGCCCAGGCCCGCGCCGACC
>NZ_RHPP01000104.1 GCF_003935715.1 Stenotrophomonas sp. 278 | reverse complement strand
TCCACCGCCAGGCTGACCTGCGCGCGCAGCTGTTCGCCGCGCAGCGTGCGCAGCGCCGTGGACTGCCTCAGGATCAACCCGGCCGCGATCACCGCCACGATTGCCACCACCAGCATGGCCACGATCACCGCCATGCCGCGTTGATGCTGGGGAGAACGGCCTGCACGTTGTCGTGCTGCGCGCATGGAAAATGGCCTCAGAGCTGCCAGGAGCCGATGTCGCTGTCACCGGCATCGCCGCCGGCCTTGCCGTCGGCACCGAACGAGAACACGTCGATCTCGCCGTGCTCGCCCGGGTTGGCATACTGGTACGGTGCGCCCCATGGGTCGTTGGGCAGACGTTCCAGATACGGGCCCACCGGCATGCCACCGGTGTTGCCCGGTGGCTTCATCAACGCCTGCAGACCCTGCTCGCCACTGGGGTAGCGACCGTTATCCAGCCGATACAGCTTCAATGCCTGCATCAGCGCGGCGATGTCCTGGCGTGCAGCCACCACACGGGCCTGATCGGGCCGGTCCATCAAGCGAGGCACGATCAGCGCGGCCAGGATGCCGATGATCACGACCACCACCATGATCTCCAGCAGACTGAATCCATGCTGGCGTTTGCTGCGGTTGCGAACACTGCTGCGCATCATGTCGTCCTCACTCTTCCTGGAAGGGACCGCGCCACCATCGTCGGTCCTGCATGTGTCAGTTCGATAAACATTGGTGGACACGGCTGCGGCGACAGCGCGCCGCATTTACCAGAACGGCGGGGACCACGCCCAGGGCGGCGTCCACGCAGCGCTGCAAGGCCGGCTGTTGGAATGCTTCAAGCAACGCACGGCATTCAGCCTGCGACCACGCGCTTGCCTCATCAATGCCAACGAAATCGCGATACAGCACGTTGAAGCGCAGTCCGTCGTGCAGGCGCTGCAGGTCGTCCAACGCTCGCAGCTGCACCAGCAGTGCAGCGCGCTGCCATTGACGCAGCCCGCGGTCCGACGGGGGCATGGCGGGCGAAGGCCAGGTACCCAGCAGCGGGTCAACGGCGTCGCGCAGCCGCATCAGCGGGTGTTCGCGGGTATCCAGTGCCGCCCAGCGGGTGGCCTCGAACCAGGCGTCGGAGGACAACAGCCACACCCAGGGATGGCCGTAACGTTGCACACATATCGGCGCATCCCGCGCCTGTTCAAGAACCTGGCTCAGATGACGGTCCAGATCCAACATGCTGACCTTGCGTCCTTCAGGCACCATCGCACGTCTCCGCCGCCGGCATGCCACGATGCCGTACTCCTGCAAGACGGCGGCCAGCGACGAATTACGACAGGCAGGATGTCGATCCGTGACGCACTACGGCAACCCGCGAACGCGTCATGGCGCGGTCATCGCTTTGAAAACTGCACCCGTCTCGCGACGCTGGCCACCACAGGCAACCGCAATGGCGACCACGTCATCGCGACCCAGCAGACGGAACAACGCGGCCATCGCCGGCGTGTCGTCCATGAATGCGGCAATGGCCTGGCGCAGTTCGGGCACCTGCCAAGGGTCGGCCCCGGCCCCACCGCCATCGACGAACCAGTGCAGCAGGCGGTCGAAGCAGAGGTGTTCGTGCAGCTCGCCGATGTCGTCGAAGCCGAAGATCGCCTGCAGGATCAAGGCACGTGCGCAGGCGGCTGGCGACAGCCCGCTGCCTTCGGCCAGCGGCAGCAGCTCACGCTGCAGCTGCTGCAGCCGGGCCAGCGGATGACCGCTGGGATCAAACTCCAACTGCACCCGATGCTGCCGCCACTGCGCATCGGACACCACATACGCCCAGGGCGTGCCGTAGCGGTGCACCATCAACGGCTGCAGACGCGTGGTCTCCAGCAATGCCGACAGGTTGCGCCGCAGATCCACCAGACCCACCGACTCATTCCGCATCCATGACTCCGTCCCTGCAGATTGATGCCATTGAACAGGTTGCCCTGCCCTACCCCAGTACCGCGATGCCGCCCGGGAAGCGCTGGATGTCCAGCGACAGGCTCAGCCGCAGCTGCTCCAGCGCGGCATCCGGATCATCGATGCCGAAGCGTCCGCTCACCGGTTCGCGCGCCAGGCGCTCGCCGCGCAGCACGACCCGGCCGCGCCGGTAGCGGTTGATCTCATCCACCACTTCCGACAGCGGCGCGCGACGGAACACCAGCATGCCGCTGGTCCACGCCGACACTTCAGAGACCACGGCATCGGAAACCACGCCGCTCATCTGGGTATCAAAGCGGACCTGCTGCCCGTGCTGAAGCTGCATGCGCCCCTGCGGATGTTCGATGCGCAGCAGGCCGCTGAGGCAGGTCACCCGGACCTGCCCTTCGATGCAGCGCACGTCGAACGACGTCGGCTGAGCGTCGGCCAGAATTTTCCCGGGACCTGCGATCAGAGTGAGCCCGGAGCCGCCTGTGCTCTGCAGCGCGACCTGGCCTTCCACCAGCTCCAGCACCGGGGTGCCCGCATCGGGGCGGCGGCGCACGCTGGTGCGCGTGTCCATGTCCATCTGCACATGCGGCAGCGGCTGTACGCGCTGGCGCTCACCGGTGCCGGTGTGGAAGTCGGCGGCGATCGCGGTCACCGAGGGCCACAGGCCGAGGGGGGGATGCAGCGCGGCGACCACGGCGAGGCTGGCGGGTGCGGCAATTGCCGCGCCCAGAAATGCGCGGCGGCTGAAGCGGCGACGGTCATCGGCGGGGGTACGTTGCAGCGGACCGGGTTGCAGCAGCTTTCCGGCCTCGGCAATCTGGTCCCATTGGCGGCGCGCGCGGGCAAATGCCTCGCGGTGCGCGGGGTCCTGGCACCACTGCCGGAACTGCTCGCCCTGCGCGGCGGTCAGTTCGCCGGATGTGAGCTGCACCAGCCACGCCTGGGCCTGGCGCTCGACAGCGTCGATGTCACGGTGCGGCGTGTGGTCAGCATCCATCGCAGGTCAGGCCATCCCTGCGCGGTGCAGGGTTCTGGTGTGGCGTCAAAGTGTAGACGGACGCCGCCGCTCAGAACCGCACAGGTCGACCATCGGCGCTGCGTGCTGCCAGGTATTCCTGGGCCGCCTTCAGTTCGCGCTGGACCAGCCGCAGCGAAACGCCCAGGCGTTCGGCGACATCGCGCTGCTGCAGGCCTTCCACACGGATCGCCAGCAGGATGCGGCGGCGACGCTCGGGCATGCGCTGCAGCAGGGCCAGCATGTCCTGCACCGCGAAGTCGTTCTCGGCATTCTGCGCCGGGCCGGGGGCGGGATCGGCCAGCTCCATCAGCGCACTGACTTCGTCCAGCTGCATCAGCCGGTGGTCGGCGCGCTGCCGGTCCACGACGGTGTTCATGGCCATGCGCAGCAGGTAAGCCGCTGGGTTCTGCACCGGGTCCAGGCGATCGCGCCGCGCGTCCAGGCGCATCCAGGTGTCCTGCAATGCGTCGCCTGCCAGGTCGTCCGAGCCGAGGCGACGCACCAGACGGCGCTTCAGTTCGTCGTAGGTGCCCAGCAGATAGTCCCTGAGGTCAACGGTTCCGGCCGTACTGTCGTTCATGATCAGGTCCTTGGCATCACGGGGAGAGTTGCCGTGACGAGCCGCAGTCGCGACCCTCCGGCACGGGTTGAATGTGCAGACGGATCGGCTGCGGCAGGTCCGCCGTGGCCGCGGGCAGTTGCAGATCGCGAATGGCCTGGAGCAGGCGCTGGTCGCGCTGCGCGTCGCCGGTGCCGGTCTGCAGCTCGGGCTGCTGGACGCGGCCGTCGCTGGCGACGTGAAAGACCAGTGCTGCGCTGTAGTCGCCGGGTTGCAGCACGGGGTCGTCACAGAACACGCGCCGCAGGGTGTGCTGGACCTGGCCGAAACGGCGACGGCGATCTTCAGACCCCAGGCCGATGGCCGCAGCAACCGGGGCACCCGCGCGTTCGCGCAGCACCACCCGGTCATCCGCGACGGTCTGTGCCTCCAGTCCGGTACCTTCCAGCAACTGCTGAAGCGCCAGCGCAGGCAGCATGACGCCGTGCACCGCGCGGCTGGTCCGGCCATCGGCGAGAGACGCGGGATACATCACCGACCACCCCGAGACGACGCTGAACTGTTCCAGCGCGCGTTCCAGTGGTTGACCGGGCAGATCGAAGTCGCGTTCGAGGACACGCGCGAACGCCTGCACGGGCCCCAGCCACGCGCAGAGCAGCACGATGCACAGGACAGCATGGCGTCCATCAAGCCCCCTGAACGTAAGCACATGATCCTCGGTAATGCCTTGGCCTTTGACCGGCAGGCAGTCTGGAACATTAGGCAGGGAAGATTTCAGCGTGATGACCGGGGCGACCGGGCGCGGCAGCGAATGCAGCCACGCAGGGCGTGGCTCTACGTGCGGGTTGCATCTCCCGCACGTGCTCACAAACTGCGGGCAACAAAAAAGCCCCTGTTTCCAGGGGCTTTTCTGTAACTCTGGCGGAGTGGGAGGGATTCGAACCCTCGATAGAGTTTTTGGCCCTATACTCCCTTAGCAGGGGAGCCCCTTCAGCCACTCGGGCACCACTCCAGAAATCTGGCTTTCCTCGCTGCGGTGTTACGTCTCAGCGGGGGCGTGAAGAATAACGTTAATCACACCCCAAGGTAAAGCCTTAATTCGAAGAATCTTCGCCGCCGGTTACATTCGGCTGGTCGCCGCGCTGGATGCGCTCGTAGATTTCTTCGCGGTGCACGGCCACATCCTTCGGAGCGGTGATACCGATACGCACCTGATTGCCCTTGACGCCGAGCACGGTGACGCTGACGTCATCGCCGATCTTCAGGGTTTCGCCAACACGGCGAGTCAGGATCAACATTGTTTTTTAGTCTCCAAGAACCGGTGGTTTTTCCCACCGGTTTGACGTCCAGCCAAGGAACGCCACGACAAAGGGAAAAGGATTAGCCATATTACCGTCTGGCCTCCCGCCCCATCAAGGAGCGGAGGCTTCAGAATGTTCAGATACGAGGGGTCACCCAGTCAACGACCCCGGCAAGGGCCGAGGCAAGGGCGGGCCCGTCCTCACCACCACCCTGGGCGAGGTCCGGGCGGCCGCCGCCCTTGCCCCCGATCTGACCGGCGATGTGGGACAACAGTTCCCCGGCCTTGACCTTGCCCATTGCGCTGCCGTTCACACCCGCAACAAGTGAGACTTTGCCGTCCTGTGCACCTGCCAAGACGATGACGGTATTGACCAGTTGCTGCTTCAGGCGGTCCATCGCATCGCGCAGGGCCTTGGCGTCGAAGCCTTCCAGGCGCACCGCCAAGATCTTCACACCGTTCACCTCCACGGCCGAGCCGCCGAGGTCGGCGGTGGCCCCTGCCGCCTGCTTGGCCTTCAGGGCCTCGAGTTCGCGTTCCAGCTTCTTCTGGCGGTCGCCCAGCTGGCGGATCTTCTCGACCACGTCGCTGGCCGCACCGCCCAGCAGCGCGGCTGCTTCGGCCAGCTGTGCTTCTTCATGGCTGACGTAGTCCAGCGCGCCCTGCCCGGTCACCGCCTCGATGCGGCGCACGCCCGAAGACACACCGCCTTCGGAGGTGATCTTGAACAGGCCGATATCGCCGGTACGGCCGACATGGGTACCGCCACACAGTTCGGTGGAGTAGTCGCCCATCTTCAGCACGCGCACGTTCTCGCCGTACTTTTCGCCGAACAGCGCCATCGCACCGAAGTCCAGCGCTTCCTGCATGCCCATGTTGTGCACTTCGGCGGCATTGTTGGCGCGGACCTGTTCATTGACCTTGCGCTCGATCACGGCCAGCTCTTCCGGCGTGATCGGCTGGAAATGCGAGAAGTCGAAGCGCAGGCGGTCCGGCGCGACCAGCGAGCCCTTCTGCTGCACATGCGTGCCCAGCACTTCGCGCAGGGCGGCGTGCAGCAGGTGGGTGGCGGAATGGTTGAGGATGGTGGCACCACGGCGCGCACCGTCGACCTGGCCGCTGAGCGTGTCGCCCACCTTCAGCGAACCGCTGGCGATCTGGCCGACGTGGCCATGGAACTGGCCGGCAAATTTCTGCGTGTCGGTCACTGGCAGCTGCACCCCGTTGCCGGTGAGCGTGCCGGTATCACCGACCTGGCCACCGGATTCGGCATAGAACGGGGTCTGGTCGGTAATGACGATCACCTCGTCACCGGCCTGGACGCTGTCCACGGCGCGGCCATCCTTGAGCAGGGCGACCACAGTCAGGCCATCGGCCTGCAGGCGGTCGTAGCCCTGGAACACGGTCGGCTTCAGGGTCGCCACCAGTTCGGCCGACAGCGTCACGCCACCACCGAACTTGCCGCCCTTGCGGCCGTCTTCGCGCTGCTTTTCCATGGCGGCATCAAAGCCGGCAATGTCCACCACCAGGTCGCGCTCGCGCGCGATGTCCTGGGTGAGGTCGAGCGGGAAGCCGTAGGTGTCGTACAGGCGGAACGCGTCGACGCCCGGAATGATGCCGTCGGTGACCTGCGCAGCGACGTCGTCGAAGATCTTCATGCCCGAATCCAGAGTCTGCGCGAAGCGCTCCTCTTCGGCCTGCAGGGCGCGCACCACGGTGTCGGCCTGGGCCGGCAGTTCCGGATAGGCTTCGCCCATCTGCTCGACCAGGGTCGGCACCAGCTTGCTGAAGAACGGCTGGCGCACGCCCAGCATCCAGCCGTGGCGCAGGGCGCGGCGGATGATCCGGCGCAGCACGTAGCCGCGGCCTTCGTTGGAGGGCAGCACGCCGTCCACGATCAGGAACGAGCAGGCGCGGATGTGGTCGGCAATGACGCGCAGCGATTTGTTTTCCAGGTCGGCCATGCCAGTCAGTTCGCTGGCCTTGCGGATCAGCGCCTGGAACAGGTCGATTTCATAATTGGTATGCACATGCTGCAGGATCGCGGTCAGGCGCTCCAGGCCCATGCCGGTGTCCACGCACGGTGCCGGCAGCGGCACCAGGGTGCCGTCGGGCTGGCGGTCGAACTGCATGAACACCAGGTTCCAGATCTCGATGAAGCGGTCGCCGTCTTCATCCGGCGAGCCCGGAGGGCCACCGGCGATGTGGTCGCCGTGGTCATAGAAGATCTCGGTGCACGGTCCGCACGGGCCGGTGTCGGCCATCTGCCAGAAGTTGTCCGAGGCAAACGGCGCACCCTTGTTGTCGCCGATGCGCACGATGCGGTCTTCGGGAATGCCGACCATGTCGCGCCACAGCGCGTAGGCCTCGTCGTCGGTCTGGTACACGGTGACCAGCAGGCGCTCGGCCGGCAGCTTCCAGACCTGGGTCAGCAGTTCCCAGGCCCAGGCAATGGCGTCCTTCTTGAAGTAATCGCCGAACGACCAGTTGCCGAGCATTTCGAAGAAGGTGTGGTGACGGGCGGTGTAGCCGACCTGGTCAAGGTCGTTGTGCTTGCCGCCGGCGCGCAGGCAGCGCTGTACGTCCGCCGCGCGCACGTAGCTGCGCTTTTCCGCCCCCAGGAACACGTCCTTGAACTGCACCATGCCGGAATTGGTGAACATCAGGGTCGGGTCGTTGCCCGGCACCAGCGGGGCCGACGGCACGATGGTATGGCCCTTGCCCTTGAAGAACTCAAGGAAGTCGCTGCGGATCTGGGAGGTGCTGAATTTGGCGGATGCGGTCATGGGGGCTGGCTGTGTGCGGGCCGGTCGGTCCCTGGCACACGGCCCCAATGGCCGGGTGTCCACTACAGGACCGCCGAAACCACCAAGGGTATCAGGCCCGAGGGCCGTAGTGACACGCCATGCGTGTCAGCCTGAATCGTCAATCCTCGATGTCGTACCGCGTAGCCCGCCGGATCGAGTCCCCATCAAACCCCCGTCGCGCCAGCAGATCGGCGGCCTTGCGGCGTTGCGGGAGGTCTTGCGGCCCGGCCTCGCCGAACCGGCGGCGGACCAGATCGCGGGCATTCTCGGTCCAGTCACCCTCGAAGGTGTCCATGGCGGCGGCAATCTGGGCGCTGTCCAGGCCGTGCGTACCCAGCTCGGCACGGATGTGAATCGGGCCATAGCCGGTATTGGCCCGCATCCGTACCAGGTTCTCGGCAAAACGGGTGTCGTCCTGCCAGCCGGCCTCGGTCAGCTTGCTGACTGCCGCTTCGGCATCGTCGGATTCAATGCCCCGCGCAGTGAGCTTGCGGGTGAGTTCCTTGCGTGAATGCTCACGGCGGACCAGCAGCCCCAGTGCCCGCTGGACGGGAGTCTGTTCACGAACGCGGCGCTTCTTGCGGCCGCCTTCCGGGCTGTCGGCATCGTGCATTGCGGTCTCACAGGTGTGCGCCGTCCCTGGCGCGCCCCCGACCGGGGGATGGGTTCCAAAGGGGAAAACTGCGGGGCAGTGCCTGCGTCACTGACGGCGCCGCCCTGCCCCGCAGGAAAACTTACTCGTCGTCGCCGTCGTCGTCGCCTTCCTCGCGGGCGGCTTCGGCCGGCTGGAACTTCTCGCGCAGCTCGGCTTCCAGGCGCTGGGCGACCTGCGGGTTGTCGCGCAGGTAGCCGCGGGCGTTGTCCTTGCCCTGGCCGATGCGCTCTTCACCGTAGCTGTACCAGGCACCGGCCTTCTCAACCAGCTTGGCTTCCACGCCCATGTCGATCAGTTCGCCTTCGCGGCTGATGCCTTCGCCGTACAGGATCTCGGTGATGACCTGCTTGAACGGGGGAGCCAGCTTGTTCTTGACGACCTTGATCTTGGTCTGGTTGCCGATGATTTCATCGCCCTTCTTGATCGCGCCGATGCGGCGGATGTCCAGACGGACCGAGGCGTAGAACTTCAGCGCGTTGCCACCGGTGGTGGTTTCCGGGCTCTGGCCCGGCATCATCACGCCGATCTTCATGCGCAGCTGGTTGATGAAGACCACCAAGGTGTTGGAGCGCTTGATGTTGCCGGTGAGCTTGCGCAGCGCCTGGCTCATCAGACGGGCCTGCAGGCCCGGCAGCTGGTCGCCCATTTCGCCTTCGATTTCGGCCTTCGGGGTCAGCGCCGCGACCGAGTCGATGACCACGATGTCGATCGAACCGGAACGGACCAGCATGTCGGCGATTTCGAGCGCCTGTTCACCGGTATCCGGCTGCGACAGCAGCAGCTCGTCCACGTTCACGCCCAGCTTGGCGGCGTAGATCGGGTCCAGCGCGTGCTCGGCGTCGATGAAGGCCGCCGTGCCGCCCTTCTTCTGGCATTCGGCGATGGCCTGCAGGGTCAGGGTGGTCTTGCCGGAGGATTCCGGACCATAGATTTCAACGACACGGCCCTTCGGCAGACCGCCGATGCCCAGCGCGATGTCGAGCATCAGCGAACCGGTGGGAATGGCTTCCACGGCTTCGATCACGCGGTCGCCCATGCGCATCACCGAGCCCTTGCCGAACTGCTTTTCGATCTGGCTCAGTGCGGCGGTAAGGGCGCGCTTTTTGTTCTCGTCCATCGGAGAGGTCCTTGCAGAGGTCATGTCGTTGGAGGGGGTGTCTTTGGTTGATTTCTTGGCCACGGGGTCACTTTAAGGTTGGCGTATCGCACAGGCTGAGATTCTGCCCGGCGTTCGGAAAAAAATTATCGGACATCCGTACCAACCTCAGCCAAATCAGAGAATCGCCACAAAAGACCGCGCGTCTGGAGCATGGAAGAACTCAGCGATTGGGCCGTAACAGGCCGCAATAGAGCCCTTCGATGGCGAAATCCTGGTCAGGCAGGACTTCGATCGGCTTGTAGTCGGGATTGCGCGGCAGCAGCCGGATGCGGTCCTTGCCCATCTTCAGCAGCTTGACGGTGATCTCGTCGTCGATGCGGGCCACCACGATCTGCCCGGAGCGGGCGTCGCGAGTGCGGTGCACGCCGATCAGGTCGCCATCGAAGATGCCTTCGTCGATCATGGAGTCACCCTGCACTTTCAGCAGGTAGTCCGGTGCGGGCGAGAAGAACACCCGGTCGAGGACCACGAAATCGTCCGAGCCGATGTCCGCGCCGATCGGCAGACCAGCGGCGACCCGGCCCAGCACCGGCAGCCGCAGCACGCCGTCCGGCAATGCCGGGGTCGGCAGTGAATCGGGCAGTCCCTCCTGCAGCGGCGGAGCCTGGACCAGCCGGATGCCGCGTGCCTGGCCAGGAATGCGACGGATCGCACCGGCCTGTTCCAGCGCCTCCAGGTGGTACTGCGCGGCGCGTACGCCCTTGAAGCCGAAGGCGCGGGCGATTTCCGTCTGCGACGGCGGCGCGCCGTCGGTCTCGATACGCTCGGCGATCAGCTGCAGGATCGCCTGCTGGGTGTCGGTGAGTTCCATGGTTAGTAGTATTACTACTAACACCCGACACATGCAAGGATCCGGTGAGAAAAAGCGAAGCAGACAACGCCATCCATACGCAGGCACGTAGCAATTCGTAGCGCCGACCCCTGGTCGGCGACCGCGCAACGCGCGGCACAAGGGTCCGGAGGCATTGAAACGCGGCGTTGATGCACCGCCCGGCGTTTAGAGGATCCGAAGCCACCCCGGACGCGGTCGCGGACCATCCGGCGCGCGTAGCGCCCGGGTCATGCACCGCGAAGCCACGCAGGGCGTGGCTCTACGGGTGGGCCCGGCTGGGTCGAAGCCACGCAGGGCGTGGCTCTACCGGTTCCGCAGAATCGACACCAGGATCCACACCCCGCAGAACCCGGCCCCGATGAACCCGGCCACACCCAGCGCCAGCAGCCAGCGGCTGGAGATGCCGCCCACGCTGTGCATGACGATGGACGAACCGATGATCAGCGCCGCCGTCACGATGCCCACCACCAGCCGGTTGGCGGCCCGGTTGACCTGCTCGCCAAAGCCCTCCAGCGCGTGGGTCTCCACTTTCAGCTGCAGCCGCCCGCGCCGGGCCATCTGCAACAGCCGGCGCACGTCGCGCGGCAGGTCGCCGACCAGGTCCAGCGCGCCCATCAGGCTGCGCCGTCCGCGCTTGAGCAACGCCGAAGGTGCATAGCGCTGCAGCATCACCCGTTCCAGATAGGGCCGCGCGGCACTGGCCATGTCGAACTGCGGGTCGAGCTGGCGGCCCATGCCCTCCAAGGTCAGGAAGGTCTTGATCATCAGGGCGAGGTCGGCCGGCAGGGTCAGCGAATACTGACGGAGCAGTTGGGTGATGTTTCCCAGCATCAGGCCCATGTGCAGGTCCTTCAGCGGCACGCCCCGGTACTGGTCGACGAACACGCTGATGTCCTGCTGCAGCCGTGATTCGTCCACGTCCACGCCGCCGGCCCAGTCCAGCAGGATGTCGGCCACTGCCTCGGGCTCCTGGTTGACCAGCCCATGCAGCAGCTGGGCAACCTGGAAACGGCGCTGCTCGGAGATGGCCCCGACCATGCCGAAGTCGATCACTCCGATCCGACCATCGCGCAGGTAGATGATGTTGCCGGGGTGCGGGTCGGCGTGGAAGCAGCCGTCCTCCAGCACCATTTTCAGCACGATCCGCGCACCGGTACGGGCCAGCTGCACCCGGTCCAGCCTGGCGGCATCCACGGCAGTGAGGTCACGACCCGGAATGCCGTCGACGAAGTCCTGCACGTTGAGGCTTTCGCAGGTCCACTGCCAATGCACGCGCGGAATCAGGATCTCCTTGCGCCCCTGGAAATTGCGCGCGATGCGCTCGGCGTTGCGGCACTCGGCGGCGAAGTCGAGCTCGCGGCGCAGCGACACCTGGAACTGCTGCACCACCTCGGCAGGCCGGTACCGCTGCAGATCGGGCAGCCGCGCTTCGACGATTTCAGCCAGCCGCGCCAGCAGGCGCAGGTCGGCTTCGATCACATCACGAATGCCGGGGCGGCGGATCTTCAGCACCACCTCGCTGCCATCCTGCAGCCGCGCCCGGTGCGCTTGGGCCAGCGAGGCGGCCGCCATGGGCATCACGTCCAACCAGGCAAACACCTGTTCGGGCGGCGCACCGAGGTCGGCTTCCAGCTGCCCACGCACCTGCTCGAACGGCAGCGCCGGCACGGCATTCTGCAGTTCGGAGAATTCGGCGATCCAGTCCGGCGGGAACAGGTCCACGCGGGTGGCCAGCACCTGGCCGAGTTTGACGAAGGTGGGGCCCAGGTCTTCCATGGCGCGGCGCACGCGCACCGGCGCGGTCATGCGCAGCATGTGCTGGGTGTCATTCCAGTGCAGCAGGCGGCCGGCGCGTTCCAGCACGTCGGCCAGGCCGATGCGGCGCACCAGGTCGCCGAAGCCATAGCGGATCAGGACCGACGCGATTTCCTGCAGTCGCCCCAGGTCACGGACGGTTCCCAGTGTTTCCCACATCGCCACGCGCTCCGTTGCCTACACCCGCCCAGCATGTCACACCGGCGCGAAGATTCCGGTAAGCGCCTGCTGTACGGTCTGCCGGCGGATGGCGTCGCGGTCGCCGTCGAAATGGAACAGCTGCGCACGGGCGTAGCCGCCACGCTGCTTCCAGGCGATCCAGACGCTGCCGACCGGCTTGTCGGCACTGCCGCCGCCCGGCCCGGCGATGCCGGTGACCGCCACGGCGACGCCGGCACCGGAGTTCACCAGCGCGCCGGACACCATCTCCATCACGGTTTCACGGCTGACCGCGCCGAACTGCTCCAGGGTCTGCGCGCGCACGCCGAGCAGGCGCTGCTTGGCCTCGTAGCTGTAGACCACCATACCGCAGTCGAAAAACGCCGACGAGCCGGCAATGTCGGTCATGGCCTTGGCGATCCAGCCGCCGCTGCAGCTTTCGGCGGTGACCAGCTGCAGGTTGGCCTGCTGCAGGCGCTGGCCGGTGGCGCGGGCCAGATCGGCCAGGTCGTTGTCGGTGGGTACGGTCACGGCATCACCACTCGGGCAACTTCTCGGGCAGCATCGCCTTGATCGGCGCACCGTCGGCGCTGGCGGCGAGCTTCTCGGCTTCGGCAATCGGCAGGTCCACCTCCAGCAGCCAGCCCTCCTCGTCCACCTGCTCGCCGCGCACCACTTCCAGCTGGTGCAGGCGCGAACGCAGGCGGCCGGCGCTGGGCGGCAGGCGCAGCTGGCCGGTGATGTGCTGCAGGCCCAGGCGTTTGCCGAGCACGCTCTGCAGAAGTTCGAGGCCAGTGCCATCGCGGGCCGACATCCACACCCGTTCGCGGCGCGCCGGGTCAGGAATGCCGTCCTGCGCGTCATGCCGCGGACCGGCCCCGTCGATGCGGTCGATCTTGTTGAACACCAGCAACTGCGGCAGATCGCCTGCGCCTACCGCAGCCAGCACCTCGTCGACCTGGGCAATGCGCTCTTCACGGTGCGGGTCCGCGGCATCCACCACATGCAGCAGGAAGTCGGCCTCACGCGCTTCGGACAGCGTGGAGCGGAACGCGGCCACCAGTTCGTGCGGCAGGTCACGTACGAAACCGACGGTGTCGGCCAGCACCACGTTGCCGCCGGGAATGGCGATACGCCGCACGGTCGGGTCCAGGGTCGCAAACAGCTGGTCGGCGGCGTAGGCCTCGGCACCGGTCAGCGCGTTGAACAGGGTCGACTTGCCGGCATTGGTATAGCCGACCAGGGCCACGCGCGGCAGTTCGCTGCGCACGCGCGCACGGCGCATCTGGGTGCGCTGCACTTCCACCTTTTCAAGCCGCTTCTGCAGCTGCTCCACGCGCTTCTGCAGCAGGCGGCGGTCGGTTTCAAGCTGGGTTTCACCCGGGCCGCGCAGGCCGATGGCACCGCCGCGCTGACGCTCCAGGTGGGTCCAGCCGCGTACCAGCCGCGTGGCCAGGTGGCGCAGCTGCGCCAGCTCGACCTGCAGCTTGCCTTCGTGGCTGTGCGCCCGCTGCGCGAAGATGTCCAGGATCAGGCCGGTACGGTCGATCACCCGGCGCTCGAGGAAGCGCTCCAGGTTGCGTTCCTGCACCGGGCTCAACGCATGGTTGACCAGGATCAGGTCGGCCCCGGTCGCATCCGCGGCCGCCTTCACTTCATCGAGCTTGCCGCTGCCGATCAGGATCGACGGATTGGGCCGGTCGATCCGCGCGGTCAACGTGGCCGCAATGCTGGCCCCGGCCGAACGAGCCAGGTCGGTGAACTCTTCCAGCACGTCTTCTTCCAGCTTTCCCGCGTGGGGCTGGATCAGGAGCGCGTGTTCGCCCCGCTTGGAACGGTCAAACACGCATCACTCCGGTCTTGCCTGTTTCATTCAACGTCGTCATCGCCCTGGGCACTGTCGGTGCCGCCGTCATTGGACTGTACATAGCCGCCACCGGGACCGACCCGTACGTTGCGCGCCGGCACCACGGTGGAAATGGCGTGCTTGTACACCATCTGGCTCACCGTATTGCGCAGCAGGACCACGAACTGGTCGAACGATTCAATCGTGCCCTGCAGTTTGATGCCGTTGACCAGATACACCGACACCGGCACGCGTTCGCGCCGCAGTGCATTCAGAAACGGATCCTGCAGCGATTGCCCCTTGGACATTGCACACTCCTCATTATTGTTCTTATTGGGTAGCCCGGCAGCGGTCACGGCCCCGTCGCCCACCGGAATCATTGATGGTACACCGCCCGGAGGGCGTGAAGACATGGTTCAGGTCGCAGTAAATGCACTGACTGCATCGGCCAGGGCCGTGGCATCAAGATGGGGATCGAACCAGCGCGCATCAAGCTCGCCGCGCAGCCAGGTGAGCTGGCGCTTGGCCAGTTGGCGGGTAGCGTAGATGCCCTTGTCGCGGAAGTTGGCAGCACTGCCCTGCCCGTCCAGATACTCCCAGGCCTGGCGGTAGCCGACTGCACGCACCGCCGGCAGGTCCAGTGGCGCGCCCACGGCTGCCATCTTCGGCAACGCGCGCAGTGCACGCACCTCGTCAAGGAAGCCATTGGCCAGCATCGCGTCGAAGCGGGTCTCGATGCGCTGGTGCAGGGTGCTTCGCTCGCGCGGGGCCAGGATCAGCTTGAGGCAGCGCACCGGCAGGCGGTCCACGCCCGGGCGCTTCTGCCATTCGGAGATCGGGGTACCGGTCAGCCGGTACACCTCCAGCGCCCGCTGGATGCGCTGCGGGTCGGTGGCGTGAATGCGTGCGGCGGCGGCGGGATCCACCTGCGCCAGCTCGGCATGCAGTGCCGCCCAGCCGCGCGACTCGCCTTCGGCGGTGATCGCAGCACGCATCGCGGGGTCGGCCGCCGGCATCGGCGACAGGCCCTGCAGCAGTGCGCGGAAGTACAGCCCGGTGCCGCCGGCCAGGATCGGCACGCGGCCACGGGCGACGATGTCGGTGACCACGCGCGCCGCATCGGCGGCAAACTCGGCTGCCGAATAGGTCTGCCACGGATCGCGCAGGTCGAGCAGGTGATGCGGGGCCTGCGCGCGCTCGGCGGCATCGGGCTTGGCCGAGCCGATGTCCAGCCCACGGTAGACCAGCGCCGAGTCGACGCTGACGATCTCGCCGCCCAGCTGCTGCGCCAGCGCTATAGCCGTGGCGGTCTTGCCCGACGCGGTCGGGCCCATCACCGCGATCGCCAGTGGTCGCTGGTCGGCGGCCATCAGTCCTCGTCCGGCCAGCGCGGCATGGCCGGGGCGGCGGGGGTGCGCGGCGCCGACTAGCAGGGTCAGGGCATCCATGGGGGGATTGTACGGGGATGGGGGAATTTGGGTTGCCGCCGGGTAGAAGCGC
>NZ_RHPP01000103.1 GCF_003935715.1 Stenotrophomonas sp. 278 | reverse complement strand
GCCCCGCCGCGTGCGGGGTTTTTTTTTTGGCGAATTGTTGCGGGTGCCCCCCCCCCCGGGCCGCCCGGGCGGGGGCCCGCCCGCGGCGTAATGGAGGGCCGGCCAACGGCCGGCGCTACCGGTTGCAGCCCACAGGCCACAGGTCAGCCGGAGATCGCCAACCGCTCCTGGTGGTAGCGGCGTACGGCGGCGTACCAGAGCACGGCGGCGAGGCCGAGGCTCGCGGCGAGGTAGACGCCCCACATCTGCGGGCTGATCGCTTCGTGGCGGATGATCTTCAGCAGCATCTGGTTCTGCGCCAGGAACGGCACGCCGAACTGCCACAGCTCGCTCTTCAGCGGGTACACCATCAGCGCGTAGCCGGGCAGCATCGGCAGCAGCATCAGCCAGGTCATGTGGCTCTGCGCTTCCTTCATGCTCTTGGACGCGGCTGACAGGAAGGTCAGCAGCGAGGTGCCGATCAGCAGCATCGGCAGCATGATGAACAACATCTGCAGCATCGGCACGAAGCCCATGTTGAGCTGCCGCGCGGCGGCACCGGTTCCCAGCTGAGCACTGAGCTTGAACGCCAGCAAGGTCAGCAGCAACGATGCCAGCCCCACCACGCACGCCGCCGCGATCTTGCCGCTCACAATCGCACTGCGCGGTGCCGGGGTAGCCAGCAGCGGTTCCAGCGACTGGCGCTCACGTTCGCCGGCGGTGGTGTCCATCACCAGATATGCGCCGCCCAGGAACGAGGTGATGGTCAGCAGCACCGGCAGCAGGATGGACAGCATCACACCGCGCTTGGCTTCAGCCGTGGCCAGGTCCTGGGTGGCCACGTCCAGCGGCCGTGCCACCTGGGCGTCCACGCCACGGGCCAGCAGGCGCAATGCCCCCACCTGCTGGCTGTAGCCGGCCAAGGCTGCCTTCAGGCGCGCGGTGGGCACATCGGCGGCACGGCGGGTGCTGTCCTGCACGATCTCCACCAGTGCCGGCTTGCCGTCTTCCCAGTTTTCGCGGAAGTCCGGGCTGATCCGCAGCGCCACATCGACGTTCTGGTCGCGAATGGCAGCGGTCAGGTCCTTCGGTGCCTCCACCGCATTCAAGCCCTGCGCGGCCAGGAAGCGCACCAGGTTCGGCGCGTGTTCGGCCCCGATGGTGGGAATCTCCAGCGGCTTGTCGATCTGGGTCTTGACCCGGCTTTCGGCCAGCTTGCCCATGCCCAGAATCAGAATCGGGTACAGCAGCGGCCCCAGCAGCAGGGTCAGCGCCAGCGTGCGGCGGTCGCGGGAAAGGTCGCGCAGTTCCTTGCGCATCACGGTCAACAACGTGGCAAACGCGCTCATGCGTGCAGTCCTTCTTCGCTACCGATGGCCTTGACGAAGGCATCTTCCAGATTCGATTCGCCGGTCTGCGCGCGCAGTTCGTCCGCCGTGCCTGCCGCGGTGACCGTGCCCTTGGCAATGATCACGATGCGGTCGCACAGTGCCGCCACCTCCTGCATGATGTGGCTGGAGAAGATCACGCAGCGGCCCTCGTCGCGCAGCCCGCGCAGGAAGCCGCGCAGTGCACGCGTGGTCATCACGTCCAGGCCGTTGGTGGGCTCGTCCAGAATCACGTTGCGCGGGTCGTGCACCAATGCGCGCGCGATGGCGGTCTTGGTGCGCTGGCCCTGCGAGAAGCCGTCGGTCTGGCGGTCCAGAATGTCTTCCATGTCCAGGGCCTTGGACAGCACCTTGGTGCGCTCGCGGATATCCGCCGCGCTCATGCCATGCAGCTGGCCGAAGTAGGCGATGTTCTCGCGCGCGGTGAGGCGCTTGTACACGCCACGTGCGTCCGGCAGCACGCCAAGCCGGCGTCGCACCGCCACCGCGTCTTTGGCGGCGTCCAGGCCATCCACCAGCACCCGCCCTTGGTCCGGGGTCATCAGCGTGTACAGCATGCGCATGGTGGTGGTCTTGCCCGCACCATTGGGACCGAGCAGGCCGGTGATCTGGCCATCCTCAGCGTGGAAGCCCACGTTCTGGACCGCCTGGATCAGGCCGGTCTTGGTCTGGAAGGCTTTATGCAGGTTCTCGGCGACGATCATGGTTCCCATCCATTGAACGAGGTAAAGGCCGGCACCGGACTCAGGGAATCCAGGCAACTCACTTCCAGTGATTTGGCGTCGGCGGTGTCCACGAACTGCGCCAGCACGCGCGGCATGCAGCCGGCGTTGAGGGTGCCGTGGCCCTGCCCCTTCGCCACCAGATGGCGGGCGTTGGGCAGGCCCTTCAGCACCTGCTCGGCGTAGCGCGGCGGGGTGACCGGATCCAGCTCGCCACTGAGCAGCAGCACCGGCAGCTCCGTGCGCAGCGGCTGGGTGAAGTCCTTCGGGCGGCTGCCCACGTTCCACGCCGGGCAGGCGGCGAAGAACATGCGCGCCACTTCCGGGCCCAGCAGGGTGTCGCCGGCCGGGGCCGGCTGGTAGCGGTCGGCGTCTTCAGCGCAGATCACCGACCACTGCATGCCCCGGTTCATCTGCCCGTCCATCGAACGGCTGGCCATGCGGTTGAGCGACATCAGCGGCGCATAGCGGCCCTGTGCGGCTTCATCCAGCACCACCGGCAGCAGCGAGGACAGTTCCGGCATGTACGAGAACAGGAAGGCCAGGCTGGTAACCGTGTCGGCGGTGACCTTGTCGCGGCGGGCTTCATTGGTGCCCGGGTCGCGGTAGTCCACCTCCACCGGCGCGGTGTTCAGCGTGGTCATCACGTTGCGCAGCTGGGTGCGGGTGTCGACCGGGAAGCGCTTTGCGCAGGCGGCGTCCTTGCTGCACTGCGCGGACTGCAGCGCGATGGCGTTTTCGAAGGTGTTGGCGAAATCACCGCCCACCACCAGCTCGTTCGGCACCACGCCGTCGATCACCACCGTGCGGGTGTGCTGCGGAAAGCGCGCGGCGTACTGTTGGGCCACCCGGGTGCCGTAGGAGCCGCCGATGAGGTTGATCTTGTCCACGCCCATCGCCGCGCGCACCGCGTCCAGGTCACCGATGGCCTGGGTGGTGGTGTAGAAGCGCGAATCCGCGCGCGAGGTCAGGGTGGCGGCGCAGCGACCGGCATATTCAGCCACCACTTCCGGGGTGGCGGCGGCGTTCTCGTCGAACGCCAGCTCCTTGCCTTCCGCGTCCAGGCAGGTGAGCGGGTTGGATTTACCGGTGCCGCGTTGGTCCACCAGGATGATGTCGCGCTTCTTGCGCACCTCGCGCAGCGCCTGGTTCACCACCGCGGCCACCTCGGTGGCGCTCTGGCCGGGGCCACCGGCCAGGAAGAACACCGGGTCCAGCTTGCCCTCGCCCTGGTTCTCGGTATCCAGCCAGGCGATGTTCAAGCCGATCTTGCGGCCATTCGGCGCGTCCGGGTTCTCGGCCACCTGCAGGGTGGCGCATTCGGCTTCCACGTTGCTGCTGGCCTGGCTGCTGGTCAGCGTGCAGGGCTTGAAGGTGAGCTGGCCAAACTGGCGCTGGGCCGCCTCGGGAGCGGCCTCCGGCGTGGCCTGGCAGGCGGCCAGCAACAGCAGGGCTGCGCTGGCGGCCAGGGATCGGGTGGCAGGGTGCATGCGGGTTCACGTCCTTGAGTGAAGGGTCTTAGCATGCCATGACGGGCGGTCGGGGCGAATGTGACAGAGGGGATGCCCCGCCACGGCCAGTTGCACCACAATGAAGCCAAGGAAGCATCAGGAGCACGCCGTGGAGGCAGCCTTTCGGGTAGATCCAGACCAGTTCGTAGACGGCTTTCGCGAGGGCTCGATCATCTCGCCCCGGATCTACAGCGAACGCCTTGGTATCAGCGGAATCCCGCTGGCGAAGCTGGCGGGGGTGCATCGCTCGACGGTTGTTCACGCGCCGGCGTCCGAGAAGCTGCAGGACTATCTGCGCGATTCGCTCAGCGTGCTGACGATGCTGGTTGAGGCCAACGGCGGGGACGTGAAGCGCGCCCTGTACTGGTTTCGCAACATGCCCCTGACTGAGCTCGGCGGCGAGACTGCCGAACGCTACGTATCCGAAGGAAAGGCGAACGCCATGCGCCGCTACTTTACCGGTCTTGCTGCTGGCGCGACCGGCTGATCGTTACGTCAGTCGTCCGCGCCAGCAAGCGCGATTCCCGTTACGCCGAAAACGGCCACCGCAGATCCAGCCCTTTCTCGTCCCGCACCGCATAGACGCGCTCGTACTCGAACGACAGCACAAACCGGTGCGGATGCTGCTCCGCGAACAGTTCAATGAACGGATAGATCTCCGCCATTCTGCTCATCTTGTTGCTGGCGCGGAAGTGGAAGGTCATCGTCAAGCCCACGGTCCAGTTGACCTTCATCCCCTTGGCCAGAACGCGCATCGGGTAGCGGTGCAAGATCAGGCCGTAGCCGCACTTCGATCCAGGCAACAGCCCGCCATGGATATGCGGGATATCCTTTACGCATGCGCCCAGGTCAGTCAGTGTCTGCGCTACCTCCTCCAGCGTTGCACCCGACTCTATTTCCAACGCCATCATCAGGCCCATGCCTGAACCTCCTGCTGCCTGTGTGGGTGCGGCCCTGACGGGTGCGGCGGTGCTTGCGCGGCCGGCGTGGGCCGCGCAACGGAATTCGCGATTGAGCACGTTTACGGCAAACCTGTAGCGATGCCGCGTCCTTGCGGGCGGTTGTGTTGGACGTTCCGTTACCAGTACGCGCGCGGGCGGACCAGATCGACACTCGGGCCGTAGACGCGGTACGCCAGTTCTATGTCGTAGGCGTTCTGCAGCTCAAACCAGTACAGCGGTGGGTGACGGAAATGGCGGCCCAACCGAAGCGACAGGTGTGGGTCGATGCCACTGCGGCCCCGCACCACGGCGTCCAGGCGACCACGGCTTACGTTGAGGCAGCAGGCGAGGTGGCGCACCGAAAGCCGCAGTGGCTTCATATAGTTCGCAAGGAGCACCTTGCCCGGATGCTCGCGAGGCGTGGGGTAGATGATGGTCCTGGAGATGGTACTCATTGCTTTGCTCCTGTGGCCCGACGAAGCCGGCCACCGCACCGGCGCGGCCGGCTGAAGGCCATCCACGGCGGTGATGCGGCGGCCAACTCCGCCGCTGGCGACGGGCTGCCGTCTTCCTTCAGCGCACAGGTGCGCAGCAACAGGTATGACTCAAGCAGCTGATTGACCAGTTTGCTGAGGGAACGGCCCTCGTGTTGGGCAGCCGCCTTCAAGGCGGCATGCATTGGCCTGGCAATGCGTATCTGCAACAGAACAAGCTCGCACATGGAATCCTCCCACGATTGGGTAACAAGTAAGTTCAACGAATGGGCAGCGCACGGCGCAGCAACGGCGCGTGGCGGTGCCGATCAGATGGCCGGGGTTGTGCCCGGCGCTATAAGGCGTGGATGCGCGCGAAGAGTGGCAGCGCTAAGTGGCTGCGGGCGCGCGGAAGACGTAATCGAAGACCTCGAGTGGGCAGCTCGAAGCGATGGGTGAAGGCCCAGAACGCGTACATCACAGACTCCCGGGAAGAGGCCTTTCCCACCATGGGAAAGGCGTCGGGAGGTTAGAGACCGTGTAGCGTGAAACGGCGTGGCTTATTTCCCCCAACATGGGGGGTGTTGTATTCGCCACCTTCCCGACAACGGGACAAACAAATTACACGCTACAGGAGTGCTCTAAGCTCCGGGGCCTACGGTGCCGGAACTGGAAACGGATGGGAAGTAGGGAAATTCTGCTTTTTGGGGGGTGGCGCGATGTTCGGCCAGGTGGTGTCGCTTGTGGCACGGAAAGCGGGTGAAATGCGGTGATTTGCGTCGGGTTTGGCTGAGAGTGGCGGCATTCTGGCGCGGAATCTCGCCACGAGATTCTTCACATCGAGCTCAAGGCGTGCTGTTCGCGACGTTCGGCCACTATTCAACGCCCTACCAGCGCCGCTCCAGTAGCATGCAGGGCACAGCTCAACACCTCACAATCCAGCACAACTTATCGTCTTTGCAGTGCTGGCGACGCGAATCATTGCGTTCATGGACTGATGCTCGACGCCGAAGCGCTGGATGCTGTGGAACCGAGAGGCGTCGGGCGGTACGAGCATCGCGGGGAACAAGCCACGACCATGCCAGGGGAAGCGCTCTCCCCTGCAGCTATCGCAGAAGGTGCCCGGAGCATTTCACATTGGTGGTGGGACGGCAGGCCCAAGATCAAGGTGAGCTATACCCGCCAGTCCCAGTCACTTTGGATCCTCATCCCGAAGTTTCGCAGAACCGCGTACGGAAAACCTCCACTCCCGGACCAACGTGCTCATGAAGCAGCCCTCTCACCTGATTGCGCAAGAGAAGCACGCTTCGAACCCAATCCAACACCTTTCATTTCGAAAAGGGGAAGACCAAACAGCCGCTGGCCCCACTTGGTCAGGCTTTCAGCCCGATTACCCGGCCCGATGATAGGCACCACAGCTCTCTGAGAATGGGCACTTGAACGCCGAATCGGAGTCGAACCAATGGCGTGACTGACAAACGCCACTATCGAAATCGATTCGCTCTGCAAGCGGGACTTTTCTCATGTAGCCGCGACCAAAGAAGATGCCGCAGAGCTCTTCTGCAACGTGTGGGCGCAACTGGGAGTTCAAGAATCGATACACCTTTCCAAGGAACGCGTTCACTTCCCTTATCAGCGTTTCAATCTCAGCCATCACATCATCTTGGACCGGCCAGACTTCCGTAGACACTCATGAGCCGCTTTGCGCGTAGCGCCTTTCAAACTCTACAGGGGCTAGACCGCCAGCGGAACCATGCCGGCGGACCGGGTTGTAAAACATCTCTATGTAATTGAATACGTCAGAGTGTGCTTCGTCCCGGGTTGGGTAGATCCGTCGCTTGATCCGCTCCTTCTTGAGTGCACTGAAGAAGCTCTCAGCCACCGCATTGTCGTGGCAGTTTCCTCGCCGGCTCATGCTTGGAACTATGCCGTGCTGCTTCAGCAGCGATAGCCAATCGCTGCTGGTGAACTGGCTGCCTTGGTCGGAGTGAATGATCAACCCGGCAGCAGGCTTCCGCTTCCATATCGCTGATACGAGCGCCTGCAACACAAGATCGTTGGTCATCTGGGAGTGTGTCGCCCAGCCAACCACCTGCCGCGAATAAAGGTCGACGATAACTGCCAAGAACAGCCAGCCTTCATACGTGCGGATGTAGGTGATGTCGGTGACCCACACCTTGTTGGGGCCAGAAGGTGAGAAGTCACGATTGACGACGTTCTCAACCACTCCGGGTGGCCCGCCTCGATGCCGCGGCCTCCTTCCATAGCCAATCTCCGCCCGTATGCCGTCTGCCTTCATCAGGCGTCGAACACGGTGGCGACTGCAGCGCTCGCCACTCTCCCGAAGTTCACGCGTGATCTTGCGGTAGCCATAGACCGTACCGCTCGCCAGCCACGCGTGCCTGATGAGGCCCCGAAGGCGATCATCTTCACGACGCCACGGCCCGTCTGGATTGCCCACCCATGCGTAGTACCCGCTGCGGTTAACACCAAGGACTCGACACATTGCGGTCAGCCTGAATTGCTCCAGATGTTCACGCATGAACGCGTACTTCGCCGTTATCCCTTGGCGAAGTACGCCGCGGCTTTTTTAGTATGTCGCGCTCCTCGGTCAGACGTTTGACCTCGGCCTTCAAGCGCCGGACCTCGGCTGAATCCTTGGCCGATGGGAGCACCCCCCCCCTCGGGCGTGCCCGCCAGCGCCTCGCCTTTGGCCTTACGGAGCCATTGATACAGGCTATGGGAAGAGACCCTCAGCTGATTGGCAACCTCCGCAACCGCGAAGCCCCTTTCGGTCACCTGCTTGACCGCCTCGGCCTTGAACTCATCCGTGTACTGCTTGCTCGCCATAGACACCTCTCTCGTTACCATTGATTATGGCTCTGAGTTGTCTACGAAATCCTGGCCGGTCCAGACCGCCGGGAAGGATGGTAATGTCGGCCACCGACCCATTGGAACGTTCGCTGGGCCACTGGGCATATCGATCAGGTAACCGGGGGAAACTTTGGATATCACAGAGCGAATTAAGCAGGAGCGAGGACAGGACACCATCGCCGGGATACTTCCTGGTGCTGCTTCACCGTCCGTGGCCGACGTTGCGAGAAGTTTTGGACTGCTGGACTCACCGGAGTGCTACGAAGAGATTGATGCTGTCGAGGCAGCTAGAGTCTTAGAGAACGTCCTTCACAGGGACATGGCCTACAAGATCGAAATCATGCCTATTTCCCTTGCCCGTGAGCTTTCTGGACAGTTCATTGCGGCGTTCACTGACAGCGATGCGCGCTTCTTCACAAATGGTGAGTGGGGGCGCTCCACGTGGGCACTTGGTGTCGGCTGGACTCCAGTAACGTCCGCAACGTTCGACGCCGGTGTGTTGGTCGTGTCCGATCAGAGAGTTGGATGCGTCTGGTGCATGGACGAGGATTGAGGCTGCGCTGGTGCGAATGACCGCTTCTGGCCGGAAGCGGACGCGATGCGTACCCTATTGGGAGGTCAGACATGAGTTTCCGTGTGCTAAAGGTGGAGCTGGAGAGCTTTCGGGGAGCACGACCTTCCGTCCAGATTCTCACAGTTTCCTGCTCATACGCCGAGCTTCTTCAGCGATGCCCGCTTAAGCGTGGTGCATCTGTTGCGGTGCGTGTATCTCAACCTGGGTGCTTCGAGATTACCGCCAGCATTGCGATGGTTCATCCCATTTCAGCGCCCGCAATGCTCACAGTCCCATTGGCATGCGGGCGGATCGAAGTGGGCTCACACTTGGATCTCGTCCAAGATCATTGTTGAGATTGAATGTCTGCTTCTGGTCGGAAGCGGACATGTGACTACATCCGTGTCTCTGGATGCAGGAGTCGGGGCCCCGTGTCTCAAGTCGCATCTGAAGCTCCGCCATTTCCAACTGCCGGGGGGCTGAGGCAGGGCCGACGGATTGAACTAGCAGAACGGCCTTGTGCTTCTGATCATTGGTGTATTGACGGAGAGGGGGAAGTGACATAAGGAACCTCCACGTGCGAAGAAACTATCGCTTCGTGGCGTCCGTTTCAGCGGGGCAGGTTCAGCACAGCACAGGGCGGAAGCTGCTCCCCTGCTACTGCCCGAAGAACCTTACGTCCCCAACGAGGAACACACAGCCCACTGGCAAGTGGCCAAGCTTATGCAGGCCAAGGACTAAAAGAGCCTTTACGCGATCACGGATCTGGCGCTGCTGGCGGGAGGCTTCTCCACGCTGGTGCGTGACCATTTCGACGAGGAAATCCTCCGCGGCGTGCTTGCTCATCCAGAAGAAGGCGCTTTCGACGCGATGGTCGCCAACGGGCTGCGCCCTCATTATTCGATCGAAGCCGATCTGTTGGTGGAGGTGCTGGCCGGGGATGGTGAACGCATCATTGCTCCGATGACCGATTGCTTCCACGCGGCACTGGCACGGTCGATGTTCCCGGATCGGTTCTATGCGGGGAAGATGGACATGGAGCACGCTACGATCATGCGCATTCTGCTCAAGGTGGCCAGCCCGGCATACACGGACCTGTTCCTGGCCTACTTCAACGACCGGAACGCATTCTCTGAGCTTCACCTGCACTTCTACAAGAAGCTGCTGGACGTTGTCGTCAAGACCGACGCACCGGAATTAGTCGAACCCCTGATCGATATGCTGGCTTTGGATAAGGACATTATTGGCGGTGATGCGGCTTTCATGAAGAAGATCTTCAAGGCCGTGGGCCAGCTGGGCCGCAGGGCGGATGCGGCGCTGCTGGCGAGTCAGTTCAATGTGGCGGATGAGGCTCGACCAGATGTGGCGACTGCGTATCAGGCCACGATGGCACGCCTTCTGAAAAAGAAGACCTGATTTTTTTTCGGGGGCCTGAGAATTTGCCCGAGTCCTTGTAGGTCGATTCCCGCACGCTTCAATGGCGTTGGATGGGACAAGTAAGCAGCCAACGGCAGCTTATACGGTGATCACGCGCACAAACGAGGCCAGAGCTTCTCAAGCTAGTCGAATACGTCAGAGCACACCACCTCACAGGCGGTTTAGATCGTCCGCTTGAACCGGGCGTCATTCAAGGCGCTGCCGGGGATTTTCGGCCTCGCTGCTGCTCCACTTGGATTGACGATCAGGCGTGGCCGGGAGCTGAGCGGACTGAGGCTGCTACCGTTTTCAGGAGGCACTGCTTGGTGAAGGGCACATGGACGTATGAAAGGGAAGTACTGGCCAGATCACCTGGCGCGAGGCTACATCGAAGTTGACGGAGTCCAACACTCCTTGGATCACCTCAGGCCATTTAGTTACGTGGTGAACATTGAGGAGCAGGGCAAGGCGGTGACGCCGATCCAAGTGACGGTAGAGTTCAGCTCCCACTGTGTGACAAAGGGTGCGCGTACCGATGAGTTGATTGACTTCAGTGAAACGGGATTTGAGCCGTTGGTGATCGATCAGCGACGCAACTGGCGCAAGTTCCTTCCTGCTCGCTACGGCGCGTCGACCGTGCTACCAGAGATAATGAGGACGCTGAGTCGTCGCCCCTGCTTTTTCGCCAGCGAGAGGAACTACCTGACTCTGGAGATGAGGGAAGTCATTCCGGGATATCCGGAGGGCTCGCAGTACGAGATCTATTTCAACGTGAAGCAACGAGGCAATCTGAGTGTGTACGTATACGTAGAGAGCGCCTACGTCCGTGACGAGTACTCTGACAGCGATCCATACAGGTTCCGGAAGGAAGACCGGATCAATGGGTGGAGATTGCTGCTGAATCGCGGCACGGGACGAGCAGTGAGGCGGCCACCTAGTCGTCGCCGGTAGCAGAAAAAACAAACCCCCTTGCGGGGGTTTCGCGGATGCCCTTAGGGATTGCTCCCATCAAACGACAAAGGCCAGTAACCAGTGGCGGCATCTGAACACCTGAGGCTGGGCCTCAAGCTCCGTATACATCCAGACAGGTCAATGGTACTCCAGCGGGCCACAAATGTGTAACGCCCGCATTTCGGCATCGCTTAGCAGCTGAACAGAACCTCCGTTGTGGGCACATCAGCACAACTCATCCTTCCCCCTCGCACGCGACTGCCGCCGCATCGCCTGCGGTGCCACACCAAACCCACGCAGATACGCCTCGCGCAGGTGCCGCCGGTCACGAAACCCGGTCTCGCGGGCGATCACCTCCAGCGGATGCCGCCCCTGTTCGACCATGACGCGAGCAGCCTCCAGTCGCAGCGCTTCAACAGCCTTCGCTGGCGACTGCCCGGTTTCCGCCGTGAATATCCGGCTGAACTGTCGGGGGCTCAGGTTCACTTGGTCCGCCAGCTGCTCCACCCCCAATGCCTCCCGCAGATGGCGCTTGGCATAGTCCAGCGCTTGTTGAATGCGGTCGCTGCGCGGGGCCAGGTCCAGCAGTTCCGAGTGCTGTGTCTGCCCGCCGGCGCGCCGGTGGTGCATCACCAGTCGGTGTGCGACCGAGCGGGCCACCTCCGGGCCCATATCTTTCTCGACCATGCCCAGCGCCATGTCGAGGGCGGCGGTCATGCCGGCTGAGGTCCAGAACTGACCATCCAGAATGAAGATCCGGTCGGCTTCCACCTGGATGTCAGGATGCCGCTGCTGCATGTGCTCGGCGTAGGCCCAGTGGGTAGTGGCCCGCCGCTGCGTCAGCACACCGGCCTCGGCCAGGATGAAGCCACCTGTGCAGATGCCAGCAACGCGCCGGGCCTTGGGGGCCAAGCGACGTACGAAGTCCAGCAAGGGTGGCGAAACCGGTCCGGACAGCGGGTCAATCACCCCGGCGAACATCCAGGTATCGGCGCGGCTGCGCCCGCTGAGCTCGCGCGTTACGACCCGCATGCCCAGCGAGGCGTTGATCTCCCCGCCTTGCAGTGACCAGTTCTCCACGGTGTAGAAGGTTTCACCGTGCACGAGGTTGGCGAACTCGAACACCGCCTGCGAGCCCAGTGCCATGACCTGGAAACCGTCGCCAAGTACGTACCCAACCCTATGCATGGTGGCCGAACCTGCATGTCCTAAAACATGACTATATGCGTCATTTGCGCCATCGTCCATCGGGCGCAAGCTCTCTCCACACCCCGCGGCCATTGCCGCCCATCTGGAGAAAGCACCATGTCCGCACACCCTTCATCTGCTGGCGTCGCCCTGGTCACCGGCGCATCCTCAGGCATCGGCGCGATCTATGCCGAGCGCCTGGCCCGTCGTGGCCATGACCTGATTCTGGTTGCCCGCGACCGCCAGCGCCTGAATGCCCTTGCTCAGCGGATCAGCAGCCAGACCCAGCGCGCCGTGGAGGTGATTGCCGCCGACCTCGGCCAGCGCGACCAGCTGGCCACCGTGGAGCGCCGCCTGCAGCAGGATGCCGATATCACGGTCTTGGTGAACAACGCCGGGATCGGCACCCATACGCCGCTGCTGCAGAGCGACGTGGAGCGCATGACGGCCATGGTGGAGCTCAACGTTACCGCGCTCATGCGGCTAACCTATGCCGCCGTACCGCAGATGGTGGCGCGTGGGCGTGGCACGGTCATCAACATCTCGTCCATCGCCAGCGTGGCTCCGGAGATCCTCAATGGGGTCTACGGCGGAAGCAAGGCATTCGTTACCGCCTTCACCCAATCGCTTCACAAGGAACTTGCCGGCACGGGCGTGCGCGTCCAGGCGGTACTTCCGGGTGCGACCGCCACCGACTTCTGGGCAATCGGCGGCCTGCCGGTGGAGAACCTTCCGCGCGAGATCGTGATGCCTGCCGAGGACCTGGTGGATGCTGCGCTGACCGGTCTGGATCGCGGCGAGCTGATCACGCTTCCCTCGCTGCATGCCGGCGAAGAGTGGGACGCCTTTGAGGCGGCCCGCCAGACGATGGCGGCACATCTCTCAAGCAGCACCGTGGCTCCGCGTTATCGCGCTGGTCACTGATTTTCCATTTCAAACAGGAGATGAACCCATGTTGTTCAACTGGTCCGAATACGTACCTGCAGTGAAGAAGGCGTTTGGCAGCCTTGGCAAGCGTCACCCCAAGATGCTTGAGGCCTACCAATCCTTGGGCACGGCGGCGGCGCATGACCAAGTGCTGGATGCCAAAACCCGCGAGCTGATTGCCGTTGCAGTGGCGATCAGCCTGAGGTGTGATGGGTGCATTGGCACTCACACCGAAGCGGCGCGGAAGGCCGGGGCGACCGAGGCGGAACTGGCGCAGGCGCTGGCTACAGCTATCCAGGTCAATGCAGGTGCGGCTTACGTTTACTCGATGCGGGCGCTTGAGGCGTACGGCGAGTAGACCGCTGACGGAGGGGCATCACGTCTTTGGTTGGGACGTGATGCTCCTCCAATTTTAAGCAGGTACAGGGGCGGGCAGTCGGCTCTAGGCCCGCCCTACACCGTTCTTTCAGTGCTATCGCGCGGTGCTGGAAGCCGGGCAGAGCCCGGCTCTACCCTCAATGTCGCGTTTGCCGCGCCTCTTCGGCTTCGGAGATCTCAATGAACTTCTCCATCATCTCGATGATGATGTCGTCCGGACGACAGTTCATTCTCCGGGCCATTCTGCGTAAGGCAAATAGATGCTCTTCCTCGATCAGGAAGTCCATGTCCACCAGTTCGCTCACGAATCGCTCCTCCGCATTCGGTGGGCGCGCGACGGCAGAGTGTACGAGCCCACCTGCATATACGGCACACCGTCCTTGCTCACGCCGTTTTCGTCCAGTTCCGGCACCTCGGAAGCCTTTACCGGCACCAGCAGGAAGCTTTTCACGCCCAGATCCGCACGCAGCCACGTGCCCGGGCCCATGCCGACGTCGGCCAGCCATTGGCCCTCCAGATGCATGCAAGGCTCGTCGTAGCCCGGCGTGCCGGGGATGTCTGACACCCGCCCGATGGTAATGAAGCCGCTGATCTGTTTGGTGTCGGCGTCATACCTGATGTCCTGGCCGCCTTTGAAGCCGTGGTTGGGTGTGTCGTCCCAGTCGATTGTCATTGTGATTCTCCCGTTGGATGTGTCTTCGCCTGGATGGCGAAGGAAGCGGGAGCGTTGGACTTGGTTTGTTACGAAGTTCCGACGCTCCGCCGGAACACCCTGCATCAATCCGAGCCCAATGGAAATGCGGATTTTCCTTGCTACGTGTATGGTGTTTCGATACACGGGATTGGCTTTTTGTCGCACTTGGCGCGCTATTGATCACACAACGTGATATTGGGCACATCTTGCTATGCCATTACCGTCAAGTGGCTGTCGTTTGCGGCCGCTTTTTCATCGCGCTATGAATGCGCCCATGACGAAAAAAGTTCCCGCCCGGCAGATCCGAGCGGTCTATAACGACAAAACCATCCGCGTCTACCAGGCCTACTCGGACCTGATTGCCGACAGCGCTTTGCAACACCAGACCTTCGTCAGCCCGCCGTTCAAGCGCGAGCGGATGACGTGGATCAAGCCTTCCTTCCTGTGGATGATGTATCGCGCGGGCTGGGGCTACAAAGACGAGGGCCAGCGGCGGATTCTGGCCATCGATATCACCCGCGAGGGTTTTGAGTGGGCGTTGGCGCATAGCTGCGCCAGCCACCCGGAACCAGGGATGGACGCATCGGCGTGGGAGGCGCTGAAGCGTGACTCACCGGTGCGGGTGCAGTGGGACCCGGAGCGCGATCTGCATCATCAGCCCTTGGAGCACCGTGCGATCCAGATCGGGCTGAGTGGAGAGGCGGTACGGCGCTATACCGGGGAATGGATCCAGGGGATCACCGAGGTGACCGAGCTGGCGCAGCGGATGCATGCGCTGGTGGAGGAAGGGAAGCTGGAGGAGGCGGCCGGGTTATTGCCCGCGGAGCGGGAGTACCGAGAGTGTCCGTATTTTTGTGTTCGGGCGACGTGGGCTGTCCGATGACAGCCCGGTTTCTCAGTACGGGCTCCGGATGAATCGGTCCCCGTAAAGTACGGCAAATTGGTTCATCGCGTTCCTCCAGCCGTGGCTGGTGCCTCCCCATTTGGCCGTGATGTTGCGCAGTCCCAGCCAGATCAGCTTCATTGCCGCTTCGTCGGTTGGGAAGTGCCCTCGGGTTTTGATCACCTTCCTCAGCTGCGCGTTAACGCTCTCGATGGCATTGGTGGTGTAGATGACGCGACGGATCTCGGGCGGAAACGCGAAGAACGGTATGACACGGTCCCACGACCGCCGCCATGCCTGGGGTACCGAGGGGTAGCGCTTACCAAGCGGAGAGGCCTCCAGTGCCTCCAGTGCCCGCTCGGCAGCCTCTGCACTGGCCGCTTGGTAGATGGGCTTGAGTTCGGCAGCAAGGAACTTGCGATCCTTCCAGCCTACGTAGTCCAGGCTGTTGCGGATGAGGTGCACGATGCAGGTCTGCAGGGTGGTCGCCGGATAGACCGCCGCCAGCGCCTCGGGCATGCCTTTAAGGCCATCGGTCACCGCTATCAGCACGTCCTCCACGCCGCGCGTCTTGAGGTCGTTGAAGACTTTCATCCAGAACTTGGCACCTTCTGTGTTCTCGATCCAGATGCCCAGGATGTCGCGGCTTCCATCAGGTAGAACGCCTAATGCCAGATAGATCGCTTTGTTGCGCACTACACCCTCGTCGCGCACTTTGACGCG
>NZ_RHPP01000102.1 GCF_003935715.1 Stenotrophomonas sp. 278 | reverse complement strand
CCCCGCCGGGGGGGGGAAACGCGCGGTATCCCGTTGGGGTTGTTTTTGAGTTGCGGTCCCCCCCTAAACCCCCGCCCGGGGGGGGGGGGGGGGTTTGGGGGGGGGCCCCCAAAACCCACCCCGGCCCGCCAAACCAGGGATGCAGTGAACCGAGGGTTGTTTGCATGAATCCAGCAGCAGCCGGGCAAGCCCGGCTCTACGTAGCTCATGCAATATTGGGTCAGGCCGCTGCGGCGGCTTTTACCGCGCCGGACAAGCTGTCCAGCGTGGCCTGCATCAGCTCGGCGCTGTCGGCCTCGACGGTGACGCGGACCACCGGCTCGGTGCCGGAGGGGCGCAGGAACGCGCGGCCGCGGCCCTTGACCGCCTGCTGTGCGTCGGCCAGCGCAGACTGCACGCCTTCGGACTGCACGATGGCCTTGGCCGATACACCGGCCAGACGCACGTTGACCGTTTTCTGCGGCACCTTGGTGATGTCCGCCAGCGCAGCGCGCAGGCTCTTGCCCTCGCGACGCAGCACTTCCAGTACCTGCAGCGCACTGACGATGGCGTCGCCCGTGGTTGCACGGTCCAGGCACAGCAGATGGCCGGAGGCTTCACCGCCGAGCACCCCGCCGCCTTCCACCAGTGCCTGGTGCACGTAGCGGTCGCCCACGTTGCTGCGCACGAACGGCAGGCCCAGACGCTCCAGGGCCTGCTCCAGTCCGAAGTTGGTCATCAGCGTGCCCACCACCGGGCCACGCAGCCGGCCGTTGCGCTGCCAGGATGCAGCCAGCACGTACAGCAGGTCGTCGCCGTCCACCGGGTTGCCCTGGTCATCGGCCATCAGCACACGGTCGCCGTCGCCGTCGAACGCAATGCCCAGGTCCGCCCCCACTTCGCGCACCTTCGCGGCCAGGTTGTCGATGTGCATCGACCCCACGCCGTCGTTGATGTTCACGCCGTTGGGCTCGGCACCAATCGCCGTCACCTGCGCGCCCAGCTCGCGGAACAGCAGCGGCGCGATGTGGTACGTCGCACCGTGCGCGCAGTCGAGCACGATCTTCAGCCCGCGCAGGTCGAATGCGCGCGGCACGCTGGCTTTGCAGAACTCGATGTAGCGACCCACCGCATCGCGCGCGCGCGCCGCCTTGCCCAGACGGTCCGATTCGGCCGTGGTGAACTCGCCGTCCAGTGCCGCTTCCAGCGCGAGCTCGGTTGCATCGTCCAGCTTTTCGCCATCGGCCGAGAAGAACTTGATGCCGTTGTCGTAGTGCGGGTTGTGCGACGCGCTGATCACGATGCCTGCGTCCGCACCCAGGGTACGGGTCAGGAACGCCACCGCCGGGGTGGGCATCGGGCCCAGCAGCTGCACGTCGGCCCCCGCCGCCACCAGCCCGGCTTCCAGCGCCGCTTCAAACATGTAGCCGGAGATGCGGGTGTCCTTGCCGATCACCACCACCGGACGGTGACCCGGACGATGACCATTGCGCTCGGTCAGCACGCGTCCCAGCGCATTGCCCAGCCGCAGCACGAAATCCGCCGAGATGACGCCCTCGCCGACCCGGCCGCGGATGCCGTCGGTGCCGAAGTACTTGCGCGCACCCATCAGGCAGCGTCCGCCGGCGACTGACGGCCCAGCATGGCCAGCAGGTCGGCCAGGCGATCGCGCATTTCGCGGCGGTCACAGATCTGGTCGATCGCACCGTGCTCCAGCAGGAACTCGGAACGCTGGAAGCCTTCCGGCAGCTTTTCACGCACGGTCTGCTCGATCACGCGCGGACCGGCGAAGCCGATCAGGGCCTGCGGCTCGGCGATGTTGATGTCGCCCAGCATCGCGAACGAGGCCGACACGCCACCGGTGGTCGGATGGGTCAGCAC
Organism: Stenotrophomonas sp. 278; assembly: GCF_003935715.1. Taxonomy (GTDB): domain Bacteria; phylum Pseudomonadota; class Gammaproteobacteria; order Xanthomonadales; family Xanthomonadaceae; genus Stenotrophomonas; species Stenotrophomonas maltophilia_AH. Next base: position 13,752 of record NZ_RHPP01000102.1, on the reverse strand, counting down.
CGAGATGTACGGCAGGCCGGCGTCGCGCAGGCGACCCAGCGCGGCCGAGGTCTTGGCCATCTGCATCAGCGAGAACAGGCCCTCCTGCATGCGCGCACCGCCGCTGGCGGAGAAGCACACGTAGGGCGCGCCGATTTCCAGCGCCTTTTCAGCAGCCAGGGAGAAGCGTTCGCCCACCACCGAACCCATCGAACCGCCCATGAAGGCGAAATCGAAGGCAGAGGCCACCAGCGGACGGCCCTTGAGCAGGCCCTGCATCGCGATCAGGGCGTCGTACTCGCCGGTGTTCTTCTGCGACGCCTTGATGCGCTCGCCGTACTTCTTCTGGTCCTTGAACTTCAGAAGGTCGGTCGGCCCGAGGCGGGCGGCAATTTCAGTGGTGCTGTCCGCGTCGAACAGGGCCGCCAGGCGCGCGCGTGCGCGGATCGCCATGTGGTGGCCGCATTTCGGGCAGACTTCCAGGTTTTCTTCCAGCTCCGGGCCGTACAGCGCGCTGTTGCAGTTGCTGCACTTTTCCCACAGGCCCTCGGGGACACTGCGCTTCTTGCTGGGAACATTGTCGGTGCGGATGCCCGACGGCATCAGTTTGGTCAGCCAACTCATGCTTGTTGATACGTCCATTCAGGGCGGCCCGAAGGCCGCAAAGGCGGACAGTCTAGCTCACCCGCTGTTGAGCCGGGATCCCTACGGGGGCGTGTGGACGGGGTGTGAAAAACGCACGCGGCACGCATCGCCTGGGCCGGCCAACGGCCGGCGCTACCGATATGTCCGGATCCCGGTAGCGCCGGCCGTTGGCCGGCCCAGGCGGTATTTCAACGATCCAGCGCCTTGCGCAGGGGTTCGAGGAACCTCTTCGCCACTGCAGCTGCCGCATCTGAACCGTTCGCTTCCGCCAACGCCGCCACCAGCGCGCTGCCGACCACCACGCCATCGGCCTCCTTCGCCATCGCTGCGGCACTGGCTGCGTCCTTGATCCCGAAGCCTGCCACCACCGGCACCGACGAGCGACCGCGCAGGTCGCGCAGACGGGCGCTGGCGGCATCGCTGTCGAGCCGTTCAGATGCGCCGGTCACGCCGGCGAAGCTGACGTAGTACAGGTACCCGCGGGCCATCGCCGACAGCGTGTCCAGACGCGCATCGGCAGTCGTCGGCGAGGCCAGGAGGATCAGGGCCAGGCCAGCCTGCTCGAAGATCGCCAAGGTCTCTTCTGCTTCTTCCGGCGGAAGGTCCACCAGCAGCACCCCGTCCACCCCGGCACTGATCGCGTCCTGGGCGAAACGTTCGGTGCCGCGGATCTCGATCGGATTCAGGTAACCCATCAGCACCACCGGCGTGGTCGTGTCGTCACGGCGGAAGCTGCGCACGGCGTCAAGCACATAGGTCAGACCCGCCCCCCGTGCCAGCGCACGTTCGGAGCTGCGCTGGATGGTCGGACCATCAGCCATCGGGTCTGAGAACGGCACGCCCAGTTCGATCACATCCGCGCCGGCTCCAGCCAGCGCGTGCATCACCGGCACGGTTGCCTCCAGGCCAGGATCGCCGGCGGTCACGAACGGAATCAGCGCCTTGCGGCCTTGGGCACGCAGTCGGGAAAAACAGGCATCAATACGGTCAACGGACATGTCAGGCGCGTTCCAGAGTCAGTTCAATTGCGCAGCGGGCCGTCACAGCACCAGGCCTTCGCGGGCGGCGATGGTGTGCACGTCCTTGTCGCCACGGCCGGACAGGTTGCACAGCACCAGCTTGTCCCTGGGCAACTCGCGCGCCAGCTTGATCGCCTGCGCGACGGCGTGGCTGGACTCAAGCGCGGCGAGAATGCCTTCGCTGTGTGCCAGCTGGTGGAAGGCGGCCAGCGCCTCCTCGTCGGTGACACCCACATACTGCGCGCGGCCGGTGTCCGCCAGGAACGCGTGTTCGGGTCCGACACCTGGATAGTCCAGGCCGGCCGACACCGAATGGGTTTCGATGATCTGGCCGTCGTCGTCGCAGATCACATAGGTGCGGTTGCCATGCAGCACGCCCGGACGGCCAGCGGCGATGGACGCGGCGTGTCGACCGGTTTCGATGCCGTCGCCTGCGGCTTCAGCGCCGACAATGCGCACGTCGCGATCATTGAGGAAGGCATGGAACAGTCCGATCGCATTGCTGCCACCGCCGACACACGCGGTGATGGCATCGGGCAGGCGGCCGTAATCGGTGAGCATCTGCGCACGTGCTTCGCGGCCGACAATGGCGTTGAAGTCACGCACCATGCGCGGGTACGGATCCGGGCCGGCCACCGTGCCAATGATGTAGAAGGTGTCACGCACGTTGGTGACCCAGTCGCGCATGGCTTCGTTGAGCGCATCCTTCAAGGTGGCCGAACCGGAAGTGACCGGTACCACGGTCGCCCCCAGCAGCTTCATGCGGTAGACGTTGATCTTCTGCCGCTCGATGTCGGTGGCCCCCATGTAGACCACGCATTCCAGGCCGAGGCGGGCGGCGACGGTGGCGCTGGCAACACCGTGCTGGCCGGCACCGGTTTCGGCAATGATGCGCTTCTTGCCCATGCGCGCGGCCAGCAGCGCCTGGCCGATGGTGTTGTTGATCTTGTGCGCACCGGTGTGGTTCAGGTCTTCGCGCTTGAGCAGGATCTGCGCGCCGCCGACCTGCTGGCTGAGTCGCTCCGCGTGGTAGATCGGGCTGGGACGGCCCACGTAGTGGGTCAGGTCCTTGTCGTAGGCGGCGATGAAGCCGGGGTCCTGGCGCGCCTGGTCGTAGGCGGCGGCCAGTTCCTGCAGCGGGCCGATCAGGGTTTCAGCGACGAAGCTGCCGCCGTAGCGGCCGAAATGACCGTGGGCATCCGGGTAGGCATGGAAGTCGGTGACGGGCGTTGGGGATGCGGACATGACGCGACAGCCGGTAGAGACAGGCCTTCACTCTAACGCACGTATCCTTGCCGGAATATCGATATTATCTGGCAGAACACGTCAGGAAAACTCACATGAGTGACACCTCCCTACCCTCGCTCAACGCCCTGCGGAGCTTCGAAGCCACCGCGCGGCTGGGAGGCGTCGGCCGGGCTGCGCAGGAGCTGCATGTGACGCACGGTGCCATCAGCCGGCAGCTGCGGCTGCTGGAAGAGCATCTTGGGTTCGCTCTGTTCGAGCGCGCCGGGCGTGGCCTGCGCCTGACCGCAGCCGGGGAAACCCTGCAGGCCGCCTGCGCCGGGGCATTCGGGCAGATTCGCGATGCGGTCAGCGGGTTACAGCGTCGGCAGCGGCCTGAAGCGCTGGTGCTGGGCTGCAGCGGCAGCATCCTGGCGCGTTGGATGATTCCGCGCCTGCAGCAGTTGCAGGCCGACCTGCCACAGCTGCCGCTGCACTGGTCGGCGCAGGACGGCAGCTTCACTCCGGATCAGCAGAATCTGGATGCGGTGTTGCTGCTGGCGCACGGCCCGTGGCCGCCCGGGTGGCAGGTGCGCGAGCTGGCCCCGGAGCGGGTGGGCGTGGTGGTCAGTCCGCAGCACCCTGCAGCGGCGCGGCTGCGCGGGCATCCGCCTTCGGTGCTGCTGGGCGAGCCATTGCTGCATACGACCTCACGGCCACAGGCGTGGCCGGATTGGGCCTTATCGCAGGGGTTGGAGCCGGCGCAGCTGGTGATGGGCACCGGTTTTGACCATCTGTATTACCTGCTGGAAGCCGCCGTGGCCGGGCTGGGCGTGGCGATCGCGCCGGAGCCGCTGGTGGCTGATGAGTTGGCGGCTGGGAGGTTGCTGGCACCGTGGGGGTTTGGAGCGACCGGCGGGTTCTGGGTGTTGGCTGCGCCAGAGGGCGTGGTGGATGCGCGGGTGGATGTTCTTGCGGATTGGTTGAGTGCGCAGTTGGGGTGATGGCGGCTGTTGGTTCGCGTCGTTTCGATTTGGGTCCATGCCCCACCGGACGTTGAAGATCTCACGGCGGTCGTCTTGCGAGCGACCCTACCAATCTCCAAACACCGCGAATATCCCACAGATCCAGGGCAGCGGATGGTTTTCGCGTCCGCATTGCGATCCTCCGTGAGTCCCGTAGTGACACGCCATGCGTGTCATCGACCATGCCCGGTGCCGCGCGGACACGCATGGCGTGTCCCTACGACGATCACCCTGCCGTCGGCGCGGCCAGTCTGGCCTGCACCTCTTCGCGCAGGCGCGCCAGCTCGACTTCGGCCTGCTGGCGCTGCTGCATGCCTTCGCGGTGGATGGTGCGTACCTCTTCCACGGTGGCGATCAGCTGGTCGTGGGCGTGACGCAGCGTGGCCACGTCGATCACCGCACGCTGGTTGGCCTTGGCGGTTTCCACCGAGGTCTGCCGCATCAGGTCGGCATTGCGACGCATGAGGTCGTTGGTTGCGTCGTCGATCGCGTTGGACAGTTCCACCGCGTTCTTCTGCTCGCTCAAACTGAGCTGGATCGCGAACTGCCGTTTCCACGACGGAATGGTGATGTCGCGAACCGTGTTGAATTTCTCGATCAGCTGGATCGCGTTGGCCTGGATCAGGCGGATCATCGGCAGCGACTGGTCGGCTGCGTGCTGCATCACGACCAGGTCACCGACCCGCTTGTCGAGCAGACGGATCGCATTGTCGAGTTCGCCCTGGCGGATGCGCACCTGCGGGTCATCATTGCCCAGTGCAGCCTGCTGCTCGCCGCGCAGCTCGCCAAGACGCTGCTTGCCGGCGGCGATGTGCAGGCCCAGCGCGTGGCGTTCTTCGCGCACGATCTCGTGCATGCGATCGAACTCGCCGACCCGTTGACCCATCAGCGCCTGCTGGCTGCCCACATCGCCCAGCAGCTGTTCGATCTGCCGGTTGGTGTCGCTGAACTTCTGCACCAGCTCGCCCTTGGATGCGCGCAGCTTGTCGATCAGTCCACCGATCACCGGCACCTTGGAGCGCTGGGTGAGTCCATCCAGATTGAGCGTGCGTGCGATGCGCACCACTTCACCCAGTTTCTCGCCGCTGGCATCGAGGTCGCGGTTGCGCACCTGGTCGAGCAGCTGGCTGGAGAACGCCGCCGTCTTGGCCGCCGCATCGCGTCCGAACACCTGGAGGTTGCCGGGACGGATGTCCTCCAGGCTGCGCCCGATCTCGGCAATCCGAGGCAGGTCGTCCTGGGCCAGGCCCAGTGCCTTCAAGGTGGCGTCATCCACCGTGGGCGATGCCACGGCAAGGGCCGAGCTGTTCGGCGTGTCCTGGGTCATGGCGAAGTCTCCTTGAAGGGGATGGCAATGAAGTGCATGGGTCAATCCAGTCTAGCCTGCGCCGAGGCGACCTCGGCATGTATCTGGTCAAGCAGTTGCGCTGCCTGCTGGTCGCGCTGCTGCTGGTTGTCGGCACGACGCGCCAGCACGGTCTGGCGCCACGCTGGCAACAGGGTCTCGGTAATGCGTTGGCTGCGTCCCAGCAGTGCGGCGTTCTGCTCACGCAGCAGCTGCCACTGGCCGGCTTCAACCTGCTGCAGTACGGCCAAGCGGCGAAGATGGTCCAGACGCTGCAGGAGCACCTCCTGCAGCGGCGGAGACAGCGCCGCCAGCTGTGCGTGCCCGGCGTCGACCCAGGCCTCCAGGGTCAGGGCGGCATCAAGGGCGCGCTCCTGCGCTTCCGCCTGCTGGGACAGCAGCGCACCGACACTCTGCACCGCCGCATCTGCCTGGACCAGCAATACCCCCAGACGCGACTGCCCTTCCTGTGCGTCCAGTTCCTGCTCCACGTCACGGCCAAGCAGACGCCCCCACCAGCTGACGCGCCGGCGCGCGGCGGCGGGGTTGTCGGCCTGAACCGCTGCGGCCAGCTGCGCGAGCACCGCCAGCAACTGCGTGGCAGCCGCGTCATGTCCCACCGGCGGCGCGGTACCCTGCCCCATGGCATCCAGCAGGGACGCGCCGTAGCGCGACAGGCCGAGCGCGTCGGACGCCACCGGCACCGGTGCGGGCCAACCGCGGATCATGCCGGGGCATCATCCGCCGCGCCGGTCCATTGCGGCGGCAACGTTGACTCACCATAGAAGTGACGCATCAGCGCCTCATCGAGTGCGCGCTCCTGCGGCGTGCTGGCGCGCCGCGCGCGCGGGCGTGGCTGCGTGGCCGGACCGCGCTCCATCTGCTCGCGTACCCAGCTGGCCAGCAGGGCCAGGGTTTCACCGGTGCGGGCCTGCTGCGCGTTGGACTGGCCAAGCAACTGCAGCAACGGGGCCAGGCCTTCCTGCAGTCCCTGCGCGATCGGCTCCGCGGACGGAAGCGGCGGCGGTTGCAGAACGTCGCCCTCGACGCGCGCCGGCTCAGCCGCAGCCGCCGGCACCGTCGGTGCCGGAACCAGACGTTCGAGCGCGGCCAGCAGGGCCGGCCACGGTGCCGGCTCCGGCGTGCTCGACGGCGTGGGTTCTGCGGGACTCTGCAGCGCGCTTGCGATATCGGCCAACTGGGCTACCACGCGCCCGCCAACGTCGGCGTCGCCCGCCCCCATCGCCTTGTTGCGCAGGAAGTCGCGCTTGATCTGCGCCCAGCGCTGCTGTTCCTCCTCGCCAAGAACGCCGCGCAGCTCCCCAAGCTTCAGCAGGTTTTCCTCCGCGCCAGTGGTCAGCAGCTGCGCTTCGCCCAGGTAATGGTCGGAAATCAGCTGCTGCAGCTCGGTCTCGTTCATCACCGGCGATATCTTTTCCGACAGCTTGTTCATGTTGCGATAGCTGCCCTGCAACCGGAACGGCGGCTCGGTGCGGTAGCGGTCATCCTGCGCCGCGCTTGCGATGTACTGCTGATTCACCCGGTAGACCACGTCACGCACCCGCAGCATGCGCTGCAACGTGGCGACGATCTCATTGATTTCCGCGCCGCTGTAAGCGTGGCTGAGCGCGTTGGTGGAGACCTCCTTGCCCATGGCGCGGTCGACCAGCAGATACAGGTCGGCCATGTCACGGGTGGCCAGCGGCGCCAGCACGGCGTTGGAGGTCAGGCTGTTCTCGATATAGCTCAGGGTGAAGGCATCTTCCATGCCGCCCAGCACGTCGCCCAGGTTGTAGATGTCGGCGCGGTTGGCGAGCATGTCCGGAATCTTGAACACTTCGCCGGATTCCGTGTACGGGTTGCCGGCCATCACCACGCAGAACTTCTTGCCACGCATGTCGTAGGTGCGGGTACGTCCGCGCCACACGCCTTCGATGCGGCGGGTACCGTCGCAGAGCGAGATGAACTTCTGCAGGAACTCGGGATGGGTGTGCTGGATGTCATCGACATACAGCATGGTGTTGTTGCCCATCTCCAGCGCCAGGTTGAGCTTTTCCAGCTCCTGCCGCGAGGTGGCGTCAGGTGCCTGCGCCGGGTCCAGCGAGCGCACCTCATGGCCCAGCGCCGGTCCGTTGATCTTCATGAAGACCAGGCCGAGCCGGTGCGCCACATACTCCATGAGCGTGGTTTTGCCGTAGCCGGGCGGCGAGATCATCATCAGCAGACCCATCAGGTCGCTGCGCTTGTTCTCACCCACCGTGCCCATCTGCTTGGCCAGGTTGTCGCCGATCACGCCCAGGTAGACGTCGTTGATCAGCTTGTTGCGTACGAACGAGGACAGTGGGCGTGCCTTGAATTCCGAGAGGCGCAGGGCATCGCGTTCTCGCGCGATGATGCGCTGGCGCACGCCCTGGTAGGCGTGGAAAGCCGGCACGAACTGCTGCAGGTGGGTACGCAGGCGGGCCAGGAAGTCATCCAGCGACAGCGTAAGGTTGCCCTGCGCGATGCGCGCGTGCTCGCCGAGCAGTCCCTGCACCTGGACCTGCAACGCCACCTCGCTGGGACGGGTGCGCAACGCACGCGACACCAGCAGCAGCGCCGCCGCTTCTTCGGCATAGCCGGCATGCGCGGTGAACGCGGGCAGCTGGCACAGGGCGCGCAGCCACTGACCAGCCAGTGTCCAGCGAGCAGCGAGTCCGTCCTGCTCGCGCTGCAGCGCGCGTTCGAAGGCTTCGCGCTGGCCCGCCGACTGCAGATGCTGGTTCAGCGCCTCAAGCAATGCCTGCGCGTAGCGGCTGGTGCTGAAAACCGGGTCGCCGGCACGGAGTTCGGCGGCGAGATAGGTGGATGCCGCCTGTGAATCTGCCGGCTGGAACGGCAGCTGGCGCTCCTGCACGAAGCGATCCAATGCGGCAGTGATCTCGGCCAGCAGTGCCTGCTGCCCTTCGCTGGAGCCAAACAGGCGGGCGATCGCATCGGCCCCTGCCTGCCGCGTGGACCACTGCGCCACGTCTTCGCGACGCTGCTGCGCGGCCCAGAACAGCAGCGCAAGTGCACGGGCACGCGGTGCGTGCTGCAGCGTGCCGGCGGCCTGCTGCAGCGGCAGCAGCGCATGCAGGATCAGACTGGCGTCATGGTCGTGGATGCCGCGCTCATAGCCTTCGCGGTAACGGGGTGCGGCGAAGTCGCGAACGATCTTCTCCAGCGCGTCCGGTTCGGCAGCCGCATGCTGCAGCGCCGCCAGATCAGGACCTTCGCGCCCCTCCATCGCGGCCAGCAGCAGGCTGCCTGCCAGATATTCAGCGCGATACAGCTGTGCCGACTCCGAATCCAGTCCGAGCTGCCAGTAGGCCTTCAGTTCGGCCAGTTCCGGGTCGTGCAACGCTTCCAGGAAGTCGGTGCCGGTCAGGTGGATGGCCAGCTCATCACCGCGCGGCAGCAGGGTCAGGTCCAGTGCCTGGGTGTTCACGCTGAAGCGATGGCGTGGGCCCAGTCGCACCACGTTGCCGCCCGCTTCGAACAGGTCGCTGCGGTCACGCAACGCGCGCACGGCCTGGTCACGCACGCCCTTCAGACGCGCTTCGACATCGTCGGCCTTGACGCTGTCGCGCAGTTCGCGCAGGCGCTCGGCCAGCTCACGCAGCTTGAGCACCAGCGGGTCGCCGGCGAAGAAGGCATTGAGCTCGTCGGCGCTGGCAAAGCGCTCGGTGCGCTTGGCAAGGCCATCGAGAATGCGGGTGGCCGCATCCAGGACCGAGCGCGCCTTGCGCTGGCGTTCATCCAGCAGCGCCTGCTTGTGGGTTTCGAAGGCTTCGATCAGCTCTTCGCGCTTGGCCAGGATGTCGCCGAGGAACTGTTCGTGTTCGCCGAACTGGCTTTCCAGTTCCTCCAGCTGCACCAGCAGGCGCGACATCTGTTCGTCGGCGCGCTCCGGGTCGGTGGCCATGCCCAGCGCACTGGTGATGGACTGCGAGAACAGCGCGAACTGGGCCGCGAACTGCGCCACCGCCTCGGCGGAGCCCAAGGTGCGGCGACGCTGTTCGGCGCGCACCCGGCTCTGGTTCAGACGGGCATAGACGGCGGAAATGGCTTCCACGACGCGCGTGCGGGCGGTGGCATCGTCGACCTTCAGGCCGGCCATCAAGGCCGACAGCATGTCCAGGTCAGCGGCCATGCCACGCATTCCGGCCAGCTGTTCATCCAGTACCCGCGCGCTTTCCGCCTGCTGCGCGGCTTCATCCAGCAGCTGCAGGCGCTCGCCCAATGGAGCCAGCGCGCGCTCGTCGGCGAGGAACTGACCCGTGGCTGCGCCGATGCGGTCGTGCGCCTCCTGCAAGGCCGTGGTCATTGCATCGATCACGTCGGTGTCGATGTAGCGATAGTCGCGAATGGTCAGCAGGTGGCCGCGCTGGGTGGAGATCGCGTTGAGCGCCTCCACGAACGCCTGCACGTCGGTCCAGTTCTCCGGCTGCAGCCGGCCCAGCAAAGCCTTCTGGCTGGACTGTGCCTGGGCCATGGCCTGCGCGGACTGCTGGCGGATGCTCTGGACCTTTTCGTACTCGTCCAGCACCGACTCGCCGGTCGCACTGATCTCGCGCAGCAAACCGGCCGCGCCGTCGCAGCTGGCGTCGTCAAGCCAATGGTGCGCGTCGAACATGCGCCGGGTGTCCTGCACCAGGCGCTGGTAGCGCTGTACCGAAACGTCCTGTCCTTCGATGGTGCGGGCCAGGTCGAACAGGTTGGAGATACCGCGCACCAGCTCGGCATTGCCGATGCGCCCCATGAACGTGTTGCCCGGCGGCCGGCTGGCCGCGAACTCGTCGCTGCTGAACGGGGTCTGCCAGACCTGCATCGGGTGGATGCGGGTCGGTTCCGTCCCCTCGGCATGGAACAGCACCATGCGGCCATCGTGCATGAAGGCATAGCCATGTCCGAACACCGGATTCTGCAGCACGCGCTGGATGGTGTTGTAGACGAACAGCGCCGAACGCCCACCTTCGCGTTCGTAGAAGATGTACAGAACGTCCTCGCCGTTGGGCGAACGGATGGCACGCTTGAACTGCATGCCCTGCATCGAGGCATCGAAGGCCTTGTGCTCGCCGCTCTGCAGGTAGTAACCACCCGGGAAAATGATGCCGTGGTCTTCCGGCAGCTGCACGCAGGCCTGCACGATGGCGTCGTTGCGCACGATCGTACCGGTGAGCGTGTTGTAGATCAGCCCGCGCCATACGGTCTCACGGTACGGCAGCACCTTGAGCAGCACCAGTGAGCCAACCCGCACGAAGTCGAACTGGGCGTCGTCCAGGGACTGGGTGCTGTCGTCGACCGGCTCGCTGTAGATGCCCTGCCCGCTCTCGGTGTTGTTCTCGACCTTGATGGTGAGATCGCCACCGGTGGTTTCGACAAACAGGGTATCGAGGATGTTCAGGTGCGAGTGGCGCCCGCTGACCGCCATGTCACGCGTCGCCCGGGTCCATTCGAAATCGAACGGCGGCGGCAGCGCGATGTCGCGCTCGCCGCGTGCATCCAGATAGGTCAACTCGCCTTCGCGGGACACCGCCCAGCGGAACACGCGCACGTCACTGCTGCGCTCGCCGATCTGGAAGGCCGCCAGCAGCTTGTCGCCGACCTTGATCAGCTGCAGCAGGCGCGCATGTTTGTAATAGGCGTACAGCTCGGTGAAATCGTGCACGAAGCCGGCCTGGGCCAGGAAGCTGCCCTTGGCATCGACCGGCACCACGTCGTAGCCTTCGCCGGACTGCACCAGCCGGTACAGCCCGAACACGTCCTCGACCCGGGTCTGGGTCTTCAGCCCCAGGTAGACATTGTAGCCGAACAACAGCAGATCAGGTCCAACCTGCACGATGTCGCGACCGACGCAGTTGTTCTCGCTGCGGATCCGGAAGCGGCCGATGACTTCCAGCCGGCTGTCGCCGAACTCGACCAGGCGCTGGCGGTTGAGCGCGTCGGCCAGCCCGCGCAGACGCGTGCCCTGCTCGCCCAGGCGGCGGCGCAGGACTTCGTAGGCACCGCCCTGGGCGACCGCCTGATCGACAGTAGAGGTGGCTTCCGCCGACGCGGCGTCGGGACGGGGGGCGGTATCAGACATCGGCTTCCTTCCGGCTCACGGAAAACCGGCCGGAGGTACCGGCCGGTGCAAATGTAGAGCGGGGCTCTGCCCCGCTCAGCGGGCGTCGACCACGGTGGCCGACACGGTGTCGGTCACGGCGGTGTGCTCGTCGGCGATCTGACGCGGGGTTTCTTCGCGCGTGGTGACGCCGAGGTAGCGCTGCATCAGGTCCTGCACGATCGGGCTTTTGCCGGCCAGCCCTTCAATCGACTTGCCCAGCGAGACGGCCTTGATGAGGTTCTCGAACATGCCACCGTCGCCGCCGACCAGGTCGATGTCGGCATTGCGCAGCGCGCTGGCAATGACGCCGGCGTTCTCGCGCGAGACTTCCTTGCCGGCCTCGATCGACGCCAGGGCCTGCTTGAGGCTGTTGTCGAGCATCATGCGGAACTCTTCGTGGCCGCGAGCGCTGTCGCTGAGCGAGGCGATCGCCTCGAACTTGCGCACCAGGCCTTCGGCCTCGGCCAGCAGTTTCTTCTGCACCACGCCCGCTTCGGCACCGCCGACCGACTCGGTCGCGGTCGCACGTGCGCGCCCCATCTGCTCTTCGCCCTGGGCCTGGGCCTGCAGGGTTTCAGCCAGCACGCGGGCATCGTTGGTGCCCTGCTTGAGGGTGGCTTCGGCCTTGGCTTCGATCACGCGGGCTTCGGCGATGCCGACCTTCTCGATGGCCAGCGCCGATGCTTCGCGCACCTGCGCTTCGGCCAGGCCCGGCGCGGCCTGCTCGGCGCGGGTACCATCGGCGAGCAGGCGCTTGGCTTCGGCCTGCTTGCCGGCGGCTTCGTGCTCCGCCTGGGCCAGCGTGGTGATTTCCACCGCGCGATGCTTGGCCGAGGTTTCCGCAGCCTGCGCTTCCTTGACCTGCCGCACCAGCAGTTCCTGCGCCTTGGCTTCCGCTTCCAGGATCAGCACCTGCTTCTGGCGGTCGGCCTCGGAGACCTCACGCACTTCCTTGATGCGCTCTTCTTCCTGGGCCACGGTCTTGTCGATGGCGATGCGCTCGCGTGTGATGTTGGCCACGTCCATCTTGCCGGACTCGACCACCTTGTCGCGTTCCACCCCCTGCAGCTGCACCTCGCGTTCGGTGGTGACCTGCTCCAGCTGGCGTGCGCGCTCCACGCGCTCGGCTTCGATGGCCACGGCGCGCTGGCGGTTCTGCTCGGCCACTTCCACTTCGCGCAGGCGGTTCTGCTCGCGGATGTCGATCAGCTCCTGCGCTTCGATGCGGGCGTGTTCGGCCAGCTGGCGCTGTTCTTCCTGCACCTTGGCGGTTTCTGCCTGTTCGCGGGCCTGGATGGTTTCGATCTCGCGCTTCTGCCGGGCCTCGGCTTCGGCCTGCTGGCGCTCCAGTGCCAGCAGCGCCTCGCGTGCTTCGACGTTCTTCTTGGTGATGGCGAGCTTTTCGTTCTGTTCCAGCTCGTTGGTGACCACGTTCTGCGCCGCGGTCAGCTCGGTGATCTTGCGGATGCCCTGGGCGTCGAGGATGTTGTACTGGTCCAGCAGCACCTTCGGCGTCTGCTCCAGGTAGTCGATGGCGACGTCTTCCAGCGCGTAGCCATTGAGGTCATTGCCGATCACCGCGATGATCTCGTCGCGGAATTCCTGGCGCTTTTCGAACAGTTCGGTGAACTCGAACTTCTTGCCGACCGTCTTCAGCGCCTCGGAGAACTTGGCGTTGAACAGTTCATCCACCGCATGCTTGTCCGAGGCACGGTCGGCACCGATGGCCTTGGCCACGCGCAGCACGTCGGCCTGCGTTTCGTTGACGCGCAGGTAGAACGCAACGGCGATGTCGGCGCGCATGTTGTCGCGACAGATCAGGCCTTCCTTGCCGCGGCGGTCGATCTGCAGGGTGATCAGGCTGATGCGCATCAGCTCGGCGCGGTACAGCACCGGGATGATCAGCGCACCGGTGAAGTGCACCTTGGGCTGGGAGCTCATGTCGTTGACGATCAGCGCCACGCCCTGGTCGACCTTGCGGTAGAAGGCTTTGAACAGCCCGGCAAGACCGAGCAGCAGGACGATCAGAACGCCCACACCGATCAGGAACGGGGCCATGGCAGCAACACTCATCGATGTATCTCCTTGTCGCCCGCAATCAGGCTGTCTTGAAACGAAAGCGCAGGATGGCTGTCTTCGGCAGCCACCAGGTAATGGTTGTGTTCGGCCACGTAATCCAGCAGGACCACGCGCTGACCGCGCAGCAGGGCGTCGCCGTCGCGCAGGCGGACCTGCAGGATCAGCCCGGCCCCGCCGTCGTCAACGGTGGCGTAGCCGGTGCTGGCGGTGACCTGCGGTGAGGCGACCACCCCGACCCGGCCCAGCAGCGAGGCCTGCGGCACCGCCCGAAGGCGCAACAGCAGTCGACGGACCGGACGCAGGATG
>NZ_RHPP01000101.1 GCF_003935715.1 Stenotrophomonas sp. 278 | reverse complement strand
CATCGAGGTCGCCGACCTGAATCTGCCACGCGCCGCGACCGCGCCGCGCGCCGTCGCGCCGGCTGTGGATCCGGATCGCAGCCGCATCGAATCGGCGCTGGCCCACAGCCACGGCATCATTGCCCAGGCCGCCGCCGAACTCGGGCTGAGCCGGCAGGCGCTGTACCGGCGCATGGACCGCTACGGTATTCCACGCGAATGAGCCGGCGCTCGTTTACTTTCCGGCTGTTCCTGCGGCTGCTGCCAGTGCTGGCATTGGCCGCCGCCGGGCCGTGGCTGCTGGCCTACTGGATGGATCACGGCTGGGCGGTGGCGTTGATCTCCACGGCGCTGCTGCTGGCGCTGATGTGGTGGACGCTGCGGCGGGCGACCGCGCCGGTACGCTCACTGCTGCGGGCGCTGTCCGGCACCACCAGCAGCTACCGCGACGGCGAGTACAACTTCAGCGTGTACTGGCCGGGCGATGACGAGCTGGGCGACCTGGTGAAGGCGCATCGCGAGCTGGGCGATGTGCTGCGCGAGCAGCGCCAGGGACTGGTGCAACGCGAGCTGCTGCTGGACACCATGGTGCAGAACACGCCGGTGTCGATGCTGCTGCTCGCCAACGGCGGCGACGGCATCCAGCGCGTGGTGTTTTCCAACCTGGCCGCACGCAAGCTGCTGCACAACGGCTGGAAGCTGGAAGGCCAGCGCATGGACGACGTGCTGGAGACCATGCCGGTGGAGCTGCGCGACGCGATCATGCGCGGCGGCGACAGTCTGTTTGCGGTGCGGGTGAGCGAGGAAGACGGACCGGAGCCGGATGAAGACGATGAGCAGGTGTATCACCTGTCGCGGCGCAGCTTCCATCTGAACGGACGTCCGCACGACCTGCTGCTGGTCCGCCTGCTTACCGCCGAACTGCGCCGCCAGGAGGTCCAGACCTGGAAGAAGGTGATCCGGGTGATCAGCCACGAGTTGAACAACTCGCTGGCTCCCATCGCCTCCCTGGCGCATTCCGGCGGCGAGCTGGTACGACGCGGCAAGACCGAACGCCTGGAGAACGTGTTTTCCACCATTGAAGAGCGCGCGCGGCATCTGGAAGGATTCATCCGCGGCTACGCGCGTTTTGCCAAGCTGCCACAGCCGCAGTTGCAGAACGTGCAGTGGGCGCAGTTCCTGGGCGGCCTGCAGCTGCAGATCCCCTTCCGGATGGCCGAGGTGCCGGAAGACCTGCAGGGACGGATCGACATCGCACAGATGGGGCAGGCCCTGTTGAACCTGCTCAAGAACGCGCACGAAGCCTGCGGCGAAGCCGATCCGCCCAACGACGATGTTGAACTGCGGGTCACGCGGCTCCCGCAGTGGCTGCGCATCGAAGTACTGGACCGGGGCAGGGGCATGAACGAGGCGGTGCTGCAGAACGCGCTGATGCCGTTCTATTCGACCAAACGCAACGGCACCGGCCTGGGCCTGGCGCTCACGCGCGAGATCGTGGAAGCGCATGGCGGCCGGGTGGCGCTGCAGAACCGCCGCGAAGGCGGCCTGTGTGTGTCGATTCTGTTGCCTGGGTAATGAGGTAATGGGTAACGACCAACGGTCGTTACCTACCGAACGGTGGGTGACGACCGTTGGTCGTCACGCCCTCACTTCTTGACCGGACGGTGCCAGCCTTCGATGACCTGCTGGCGGGCACGTGCGACCGTCAACTGACCTTCCGGTGCGTTGCGGGTGATCACCGAACCGGCGGCGATGGTTGCACCTTCGCCCACCGTGACCGGTGCCACCAGCGAGCTGTTCGAGCCGATGAACGCATGGTCGCCGATGGTGGTCTGCGACTTGTTGACCCCGTCATAGTTGCAGGTGATGGTTCCGGCACCGATGTTGACCTTGCTGCCGATGACCGCATCGCCCAGGTAGGTCAGGTGATTGGCCTTGCTGCCTGCACCCAGCTGCACCTTCTTGGTCTCCACGAAGTTGCCCACGTGCGATCCCTCACCCAATACGGTTCCTGGGCGCAGGCGCGAGAACGGCCCGATGTCGGCAGCGCCTTCGCTGACCACGCCGTCCAGGTCGCAGTGCGGCTTCACCACCGTGCCGGCGGCCAGCTTCACGTCCTTAAGGCGGGTGAACGGCCCGATGCTGACGCCGTCACCGAGTACCACGTCGCCTTCGAGAATGACATTGACGTCGATCTGCACGTCGCGACCCACGCGCACCGTGCCACGGATGTCCAGCCTCGCCGGGTCGAGCACGCGTGCGCCCTGCGCGCACAATGCGCGGACTTCGCGCAGCTGCCACGCCCGCTCCAGCTGCGACAGCTGCCAGGGATCGTTGGCACCTTCGGCTTCCTGCGCATCGTCGACGAAGGCCATGTCCGCCGGCGTGTACTCCGCTGCAGCCGACGCGAACACGTCGGTCAGGTAGTACTCGCCCTGCGCGTTGCTGTTGGAAAGCTGCGACAGCCACATGCGCAGCGCCGTGCCGTCGGCGCTGATGATGCCGGTGTTGATGGTGCGGATGGCACGCTGTTCGTCGGTGGCGTCCTTCTGCTCGACGATGGCGGCTACCCGACCTTCGGCGTTGCGGACGATGCGACCATAACCGGTGGGATTGGCGACCTCGGCCACCAGCACGGCCAGGCGACCGGGCTGTGACAGCAGATGGCGGAGGGTGTCGGCGCGGATCAGCGGCACGTCGCCGTACAGCACCAGCACCTTGGCATCGTCCGGCACCTGCGGCATGGCCTGCTGCACGGCGTGGCCGGTGCCGAGCTGCTCGCGCTGCTCGGCCCACTGCAGGTCGGCCTGGTCGGCAAACGCGGCGCGCACCGCTTCGCCGCCGTGGCCGTAGACCACATGGATGCCGGCGGGTTGCAGGGCGCGGGCGGCCTCGATGACGTGCGCAAGCATCGGGCGGCCGGCAATCGGCTGCAGCACCTTGGGCAGGTCCGACTTCATGCGCTTGCCAGCGCCGGCGGCGAGGATGATGACGTGCAGGGCTTGGGTCATGGACGGCAGGACAGTTGATGGGTCTGCAAGATTCTAGTGCGCATGCGGTTAACATGCTGCCTTTGCTGTGCAGGGTGTCGTGTGAGTCTGATCCGCCAAGGGGGCAGTTATCTGATCGTGGGGCTGGTCCAGCTCGCGCTGGACTGGGCGCTGTTCGTCGCGGCCAGTGCAGTGGGCGTGCCGGTGGCCGCGTCCAACCTGCTGGGACGCATCGGCGGAATGCTGCTCGGGTTCTGGCTCAATGGCCGCCACACGTTCGCCGAGCAGGGCCAGCACCGTCTGGGTTGGGCGCGGTTCGGCCGCTTCCTCGCACTGTGGGCGGTGTTGACGGTGGTGAGCACCCTGCTGGTCAGCTTTGTCGCTGCACGGCTGGGACTGGGCCATGCATGGCTGGCCAAGCCGCTGGTGGAAGGCGGCCTGGCGGCCGTCTCCTTCCTGCTGATGCGCCGTCTGGTGTTCCGCTGAGCGTCAGCGCACTGCGCCGCGCGCCTGCCAGGCCGCCTTCCACAGCCCCAGCGGACTGTAGCTGAGCGTCAGCTCGCCTTCGCCCGCCGGCACACAGATGGCGCGGAACAGGCCATTACCCCGGAAAACGGGCAGCGACGCGCCGTTGGCAGTGGCCTGCCAGCCGACCGCGTCCAGCTCGTTGACAACTACCCAGCCGGGCGCATCGGCGCGGTAGCGCAGCTGCAGCTGGCTGGCCTGATAGTCCACTACGGCCACCTGCACGTGCCCGGCCCCGCGTTCCGGGCACGTGACCGGAGCATCCGCGGGCAACCACAGCGTCGTGGTGAAGTCGGTTTCAGCAAACCCGGACGGGTCTGGATAGCGGCCCTCATGGCGGTGCACCGTATGCGGGTTGAGCACACGCGGGAGCACGCTCTCACGCCGCGCCCACTGGATCTGGTCGTCGAAGGGTACCGCGCCCGGAAACGCAGAGCCGGCCACTATCCAGCGCATTCCCAGCAGATCGAACAGGCGCGCGTTGAAGTCAGGGGCCCACGCCGTGGCCGGCTCGTCCTGCACGTACGCCATCGGCCACGGCGGCGTGCCCACCATGTGCTGGTAGTCCAGCGTCATCAGCGGGTTATAGCCATTGACCAGCGGCAGCCCCCAGGCAGCGGCACCGTTGGTCAGCGCGGGCAGCCCGAACACCGCGGCACGCTCGGGAATTCCTGCGACGCGTTCCGGCGCGAGCGCACGGTAGGCGCTCTGGGTGCCACCGCTGCGCTGGGCGGTCGGCACCGACCTCGCCATGCTGCTGGTGTTGAAGTCGGTGCCAACGTTGAACGCGAGCATGTCGACCACCAGCAGTGCCAGCAGCAACCTGCCAGCGCGTGGATGGCCCGCCGCCACGCGGCGAACGCTGCGCAGCGCCCACAATCCGATCCCGGCACTGAGGGCCAGCCACATCAGCGAACGCGGATGCCCTTCAAGCACCAACCACAGCGTGTAGCCCGCGAGGGTGAGCACCGCCGCCAGCGACGGCAGGTGCGGCTGCAGCCGCGGGGTGCGCAGAGCCTGCTGCAGGGCCTGTGCCGCCAGCCAGGCTGCCACCGGCACGACCACGAACAGGGCATCGGCCGGACGCCGGAACAGATCCAGCCCGGGCAGCCAGCCAAACAGCCACGGGAACAGCGGGGTGCGGTCGCCCAATGCGAACGCCACTGCGACCACGATGACAGCCAGCGCCACACGCGCGCGGCGCGGATGCGCCTTGATCACGGCCGCGCCCCAACCGAGCCACAGTGCCAGCGGAACCGCGCCGAGATACAGGTAGTCCTGGGTAATGTCGCCCGGCCCCCAATACGTGCCGCGCCCCTGCTCGAACACGTTGCCGGACAACAGCGTGGCCAGGGTCTGCCAGCGTGTCGCGCCCTGCACGCTTTCCTCCAGGCTGATCACCGCGCGGTTGGTGAAAGGCAACCATGCCAGCGTAGACAACCACTGCGGTGCACTGATCAGTGCGGCCAGCGCCCCCACGGAACCGAGCTGCAGGACCAGGCGAAGACGCCGGCCACCCGGCGCAAGCACAACCGCTGCGAACGCATACAGGGCGCAGCCCAGGATGATGAAGTAGGTGACCTGGGTCAGCTGCAGGCTGCACAGGCCGCCGAGTACGCCGGCCCAGGCTGCGTCATACCAGCGCTGCTGGTGGCGCAGGCGCGAAAGGGCCCACCACAGCCACGGCAGCCACGCGTAGCTTACCAGCATCGGCGTGTGCTGCAGGCGTGAGGCGGCGACGGCGCCGAACGTCAGCACCAGCGCGAACACCAGCTGGGGCAGTGCCTGCAGCCCGTAATGACGTGCCAGCCGCAGCCCGCCCAGGCCGCATATCAGCACATGCAGCATCACGACCACGCCAAACCAGTACAGCGACTGGGGAGCCAGCAGCATGGGCAGCACCATGCTCGGCTGGAAGGTCATCATCTGTGGGTCGGCCACCTGCGGGTAGCCGCTGAACAGATAGGGATTCCACCACGGCAGCTGCAGCCGCTGCAGCTGCTGGGCAACAAAACTCACCGCGGGGAAGAACTGCTGGGTGGCGTCGAAGGGGATCGCCTTGGCCCCCACCAGCCACGGCAGGCCCAGCACGAACCAGATCAGCACGAAGGCCACTTCCGGCCTGGCCAATACGCGTGCGCGCGCGCCAGACACGCTGACGCTGTCTACTGCCTGCATTCCGTGCTTCCCCGTATAGCTTGATATGAAAACGCCGGCATCATGCCGGCGTGTTCAGTGTACTGCCTGGTTCGAAGGTCAGTGCTTGAGCGTCTTGCGCAGACGTTCCAGCGCCTGCAGCTGCACCACGGCCTCGGCCAGCTTCTGCTGCGCTTCGGCCACGTCCATGGCTTCGCCACGGTTGGCCAGCATGCGTTCGGCGTCTTCCTTGGCCTTGCGGACCTTGGCTTCGTCGATGTCCTCGGCACGGATGGCGGTGTCAGCCAGCACGGTCACGACCTGCGGCTGCACTTCCAGGATGCCGCCGGAAATGGCGAAGTCCAGCTGCTCGCCGTTCGGCGTGGTGACCACGACCTTGCCGGGCTTGAGTCGGGTGATCAGCGGGGCGTGCTTGGGCGCAATGCCCAGCTCGCCCAGCTCACCGGTCGCCACGACCAGGGTCGCTTCGCCACGGAAGATTTCCTGTTCAGCGCTGACGATGTCGCAACGAATGGTGCTCATGATCAGGCCTTCTCAGCCATCTTCTTGGCCTTCTCGACCGCTTCTTCGATGCCGCCGACCATGTAGAACGCCTGCTCCGGCAGGTGGTCGTACTCACCATCGACGATGGCCTTGAAGCCACGGATGGTGTCCTTCAGCGACACGTACTTGCCCGGCGAACCGGTGAACACTTCGGCCACGTGGAACGGCTGGCTGAAGAAGCGCTCGATCTTGCGGGCGCGCGACACGGCCTGCTTGTCTTCTTCGGACAGTTCGTCCATGCCCAGGATGGCGATGATGTCCTTCAGTTCCTTGTACTTCTGCAGGGTCTGCTGGACGCGCTGGGCGGTGTCGTAGTGTTCGGTGCCGATGACCAGCGGGTCCATCTGGCGGCTGGTGGAGTCCAGCGGATCGACCGCCGGGTAGATACCCAGCGAAGCGATCGAACGCGACAGGGTCACGGTCGAGTCCAGGTGGGCGAAGGTGGTCGCCGGCGACGGGTCGGTCAGGTCGTCCGCGGGAACGTACACGGCCTGGATCGAGGTGATCGAACCATTCTTGGTCGAGGTGATGCGTTCCTGCAGAACGCCCATTTCCTCGGCCAGGGTCGGCTGGTAACCCACCGCCGACGGCATACGGCCCAGCAGTGCCGACACTTCGGTACCGGCCAGGGTGTAGCGGTAGATGTTGTCGACGAACAGCAGCACGTCCTTGCCCTTGCCGTTTTCGTCCTTCTCATCGCGGAAGTATTCCGCCATGGTCAGGCCGGTCAGCGCCACGCGCAGACGGTTGCCCGGCGGCTCGTTCATCTGGCCGTAGACCATTGCCACCTTGTCGAGGACGTTGGAGTCCTTCATTTCGTGGTAGAAGTCGTTGCCCTCACGGGTACGCTCACCCACGCCGGCGAACACGGACAGGCCGCTGTGCGCCTTGGCGATGTTGTTGATCAGTTCCATCATGTTGACGGTCTTGCCGACGCCGGCACCGCCGAACAGGCCGACCTTGCCGCCCTTGGCGAACGGGCACATCAGGTCGATCACCTTGATGCCGGTTTCCAGCAGCTCGGTGGCCGGGGACTGGTCTTCGTACGACGGGGCTTCACGGTGGATTTCCCAGCTGTCGCTGGCGGCCACCGGGCCGGCTTCGTCGATCGGACGGCCGAGCACGTCCATGATGCGACCCAGGGTGCCCGGACCGACCGGCACCGAGATGGCGCGGTTGGTGTTGGTGGCGACCAGGTTGCGCTTCAGGCCGTCGGTGGAACCGAGGGCGATGGTACGCACCACGCCGTCGCCCAGCTGCTGCTGGACTTCGAGGGTGATTTCGGTGTTGTCGACCTTCAGTGCGTCGTACACCTTCGGCACCGACTCACGCGGGAATTCGACGTCGACGACCGCGCCGATGATCTGAACGATCTTGCCCTGACTCATTGCTGCATCCTCTAATTTAAATGCTTTGACTGTGCGCGTCAGACTGCTGCCGCGCCGCCGACGATTTCGGAAATTTCCTGGGTGATCGCTGCCTGGCGGGCCTTGTTGTAGACCAGCTGCAGGGTTCCGATCAGCTTGTTGGCGTTGTCGCTGGCCGCCTTCATCGCCACCATGCGTGCAGCATGTTCAGAGGCGACGTTCTCCAGCACGGCCTGGTACACCAGCGATTCCACGTAGCGGGTCATCACGTGCTCAAGCACGGTGGCCGCGTCGGGTTCGTACAGGTAGTCCCAGTCATGGTGTGCCACCTGCTTTTCAGCGGGCGGCAGCGGCAGCAGCTGGTCGAAGCTGGCCTTCTGCACCATCGTGTTGATGAAGCGGTTGTAGACCAGGTAGACGCGGTCGACCTTGCCTTCGGTGAAGGCGTCGAGCATCACCTTGATCACGCCGATCAGCTGTTCCAGGTGCGGCACGTCGCCCATGTGGGTCACGCTGCCGACCATGTTGACCTTGATCCGGCGGAAGAAGGTCGATGCCTTCTGGCCGATGGTCACCACGTCGATCTCGGCACCCTTTTCCTGGTACTGGCGGACTTCGCCCAGCATCTTGCGGAACAGGTTGTTGTTCAGGCCACCGGCCAGACCACGGTCGGAGGAGATCACGATGTAGCCGACCCGCTTGACCTCGTCACGCTGGACCAGGAAGGGGTGCTGGTAGTCGGTGCTGGCCTGGGCCAGGTGACCGATGACCTGCTTCATCGCCTGCGCATACGGACGCGAGGTCTTCATGCGATCCTGCGCCTTGCGGATCTTGGAGGCCGACACCATCTCCAGCGCGCGGGTCACCTTGCGGGTGTTCTGCACGCTCTTGATCTTGGTTTTGATTTCGCGACCGCTTGCCATCTCTTATTCCCGTATCGCGGGGCGGGCCCCGCGGTTGTTCGTCAAAGCGGGGCAAGCCCCGCTCTACGCGCTTACCAGCTGCCGGTGGTCTTGAACTCGGCGATGCCCTTCTTGAAGGCACCTTCGATGTCGTTGTCCCAACCGCCGGTGGCGTTGACCTTGCTGATCAGCTCGCCCTGGGTATTGGCGAAGTGCGCGTGCAGGCCTTCTTCGAAGGCCAGCAGCTTGGCGACCGGCACGTCGTCGAGGTAACCCTCGTTGACGGCGTAGATCGACAGCGCCTGGTTGGCGATCGACATCGGGGCGTACTGCTTCTGCTTCATCAGCTCGGTCACGCGCTGGCCGCGCTCCAGCTGCTTGCGGGTGGCTTCGTCCAGGTCCGAGGCGAACTGCGCGAAGGCAGCCAGCTCACGGTACTGGGCCAGCGAGATACGGATGCCGCCGGACAGCTTCTTGATGATCTTGGTCTGGGCCGCACCACCGACGCGCGACACCGAGATACCGGCGTTCACAGCCGGACGGATGCCCGAGTTGAACAGGTCGGTTTCCAGGAAGATCTGACCGTCGGTGATCGAGATCACGTTGGTCGGGACGAACGCCGAGACGTCGCCGGCCTGGGTTTCGATGATCGGCAGCGCGGTCAGCGAACCGGTCTTGCCCTTCACTTCACCCTTGGTGAACTGCTCCACGTACTCTTCCGAGACGCGGGCCGCACGTTCCAGCAGGCGGGAGTGCAGGTAGAACACGTCACCCGGGTAGGCTTCACGGCCCGGCGGGCGCTTCAGCAGCAGCGAGATCTGGCGGTACGCCACGGCCTGCTTGGACAGGTCGTCGTACACGATCAGGGCGTCCTGGCCGCGGTCCATGAAGTACTCACCCATGGTGCAGCCCGAGTAGGCGCTGATGTACTGCATGGCAGCCGATTCGGACGCGGTTGCGGCCACGACCACGGTGTGGGCCAGCGCGCCGTTTTCTTCCAGCTTGCGCACGATGTTGGCCACGGTCGAAGCCTTCTGGCCGATCGCGACGTACACGCACTTGATGCCGGTGTTCTTCTGGTTGATCACCGCGTCGATGGCCAGGGCGGTCTTGCCGGTCTGGCGGTCACCGATGACCAGCTCGCGCTGGCCGCGGCCGATCGGGATCATGGCGTCGACGGACTTGTAACCGGTCTGCACCGGCTCGTCGACCGACTTGCGCCAGATCACGCCCGGAGCCACACGCTCCACCGGTGCGGTCAGCTGGGCCGCGATCGGGCCCTTGCCGTCGATCGGCTCGCCGAGTGCGTTCACGACGCGACCCAGCATTTCCGGACCGACCGGCACTTCCAGGATGCGGCCGGTGGTCTTGGCCACGTCGCCTTCGCGCAGGTGCTCGTAGCTGCCCAGGACCACGGCGCCGACCGAGTCGCGCTCCAGGTTCAGGGCCAGGGCGAAGGTGTTGTTCGGCAGTTCGATCATTTCGCCCTGCATCACGTCGGCCAGACCGAAGATGCGCACGATGCCGTCGGACACGCTGGTCACGGTGCCTTCGTTGCGCGATTCCGCGGCCAGCTTGACCTTCTCGATGCGGTTCTTGATCAGTTCGCTGATTTCGGAGGGGTTGAGCGTGGTTGCCATCGTCAAGTCCTAGTGCCGGCGGTCAGGCCGGACGTTAAATGAATTCAGTTAGCGAGCGCGGTCTGCAGGCGCGACAGCTTGCCCTTGAGCGAGCCATCGATCACCACGTCGCCGGCGTCGATCACGGCACCGCCGATCAGCGAAGCGTCGACCGCCGTGGTGACGTCCACCTCACGGCCGAAGCGCTTGCGCAGCGCGGCCTTGATGGCGTCCAGTTCAGCGGAGGACAGCTCGGCGGCCGAGGTCACGGTGGCTTTGACCACGTGTTCGGCTTCGGCGCGGAGCTGGTCGTACATGCCAGCGATTTCCGGCAGCAGCGGCAGACGGTGCGCCTCAGCCAGCAGGCTCAGGAAGCGACCGAAGGTCTCGCTGGCCGAGGCCGGTGCCAGCAGCGCGACAGCTTCGTCACGGCCCAGCTCCGGGTTCGACAGCAGGGCCGACACGCGCGGATCGGCGGCCACGTGGGCGGAGAACGCAAGCGCGTCCGACCACGGCGCGAACGTGCCTTCGTCGCGCGCGGTCGCGAACGCGGCGCGGGCATACGGGCGTGCAAGCGTGAGGGCCTGGCTCATCGTTTAGATCTCCGAGGCCAGCTCGTCGAGCAGCGCCTTGTGGGCGTTGGCGTCGATTTCGCGCTTGAGCAGCTTTTCAGCGCCGGTCACGGCCAGGGCGGACACCTGCTTGCGCAGATCTTCGCGGGCACGGTTGGCAGCAGCATCGATCTCAGCCTGGGCCAGTTCTTTCTGGCGGGTGGCTTCAACGATGGCTTCGTTCTTGGCGGCTTCAACGATCTGGTTGGCGCGCGCGTGGGCCTGGTCGATGATCTCGTTGGCCTTGGTGCGGGCGTCCTTCAGCGCTTCGTTGACCTTTTCCTGCGCCTGGGCCAGATCCTTCTGGCTGCGGTCTGCAGCGGCGAGGCCTTCAGCGATCTTCTGCTGGCGCTCTTCGATGGCATTCATCAGCGGCGGCCAGATCTTGGTCGCGATGATCCAGATCAGACCGGCGAACGCCAGTGCCTGGGCAACGAGGGTAAAACCGATTTCCATGGGGTTCGCTCAATCTGGGGTGACGGGGTGGACGCGCCGCCGTGGCGGCGCATCCGGTCCTTCATCCGCGAGCGGGTGCCGTGTGGCACCCGTTCGTTTCAAACCGCTGAATCAGCCGGCCAGAGCCTTGGTGACAGCGGAGGCGAAAGCCGAGCTCAGCGGGTTGGCGAAGGCCAGCAGCAGGCCGACGGCGACCGAGATGATGAACGCGGCGTCGATCAGGCCGGCGGTGATGAACATGCGGACCTGCAGGACCGGGATCAGTTCCGGCTGGCGGGCGGCCGACTCCAGGAACTTACCGGCCATGATGGCCAGGCCCAGACCGGCACCCAGCGCGGCCAGGCCGATCATGATGCCGACGGCGAGGGCGGTGGAGCTCTGAATCTGCGCGAAGTTGGTCAGGACGGCGGCAAAGTACATGGTTATCTCCTGGAACTAATTAGTAGCTAAGGGTAATGAAACGGATGAAGGGTGAAGCGAAAACTCAGTGAGCGTCTTCCGACAGGCTCAGGTACACGATGGACAGCATCATGAAGATGAACGCCTGCAGCGGAATCACCAGCAGGTGGAACAGCATCCAGCCCAGGCCGAATGCACCGCCGGCAATGGCACCGACGATACCTGCGCTGCCCAGCACCCAGATCAGCAGGAAGACGATTTCGCCGCCGAACATGTTGCCGAACAGTCGCATCGCCAGCGAAATCGGCTTGCTCAGCCACTCGACGATGTTGAGGATCAGGTTGAACGGCATCATCCACTTGCCGAACGGCGCGGTCAGGAATTCCTTGGTGAAACCACCAAAGCCCTTGGCGCGCAGCGAGAAGAACAGCATCAGGAAGAACACGCTGATCGACATGCCCAGGGTGGCATTGACGTCGGCGGTCGGCACCGGCTTCCAGTACGGGATGCCCAGGGCTTCCAGCGGCAGCGCGATGAAGTCAGCCGGAATCATCTTGACGAGGTTCATCAAGAGGATCCAGAAGAAGATGGTGATGGCGATCGGGGTCACCAGCTTGCTGGTGCCGTGGTAGGTGTCCTTGGCCTGGCGGTCAACGAACTCCAGGCAGATTTCCACGAACGCCTGCCACTTGCCCGGCACCCCGGCGGTGGCCTTGCGCGTGGCCAGCCAGAAGCCGAACACCATCAGCAGACCCAGCGCGACCGAGGTCACGATGGTGTCGACGTGGATCGCCCAGAAACCGCCTTCCTGCATGTGGAAGGTCAGGTTGTGCAGGTGATGTTGGATGTAGGAGGTGGGTGTAAGCGCCTCGCCTGCCATGTGTCCGGAACCTTGAGTTAAATAAATAAAAGGGAATCAGAGCCTGGCCATTGCCAGGGCCTGGAACATCAGTCCGACAGCGACTCCGGCCAGCAGCGCCAGGGCAGGCAGCTTGAAGACCATGAAACACACCGCCAGGACACCAAAAACGAGCACCAGCTTCACCACCATGCCCAGGATCAGCCGGAGCAGCGCCGAACCGGCTGCCTGCACCCCGCCCCCGAACGCCATCCGCGCCGCGATCGAGCCACCAATGGCGATCGCAACACCCGGTGCCAACACCCCAAGGGCGGCTTTCGGGCCTGCCAGCAGCAGGAAGATCAGCGCCAGGACAGCCACTGCGGCCAGCGGGTAGACCGCAGCGCGCAGCATCAGTCGCCGACCCGCAGCAACGGAGTTCAGCACACGAAGTCCTGCATGTTTGTGGGAAGAATGGCCAAGGCGGTAACAAGCGCCTCGTCGAGCCGCCAAATTATAGCAACGGGACAATTTGCGAGACAACCGCCCCCTGTTCATCCCTGAAGACCGCAAGTTGCTGCATCGCCACAGTTTTTGCCCCGTCAGGCGGTCCAATCGCGCCACACCGTGACGCTTCTGATTCCGCATTGCAGCATATTGAACTTTGGTCGCAGCCGCTGGTCTGTTCAATCGGCCTGTCGCTTCATCCTCGTCGACGCCCTGTTGCAGGCCGCTGCGAGGTGGCCCCGAAGCTCTCTCCGGGGCCACCTCCCTTCTGCCGCTCCCGAAACGCGGTCCCGGTCACATTGCCGCCGCCGCGACTGAACGGTACACACGCCGTCCACCATACGTTCACGAATGGTGGACGCTGGCGCAGCGCACAGTGATTCCACTTCTTCGAATCTCTGCAAGGATCATTCCTCATGCGCCTGTCGCTCTCCCTGCTTGCCCTTCCCCTCGCCCTGGCCACGCTGGCACACGCCGGCGACGCGCACGCCGCTGAAGGCGATGACCGTTTCGCGCTGCGCCTGGGTGCGATGAACATCGACTCGGACAACACGATCCGCGGCAGCACCACCATCGCCGGACAGGACCTGAGCTTCTCGGAAGACTTCAAGCTGGGCGGCAAGGAATGGGAACCGCGCGTGGACGGCCTGTTCCGTATCAGCGACCGTCAGCGCCTGATCTTCAACTACTTCAAGTACGACAAGGATCGCCGCGAGACGCTGGACGAGGGCATCAGCTTCGGTGACGAGAGCGTGCCGGCCGGCAGCTTCATCAAGGGCGAGCTGAAGTATCAGGTGGCGAGCCTGGTGTACGACTACTCCGTGGTGGACACCGATACCTTCGACCTGGGTCTGCAGCTCGGTGCCGAGTACGCCAAGGTCAGCACCAAGGGCTATGCCTCGGTGGGCACGCTGTATGAAGGCCAGTTCCTCGATGAGAGCACTGACGGCGTGGCACCGGTGGCGGGCGCACGCTTCACCATCACCCCGTCGGAGAAGTGGATGATCACCGCGCAGGGCCAGTACCTGAACACCGACTGGGGCAGCTTCGACGATTACGAAGGTGACCTGACCCGCGCCAACGTGATCGTCGATTACCGCATGACCGAGAACTTCGGCCTGTTTGCCGGCTATGACTGGTTCCGCCTTGACGTGGATCAGAAGGGCAGCGACGGCGTCATCGGCCTGAAGCAGGAGTTCAAGGGTCCGGTGGCGGGCATCAGCGTGATGTTCTGATAGCGCGCGAAGAGCAGCCGGGCAAGCCCGGCTCTACGAAAAAGCCCGGCTTTTGCCGGGCTTTTTTTACTTCTTCTTCGGGATGTACAGGTCGGTGATGGTGCCGTCGTAGATTTCCGCCGACATCGCCACCGACTCGCTCAGGGTCGGATGTGCATGGATGGTGTGGCCAATGTCCTCGGCCTCCGCCCCCAGTTCGATGGCCAGGCCGATTTCCGCCAGCAGGTCACCGGCATGCACGCCGACGATGGCACCACCAATGATGCGGTGGGTGTCTTCGTCGAAGATCAGCTTGGTGAAGCCTTCAGTGCGACCAATGCCGATGGCGCGACCGCTGGCCGCCCACGGGAACTTCGCCACGCCGACCTTCAGGCCCTTGGCCTTGGCCTCGGTTTCAGTCACGCCCACCCAGGCGATTTCCGGGTTGGTGTAGGCCACGGACGGAATCACGCGGGCCACCCACTCCTTCTTCTCGCCGGCGGCCACTTCTGCGGCCAGCTTGCCCTCGTGCGTGGCCTTGTGGGCCAGCATCGGATTACCGACGATGTCGCCGATGGCGAAGATATGCGGCACGTTGGTGCGCATCTGCCGGTCCACCGGAATGAAGCCACGATCCGTGACCTGCACGCCGGCTGCCTCAGCGGCAATCTTGCGGCCGTTCGGCGAGCGGCCCACGGCCACCAGCACGCGGTCGAAGGTGCCCTGCGCCAGCGCCGGGGTTTCGCCTTCGGCAGCGGCCTCGAAGGTCACCGTGATGCCCTTCTTGTCCGCGCTCACGCCAGCGGCCTTGGTCTTCAGGTGCACTTCGATGCCCTGCTTCTTCAGGCGGTCGGCGAGCGGCTTGACCAGGTCCTTGTCGGCACCCGGCATCAGCTGGTCCATGAACTCGACCACGGTCACCTTGCTGCCGAGCGCACCGTA
Organism: Stenotrophomonas sp. 278; assembly: GCF_003935715.1. Taxonomy (GTDB): domain Bacteria; phylum Pseudomonadota; class Gammaproteobacteria; order Xanthomonadales; family Xanthomonadaceae; genus Stenotrophomonas; species Stenotrophomonas maltophilia_AH. The sequence continues at coordinate 639 of NZ_RHPP01000101.1, read as the reverse complement.
CACGGTGGCCATTTCCAGGCCGATGATGCCGCCGCCGACGACCAGCAGCGAACCCGGCACTTCGGCCAGTTCCAGCGCGTCGGTGGAGTCCATCACGCGCGGGTCGTCCCACGGGAAGTTCGGCAGCTTCACCGCCTGCGAACCGGCGGCGATGATGCACTGTTCAAAGCGCAGCAGCTGGGTCTTGCCGTCGTCGCCGACGATCTCCAGTTCGTTGGCCGACACGAAGGTGGCCACGCCCTGCACGGTGCGCACCTTGCGCTGCTTGGCCATGCCGGCCAGGCCCTTGGTCAGCTGGTTGACCACCTTTTCCTTGTAGCCGCGCAGCTTGTCCAGGGTGATGGTCGGCTTGCCGAACTCAACGCCGAAGTCGCCCGCATGGGCCACTTCATCGATGACGGCGGCCGCGTGCAGCAGCGCCTTGGACGGAATGCAGCCGACGTTGAGACAGACGCCGCCAAGACTGGCGTAACGCTCGATCAGCACCGTGTCCACGCCCAGGTCGGCCGAGCGGAACGCGGCGGTGTAACCTCCCGGACCTGCACCCAACACGACCATCCTGCACTCGATGTCAGCCGGCTTGCCCGACGACAGCGCCGGCTTCGGCGCGGCCGGTTCGGCCGGAGCGCGGTGCGACGG
>NZ_RHPP01000100.1 GCF_003935715.1 Stenotrophomonas sp. 278 | reverse complement strand
GGTCGCGGAGCCGGCGCAACGGCAGGCACCGCAGCGACCGGGCGCGCACCCGGCGCGGCACCGCCGTGCAGCTGGTCCAGCAGGGCTTCAAACTCGTCTTCGTCGATCAGTCCGTCGTCGGCCTTCTTCGCGGTGGGCACGGCGGTGGGCGCAGCGCCACCGTGCAGTTGGTCGAGCAGCGCCTCGAACTCGTCGTCGGTGATCAGGTCGCTGGCCGGTGCCGCAGCCGCGATGGGTGCGGCGGCGACCGGGGCGGGCGCGCCGCCGTTGACGTCGAACTGGGCAATCAGTGCGGGCGGTGCATAGCCCGGTTCTTCACCGGCGGAGACCGAATCCAGCATCGACTGCAGATAGTCCAGCGACTGCTGGGCGGCATCGAAGTGATGCGCCTGCAGCACGGCCTGGCCGGAACGGGCCATGCCCAGGGTTTCCTCGGCGGCGTGGCACAGCTCCACCATGGCCTGGATGCCGAGGAAGCCGGCACCGCCCTTGAGGGTGTGGAAGCCGCGGAACACCGCGTTGAGCTGGTCGGCGTCCTGCGGGGCCTGTTCCAGCGTGACCAGCTGTTCGCCGAGGCGATCCAGGATCTCCTGGGCCTCGAGGATGAAGTCAGCGGCGATATCGTCTGGAACAGCACTCATGGTCTTAAAGCCCTAGATCGGAAAGCAGGTCATCGGCGTCGACCTGCGACACCGCATGGCGGTCCAGCCCGTTGACGGCGGGGCCGGCCAGGCCGTTGTCCTGCTTCTTGCGGTCGTCTTCGTTCGGCGGCGGCAGGCCCAGCGCACCAAAGCCCTCGTGCACGCGGCGCACGATTCCCACCACGCGGCGGATGATCTGACCGGTGAGGTCCTGGTAGCTCTGGGTCAGCGCGATTTCGGTCAGGTTGTGGCGGATGCGGTCGAGCTGCTGGTCCTGCTCCGGGTTCAAGCCCTCGGCGCGCAGCTGCTCGGTAAGCGCACGGCATTCCTCGGCGAGATCCAGGGTGCGGTGGGTCGCCTGTTCGGTCATCGCCACCACGTGGTCCAGGCGTGCGCAGGCGTCATCGAGCTCACCGGCTTCGGTGGGCACGGTGGGCAGTTCGCCCAGCGCCTGGCCAAGCTCGCGTGCCAGGCGGTTCAGGCCGGCCATCATCGGCTGGGTGCGCAGCGCGGCCAGCGCGTCGATTTCCCGACGCCAGCCCGCTTCGTCACCGCTTTCCAGCGCGGCCAACGCATCCTGCAGGCGCTGCACCAGCGCCGACTTGTCGCTGAGGGTTTCCATCAGGCGCTCGCTGCCAGTCGTTCGAAGATCTTGTCCAGCTTCTCGGACAGCGTGACCGCGGTAAACGGCTTGATGATGTAGCCGTTGACGCCGTTCTGGGCCGCTTCGATGATCTGCTCGCGCTTGGCCTCGGCGGTCACCATCAGCACCGGCAGGGTCTTGAGCTTGGCATCGGCGCGGATCGCCTTGAGCAGGTCGATGCCGGTCATCACCGGCATGTTCCAGTCGGTGACCACGAAATCGAACGGCTGGCTGTTCAGCAGCGCCAGCGCGGCATGCCCGTCCTCGGCTTCGGCCGTATTGGTGAAGCCCAGATCGCCCAGCAGGTTCTTGACGATACGACGCATGGTCGAGAAGTCGTCGACGATCAGGATACGCATGTTCTTGTTCAAAGCACTTTCCTCGGTATCAAGTGTTCTCGAGGCCGGCGTCGGCCGCCTCGAAGATCTTCAGTCGGCCACGCAGGCGCAGCACCGCCTGGCCGTGGATCTGGCAGACGCGTGACTCGCTGACCCCGAGCACCGCGCCGATTTCCTTCAGGTTCAATTCCTGTTCGTAGTACAGCGACAGCACCAGCTGCTCGCGTTCGGGGAGCAGCCCGATGGCGGCACCCAGCTCGCGGCCGAACTCGCCGCGCTCCAGCACCTGCTGCGGGGTCGGGCCACCCTGGGCCACGGTGTCGAGCTCGCCCTGGTCTTCGATGCGCGATTCCAGGCTGAGGACCTGGCCGCGTGCAGCGTCTTCCATCAGGCGCAGGTATTCGTTCAGCGGCATGTCCATTGCGGCGGCCACCTCGGTGGCGCTGGCCGCACGGCCGGTGCTCTGCTCCAGCTTGCGGATCGCCGAGGCGGCGTCGCGGGCGCGGCGATGCACCGAGCGCGGCACCCAGTCACCGCGGCGGATCTCGTCGATCATCGAGCCGCGGATGCGGATCGAAGCGTAGGTCTCGAACGAGGCCCCCTGGTCGGCGTCATAGCTGCGCGAGGCTTCGATCAGCCCCATCATGCCGGCCTGGATCAGGTCGTCGATCTCGACGCTGGCCGGCAGGCGCGCGGCCAGGTGGTGGGCAATGCGTCGCACCAGGTCCGAATGCTGGGCAATGCACTCGGTGGCAGCGGCGCGCTGCACCTCTTTGTACTGCGCAGCGCCTTTCATGCGGCCACCCCACGCTGTTTAAGGATGCGTTCCAGGAAGAACTCGACGCCGCCACGAGGTTCGGTCGGAGCCTGCCAGCGTGCGGTGCGGCGCGCGATTTCCGTGATTGCCTGTGCCGCCGGGCTGGACGGGTAGGCCTTCACCACCGGCTGCTGGCGCTGGACCGACAGGCGCAGCCAGTCGTCCTGCGGCACGCAGCCCAGGTAGTTCAACGAGACGTCCGCCAGGAACTTGTCGCAGACGCGGCTCAGCTTTTCGTACAGCACGCGGCCTTCGTTCGGGTCGCGCGCCATGTTGGCCACCACCTGCACACGGTCCACGCCGCGCTCGCGCGAGAGCACCTTGATCAGCGCGTAGGCATCGGTGATGGAGGCCGGTTCGTCGCAGACGACCACCACGGTGTCCTGCGCGGCCTGGCAGAAGGTCAGCACGCCGTCGGTGATGCCGGCGGCGGTGTCGACGATCATGAAGTCCAGCTCGCGCTCCAGTTCGGAGAACACGTTGACCAGGCCAACGTGCTCGGCCGGCTGCAGTTCGGCCATGTGGCGGCGACCGGACGCGGCCGGCACCACCAGCACGCCACCGGGGCCTTCCATGATCACTTCATCCAGCGTGCAACGCCCGGCGACCAGGTCGGCCAGGGTCAGCTTGGGCTGCAGGCCGAGGATGACGTCGATGTTGGCCAGGCCGAGGTCGGCATCGAGCAGCAGCGTGCGTTTGCCCATGCTTGCGAGCGCCACGGCCAGGTTGGCCGAAACGTTGGTCTTGCCCACGCCGCCCTTGCCGCCAGTGACGGCAATGGTGCGGACCGGGCCCAGCGGCTGGCTGCGGGTGGCCGACAGCGGGAAGTTCTGGGTCAGCTTGGCGTACTCACGCGACGGCATGGTTCAACTCCGGGTTGCAGGGCATATCGGCCGCGCGGCGCAAATCTTCAAGGCGAAGTACAAGATTGGCGGCGGTGGCCCGGTGCAGGTCTTCAGGAACGTCCTGGCCGTCGGTCACCCAGGTGATGGGCAGGCGGTGGTCGACGGCCACCGAAAGGGCGGTGCCGAAGCGACCGGTCTCGTCCAGCTTGCTCAGCACCACGCCCTGCGGGTTGGCGGCGCTGAAGCGACGGACCACTTCGTCCATGTCGCCGAAGCTGGTATTGGCCGGCAGCACCAGCAGGGTGCGGATCTGGCTGGCGGCGCGAAGCCACTGCAGCTGGGCGGCCAGGGCGCGGTCGCGCGGGCCCAGGCCGGCGGTGTCGATCAACACCAGCTTGTAGTCTTTCAGGCGCTCCAGCAGCTGGGTCAGGTCGCTGCCGCTGTTGGCCTCGTGCACGGCGATCCCGAGCTGGCGGCCGAAACCATACAGCTGCTCGCGCGCGCCGATGCGGCCGGTGTCGGTGGTCACCAGCGCGACGTCACGCGGTGCGTGAGCTTCGGCGAAGCGCGAGGCCAGCTTGGCGATGGTGGTCGTCTTGCCAGCCCCGGTGGGGCCGACCAGGGCGATCACGCCGCCAGCCTCCAGGGGATCGATCGGCGCGATCGGCAGCTTGCGCGAGAGCAGGCCCAGCATCAGGCCGCGACCCCGATGGGCCTCGGTATCCAGCGGGATCTGCAGGGCCACGTCGCGGCTGATGCCTGCGTCGAAGCCGTACTCGTCCATCAGATCCAGCGCGGCCGCGCGCACCGGTGAGCCGCGCAGGCGCTCGTCGGTGAAGCGGGTCATTTCGCGTTCGATGACCTGGCGCATGCCGGCCACTTCGTGACGCAGCTGGCGCAGCTCTTCGTCGTCGCGCGGAACCAGGTTCAGTGCGGGTGTCGGGGTCGGGGTCAGGGTCGGGGTCGCGACCACGGTCGGGGCGGGGGCCGGCGCTTCCATGGCCTCGACCGCGGCGGCCAGGGCGACCGGCGGTGCGCTGAGCGCGGCGGGAACGGAAAGGACCAGCGCGACGGCAAGGGCAAGCGGCTTCATGCGGAACTCCGGGTGTTGGGTGATTGCGAACGTACCCATTGGGACGGGTTACGGCAATCGGCCGGAGGTCATGGGGGCGTTCGGGCGCGTCGTTGCGGACCGGGCGCGCCGATCATGTAGTGCCGGGCCATGCCCGGCAACGCGCGGTCCCTCCCGCGCGCAATCAATCCAACGGTTGCGGCGGTGCCGGCAGACAATGGTTCTGCTCGCGGCACTCCTGCAGCGCACACTCCTTGGCCGCTTCGGCGTCATCCAACGCGGTCAGATCAATCGCTTCGGACGTCCCGGTCAGCACATACATCCGCGGGTAGTCCCAGCGTCCCTCTTCCCGACGCGCCTCCAGAAACAGCTGCCCGCTGCCTTTGGAGCCCTTCAGGTCCACCACGAACTCGCTGTAACCGGTGCCGTCGGCGCTGCGCTGCATGTTGCCGGTGGGCAGGTAGCCGTCCTGGATCGGCTCGCCGAGCACGTGTCTCAACTCGATGCTGCAGCGCGCGCGGCGCATCGCCTCCTGGTACGGCTCACTGCCCCGGCTCCAGTGCGACCACTGCGCCAGTGCCAGCCACACCACCCCCAACAGCGCGGCGATGCAGGCCAGCACGGCCAGCGGCATCGCCCAGCGCCAGTGGCGGCTCCACCAGCCGGTGGCGTGGGCATGAGGCAGCGCAGGGGGTGGGGTCATCGGCGTCCTCCTTGAGCCAGGTGCGTGAATTACGGCGTCAGGCAGCGGCCCAGGAAGTCCTCGGCCAGACGATAACGGTGCAAGGCGTTGCTGCCGGACAAGCCGTGCTTGGCACCCGGGTAGGTCATCAGCTCGAACGGCTGCCCGCGCTTCTGCAGCGCGCTCATCAGCTCGGTGGAGTTGGTGAACAGCACGTTGTCGTCGGCCATGCCGTGGATCAGCAGCAGGCGCGAGCGCAGGCCATCGGCATGCGCCAGTACGCGTGCTTCTTCATAGCCCTTCGGGTTGTTGGCCGGCAGGTCCATGTAGCGTTCGGTGTAGTGCGTGTCGTACAGCCCCCAGTCGGTCACCGGCGCACCGGCCACGCCACAGGCGTACTGATCGGACGCCTTGGCCAGCAGCATCAGGGTCATGTAACCGCCGTTGGACCAGCCCTGCACGCCAATGCGCGCCGGGTCCACCCACGGCTGCTGCTTCAGCCATTCCACGCCCTTGAGCTGGTCGGCCACTTCCACCGTGCCCTGCACGCCATACAACGCGCCACCAAAATCACGACCACGGCGCGGGGTGCCACGGTTGTCCAGCGAGAACACCACGTAGCCGCGCTGCGCCAGGTACTGGTTGAACAGGTGGTCGCCGCGGCCGGGCCAGCTGTTGGTGACGGTCTGGCTGGCCGGGCCGCCATACACGTACACCGCCACCGGGTAGCGCTTGGCCGGGTCGAAGCCGGCCGGCTTGATCAGGCTGTAGTTGAGTTCGGTGCGGCCATCGGCGGCGGTCAGCGTGCCGAATTCGACCGGACGCTGTGCTTCCAGATAGCGCGCGTACGGGTGCTGCGGGTCGGCCAGATTGTTTTCCACCAGCGTGGCGATCTTCTCGCCATTGGCGCGGTGCAGGGAGATCTGCGGCGGCGTGGTCGTGTTGGACCAGCTGTCCACATACACGCTGGCATTGCGGGCGAAGCTGGCGCTGTGCATGCCATCGGCCTGCGACAGGCGCTTGATCGCGCCGCCGGCCAGCGGTACCGAGTAAATCTGGCTTTCGCGGGCCGAATTCACCCCGGCGCGGAAGTACACGGTGCCGGCGTTCTCATCCACCGCCAGCAGCTCGTCCACCGGCCAGTTGCCCGCGGTCAACGCAGTGACGGTCTTGCCATCGGCGGTTACGCGATACAGGTGCTGGAAGCCGGTGCGCTCGGACGACCACACGAACCCACCGTCCTTCAGGAAGTGCAGGCTGTTGTGCAGTGGCACCCAGGTCTTGGAGGTTTCGGTGGCCAGGGTCTGCTGCTTGCCGCTGGTCAGATCGGTCTGGATCAGCTCCAGCTTCTTCTGGTCACGCGACTGGCGCTGGAAGGTCAGCTGCTGCGGGCTGCGCCAGTCCACGCGGGCCAGGTAGATGTCCGGATTGCTTCCCAGGTCCACCCAGCGCGCGGTGGCGGCGGCCTTCGGCGCGATCACGCCCAGCTTCACGGTGACGTTGTGGTCGCCGGCGGCCGGGTAGCGCTGCTCGATCATCTCCACGCGGTCGGCGTACATCTCATGGCGCTTCTGCACCGGCACCGGCGACTCGTCGATGCGGGCGAAGGCAATGGCCGAATCGTCCGGAGCCCACCAGTAACCGGTGTGGCGGTCCATTTCCTCGTCGGCCACGAATTCCGCCACGCCGTTGCCGATGGTGTCGCTGCCGTCGGTGGTGAGCTGGATCTGCTTGCCGCTGGCCAGGTCGATCACCCACAGGTTGCGGGCACGCACGAAGCTGACGAAGCCGCCCTTGGGCGACAGCTTGGCGTCGGTAGCGAAGCCTTCGCCGTGGGTAAGCTGGCGCACAGCCGCCTTGCCCTGCTTGGACAGGTCGTACAGATACAGCTCGCCGCCCAGCGGGAAGAGCAGCGTGTGGGCGTCCGGCGACCACTGGTAATCGACGATGCCGGTCATGGCCGCGATGCGCTGCCGCTCGCGGCGGGCCTTCTCGGCGTCGCTCAGGGTTTCCTCGCCCGGCAGCACCACCTTCGAATCGACCAGCATGCGGGTCTGGCCGCTGGCGATGTCGTAGGTCCACAGGTCCAGCTGGTTGCGGTCGGCCTCCTTGCCACGCAGGAAGCTCACCTGCGAGCCATCCGGAGCCACCTTCGGCTTCATCAGGGTCGGGCCGGACAGCGGCAGCGGGCCGGTAATGGCCTCAAGCGTGAGTTTTTCGGCGTGGGCGATCGAGGTGGAGGCAATCATCAGGGCAAGGCTGGCAACAAGGTGGCGCATGGAGGGTTCCGGCGACGTCAGACCCCAATCGTACCGCACGTCGAAATCCACGCCGAAATCCCGGTAGCGCCGGCCGTTGGCCGGCCCACGCAATGCCGAGGCCGGCCAACGGCCGGCGCTACCAAGAATGACCTCCCGCCAAACCCCGCTGGTGGGCGACGCAACTTGTTGAATGGCGGACCGACGGCGCACCTCGCATGCTGCGGGCATGCATCCATCAAGGCCGTCATCCGCCAACCCGTCGCCCGGATACCACTGGTCCATCTTCAGGATGCTGGAAGACGGCTGCATCAACGAGTTGGGAATACTGGAAGCGTTGACCGGCGACACGTTCCGCTTCCGTTCCCACGGGCACCACCCCAGTCTGCAACGACGCCCCGACGAGGACCTTGACGGCTTCCCCGGCCTACCCTGGTACCTCGACGACCTCCGCCCCGAAGGATTCCTCGGCCGCGCCTACGCCGTCAACAACACCCTCGGCCTACCGGGGGATCCCTCGATCTGGACGTCGGCCCATCTGCTGAGGGCGCTGGGGGAGGGGAGTGCGATCACCGCCGGCGATCTTCTGATTGGCACTCACGCGGTTGAGATAGCCACTGCTGCGCTCACCTGTCCGCCCGATCAAGTCGAGGCAAGCTGTCGTGACCGGCAGTACCCGGTCAAGGCCAACGCCGTAACGCGCGGGCAATGCCCCAATCTTGCCCCAGGCGGCGAAAGGCCCAAGTTCACAGCCACCGTCTACGGGCCGGACGGCCGCTACGCCGCCCTGGTCAAGTTCGCCGGCTATGACACGGAGGAGCAGCAACGCTGGGCGGACCTGCTGGTCTGCGAGCATCTGGCGCTGGAGGTTCTGCGCGAGGCCGGCGTATCCGCAGCGGAATCGTCGCTCATCCAGACCGACAGCCACACCTTCCTGGAGGTGAAGCGGTTTGACCGTTCGCCGGACACCCTCGGACGGCGCGGCTTCGTGTCGTTGTTGGCCCTGTCCTCCGCATTTGTCGGTGACAACGCCGGCTGGGACGAGGCGGGCGAGCAGTTGTTGGCGCTGCGATGGATCAGCCAGGACACCGCCATCGCCATGGCGCGGCTGCATGCCTTCGGTCGGCTGATCGGGAACACCGACATGCATCAGGGCAACATCGGCTTCCACCTGGTCGACCACGGCCCGCTACCGCTAGCCCCGACCTACGACATGCTGCCCATGTCGCTGGCCCCTTCGCGTACCGGTGTGCTGCGAGCGACAACCCCGATCGCCCAAGTTGCGCCGCAGCGCTCCGGACAACTTGCTCACCTGCAATGGGCGGCACCGTTGGCCGTGGGATTCTGGGGGCGGGTTGCCGGGTCTGGACTTATGAGGTCTAGGGTACTGGCGGACGTGGCCGGCGAGAACGCGGAACGGGTCCGAGAAATGGGACGACGCTTCGGCTGACGCACCGCTTGGCGTTAGATTCAGTGGCGGCGGTGGGCCTGTCTCCACTACACTTTCACGCTGCAAGGGCCTATAGCTCAACGGTTAGAGCAGAGGACTCATAATCCTTTGGTTCCAGGTTCGAATCCTGGTGGGCCCACCAATGAAAGCAATGGTTTACGGCATGAAAAAGGCACCGGTACTCGGTGCCTTTTCTGTTTGGTGCCTACTTGGAGCTTACATTCCGCACGGTGCCTACGCGCGCCGCTGAGACTCCCATTCCTCCCGCGCCACCAAGGATTCGGGCAGGTTCCAACGTTGGTGGACCCACCATCAGCGGAGGGTGTCAGAAATTCTGTGTGCAGGGTCTAACATGACCCCGCACAGGAGTTCCCATGACAAAAAAGAAGAAGCCCACCCCGAAAACCGTTGCGCTGGACCTGCCTGAAGAGGTTCTTCAGCAGCTTGTTCCGGGGCCACTCACGCCAGAGGCTGCCCAGGACCTGTTCCTGAGCTTCAAGAAGGCCGTCATTGAGCGTGCGATGGGGGCGGAGCTTGGCATGCATCTGCAGAGCGAAACGGGTGCCTCCCAAGCCGATGGCCGACGCAATCACCGCAATGGCCATACCGGCAAGACCGTTCTGACGGATGCCGGCCCGGTGCAGATTGAGACGCCACGTGACCGGGCTGGTTCTTTCGAGCCGGTTCTGATTGGCAAGCACGAGCGCCGCTTCACCGGTTTCGATGACAAGATCGTGGCCATGTACGCGCGCGGCATGACGGTGCGGGAGATCCAAGCCTACTTGGCTGAGATGTACGGCACGGAGGTATCGCCGGACTTCATCAGCAAGGTCACCGACGAGGCGATGTCGGAGGTGACAGCGTGGCAGTCTCGCCCGCTTGAGAGCATGTATCCAGTCGTATTCTTTGACGCTCTTCGGGTCAAGATCCGCGAAGAAGGAGTTGTACGCAATAAGGCGGTGTACCTCGCCCTGGGCGTCCTGGCCGATGGCACTCGCGACATCCTCGGCTTGTGGATCGAGAACACGGAGGGTGCCAAGTTCTGGATGAAGGTGTTCAACGATCTGCGCACGCGCGGGACGAACGACATCCTCATTGCCGTCACGGACGGCCTGAAGGGCCTGCCTGAGGCATTGGAAACCGTTTTCCCGGCCACCACGCTGCAGACCTGCATCGTGCACCTGATCCGCAACAGCCTGGACTACGCCAGCTGGAAGGACCGCAAGGGCCTGGCCGCCGCGCTCAAGCCAATCTATCAGGCCGTCAACGAGGCCACCGCCAGTGCCGCCCTGGACACTTTTGAGGCCGGGCCATGGGGTGCCAAGTTCCCCACCGTTACCGCCAGTTGGCGACGCAACTGGAGCCGGATCATCCCGTTCTTCGCTTTCCCGCCAGAGATACGGCGGGTCATCTATACCACCAACGCCATCGAAAGCATCAACGCGAGGCTGCGCAAGATCATCAAGACACGTGGGCACTTTCCAAACGATGAGGCTGCCAGCAAGCTGATCTGGTTGGCTCTACGTAACATCACGGCCGACTGGAGCCGATCCACTCGTGAGTGGAAAGGTGCCATGAATCAATTCGCTGTAGTGTACGAAGACCGTTTCACGTCGGCCCGGCAGTAATACCCATCAGCTGCCCTGCATACAGAAAATCTGACACTCCCTTAAATTCGAGCCGCCTCGAATGAGCATCACACTTGCATCTGTCGAGTTCGAGTAGGGCAACTCAGCGAGCTAAGTCTCAGCAGTTCAGGCGTGCGAATCACTTGTTTCCTTGCGTGTACTCCTGACCGATGCCTTCGGAGGGACAAGGTCAATTTGAACCCTGTAGCCCAAGGCGGTCGCTGCCCGACTTAAGGTATCAAGCGTCAGCCCTGTGTCCGTTTCATCCAGCACGCGATCTAACTGCGATCGACTGGTCTGCATGCGCTTGGCGAGGGCCGACTTGCTGACCTTGGCGGCCTTCATTGCTTCGGCAACCTGCCAAGCAATAACGCGTTTGACGGCGACAGCAGCAGACGCTTCAAGAAGCCCCTCCGAATCCAGGAACTCGTCAAAGCTCGAGCCGATATGCTTGTTCTTGCTCATTTGATCACCTCATCTCTACGCTTTTTTGCCAGGTCAAGGTCGGCCTTCGGTGTCTTCTGGGACTTCTTTACGAATCCGTGCAGCAGCACCATGTCCCGCAACTCGGTGGTGAACAGGATCCGTGCAGTTCCCTCAGGAATTGAGCTTCGTACTTCCCAGAGCCGGTCATCCATCTTTCGCACCAGTGGCATACCCAAGGGCCAGCCAAGCTGGACGGTTTTGACATCACCGCCGATTGCTCGACGAGCGTCGACGGAGACCTCTTCCATGAGCCATCGTCTTACCGGTTCGTCTGCCGAGGCGGACCGGTAGAACCGGACGTCCAAGACTGCCTTCATGGGTCGACTATACGCATACATTGTCGGGATGTGTACATAAATAAGTACACATGTGATTTGGCGTAGTCGGCGCGGCTTCTAGTATGGCCGTACGAAGGATCAAGTTGTATGGACTAAATGTGACCGAAAGTCCTGTGTATGCGCGCAAAGTAGCCCCTGTCGCAACACCACCCAACAGGAGCTACCCCATGAACACCCTCACCCGCACTGTCGCCATCGCCGCACTCGCCCTCTCCATCCAGGCCGGCCTCGCCGCCAGCGCCGCCGAGCCCGCCGCTCGCACCACCCCCGCCGCCATCAGCCAAACCGCCAGCACCATCACCACCGCAGACGGCGTGCAGCTGTACTACAAGGACTGGGGCCCGAAGAACGGCCCGGTGGTGACCTTCAGCCACGGCTGGCCGCTGAACTCGGACAGCTGGGAATCGCAGATGATGTTCCTGGCCGACCACGGCTATCGCGTCATCGCGCACGACCGCCGCGGCCATGGTCGTTCCAGCCAGCCGTGGGACGGCAATGACATGGACCACTACGCCGACGACCTGGCGACGGTGATCAACACGCTGGATCTGCATGACGTGACCCTGGTGGGCTTCTCCACCGGCGGCGGTGAAGTTGCACGCTACATCGGCCGCCATGGCACCGGGCGGGTGAAGAAGGCGGTGCTGATCAGCGCCGTGCCGCCGCTGATGCTCAAGACCGCCGACAATCCGGGCGGCGTGCCGATTGCCGTGTTCGATGGCCTGCGCAAGGGCCAGCTGGAGAACCGCGCGCAGCTGTATCGCGATATCGCGTCGGGTCCGTTCTACGGCTTCAACCGCCCGGGCGCGAAGGTGTCCCAGCCGCTGGTCGACGCATGGTGGGTGCAGGGCATGCAGGCGGGTGCCAAGAACACCTACGACTCGATTGCCGCGTTCTCGGCCACTGACTTCCGTGGCGACCTGAAGAAGTTCAACGTGCCCACGCTGGTCATCCATGGCGACGACGACCAGATCGTGCCGATCGACGTGGCCGGTCGCATGTCCGCCAAGCTGATCCCGGGGGCGAAGCTGCTGGTCTATCCGGGTGCGCCGCACGGCCTGACCGACACCCACAAGGACCGGGTCAACGCCGACCTGCTGGCCTTCCTGCAGCAGAAGTAAGCGGCACTGGCAGAGCAGGCGGGCACACGTTGCCCGCCTGTTCTATTGCGTCCGCCCGTTTGCTGCGCTGCACCCGCAAGCTGATTTAAATCGATCTAAGATCGTTGAAATCAACCGGCACGAGGGCAGAGCGCATGCGGAAGGGTGGCATTCGAGTACTGGCAATGGCGGCAGCCATTTCAATAAGCGCATTCGCTGCGCAGGCGGTCCAAGCGGCCAAACCGGCGATGTCCGGCAACCCGATCCTTCCCGGCTGGTACGCCGACCCGGAAGCAGCCGTGTTCGGCGACACCTACTGGATCTACCCGACCACCTCCAAGCCCTACGCCGAGCAGCGCTACTTCGACGCCTTCTCCTCGAAGGATCTGGTCAACTGGACCAAGCACCCCGGCGTGCTGAAGATCGAAGCCATCACCTGGGCGAAGGAAGCCCTGTGGGCACCCTCGGTGGTGGAGAACAACGGCAGGTACTACTTCTTCTTCTCTGCCAACGACATCAAGAGCGACAACGAGGTCGGCGGCATCGGCGTGGCCGTGGCCGACAAGCCGGAAGGCCCGTACCGCGACCTGCTCGGTAAACCACTGATCGGCACCTTCCACAACGGAGCCCAGCCGATTGACCAGACCCTGTTCCAGGACGACGACGGTACCTGGTACATGATCTACGGCGGCTGGAAGCACGCCAACATCGTCAAGCTCAAGGGTGACTTCACCGGCATTGAACCGCTGCCCGACGGCACCCTCTACAAGGAAGTCACCCCGGCTCCCGAATATGTGGAAGGCTCGCTGATGTTCAAGCGCGATGGCCGTTACTACTATATGTGGAGCGAGGGCGGCTGGGGCGAGCCGGACTACTCGGTGGCCTACGCCATTGCCGAGTCCCCGCTGGGCCCGTTCAAGCGCATCGGCAAGGTGCTGCAGTCCGACCCGGAAGTGGCCACCAGTGCGGGACACCATTCGCTGATCCGCACCCCGGACGACCAGTGGTACATCGTCTACCACCGCCGCCCGCTGGGTGAGACCAGCCGGCACCATCGGGCCACGGCCATCGACCGTATGTACTTCGATGAAAAGGGGCGCATCGTCCCTATCCAGATCACGGCGGACGGGGTGCCCGCGCACCGGCTGAAAGGTGACTGAGTCTGAACAGTTCAGTCTTGGCGGAACGGCGTGGGCAGGAGGTGACTGTGTGATGATTCCCTCTACCTGAATTCATTTATGCTCGGTCGCTCTGGACCCCGTCACTGGCGGGGTCGGCTCCCTTTTTCTTCAGGAACCACGCCATGGCGGCTTTGCAGCAGCGCACCATTGATCTCATCCGTACCCATCAGGATCAGGTGGTCACCCAGTGGACCGAGAATCTCAACGCGGGCGGCCAGGACGCGCGCATCTCCGCGCGCGAGCAGGACGCCCAGCTGCGAGAGTTCTGGCGCCTGTTCCTGGAGACGCTGTCCGCCTCCAGCGTCGCCGGCATTGGCAGCACTGAATGGGCCGAAACGCGCAGCTTCCTTGAACAGCTCTCGCGCGACCGCGTGCTGAAGGGCTTCAGCTCCTCGGAAACCGCCAGCTTCCTGTTCTCGCTCAAGCGCCCGCTGTTCGAACTGCTGCAGCAGGGCCTGGCCGATGATCCCAAGCTGCTGGGCAACCAGCTGTGGGCGATCACCGAAGTGATCGATACGCTCGGTCTGCACAGCGTCAAGGTCTACCAGAAGACCCGCGAGGACGTGATCCAGCGCCAGCAGGAGGAAATGCTGGAACTGTCCACCCCGGTGGTGAAGCTGTGGGAAGGTGTGCTGGCGCTGCCGATGATCGGCACGCTGGATTCGCAGCGCACCCAGGTGGTGATGGAATCGTTGCTGCAGCGCATTGTCGATACCGGTTCGGAAATCGCCATCATCGACATCACCGGCGTGCCCACCGTGGACACCCTGGTCGCCCAGCACCTGCTCAAGACCGTGACCGCGATCCGCCTGATGGGGGCCGATGCCATCATCAGCGGCGTGCGCCCGCAGATCGCGCAGACCATCGTGCACCTGGGGCTGGACCTGCAGGGCATCGTCACCAAGGCCAACCTGGCCGACGCGCTGGCGCTCGCGCTCAAGCGCACCGGCCAGGTGGTGACCCAGGCGGCGCGCTGACATGGAGCGCATTCCGATTCTTCAGATGGGTGACCTGCTGCTGGTCACCATCCAGGTCGACATGCACGACCAACTCGCGCTGACCCTGCAGGACGACCTGAGCGAGCGCATCCAGCGCACGTCCGCACGAGGTGTGCTGATCGACATTTCCGCGCTGGACATCGTCGACTCCTTCATCGGCCGCATGATCTCCACCATCGCGACCATGGGGCGGCTGATGGACGCCACCACGGTGGTGGTGGGCATGCAGCCGGCGGTCGCCATCACCCTGGTAGAACTTGGCCTCACCCTTGACGGCGTGCGTACCGCGCTCAACGTCGAGCGTGGCATGCATCTGCTGCGCCAGAACGCTGGCGAAGAGGCCCCATGACCGCACTCAGTGGATCCCTGCCGATCCGCGTGGAACAGGACGTCGTGCTGGCCCGCCAGACCGTGCGCCAGGTCGCCGTGGCCTGCAAGCTGAGTCTGATCAATCAGACCAAGCTGGTCACCGCAGCCAGTGAGCTGGCCCGCAACGCCGTCATCTATGGCGGTGGCGGCGACATGACCTGGGAAGTGGTCGACAGCGGAATGCGACGCGGGCTGAAGCTGGTCTTCAGTGACAATGGTCCCGGCATTCCCGATGTGGCCCAGGCCCTGACCGACGGCTGGTCGTCGGGCACCGGCATGGGGCTGGGTCTGTCCGGCTCGCGCCGACTGGTGGATGAATTCGAGCTGGAGAGCGCGCCGGGCAAAGGCACGCGGGTCACCCTCATCAAATGGATCTGAATTTCTCCGGCCACGTAACCCGGGTCGTGGCCGTGGAAGAAGCCTCGCAGGTGGGGCAGGCGAGGCGCGAAGCGCTCGCACTGGCGCACCATATCGGCTTTGACGAAATCGACGCGGGCCGCGTCGCGCTGGCCGCCACCGAAATGGCCACCAACGTGATCAAGCATGGTCGCGGTGGGCGCATGCACCTCTCCATTGCCTGCGGTCGAGGTGGCTTCGGCGTGGAGCTGTGTGCGCTGGACAACGGGCCCGGCTTTTCGCTGGCGCAGGCGATGCCGGACGGCTACTCCACCGGCGGCACCCAAGGCCTGGGCATGGGTGCGATCCAGCGCCAGGCTGCGGTGCTGGATGTCTGGGCGGACGCGAAGGGCGCGGTGATGGTTGCGCGCGTGTATGCCAGCCGCGCGGCGCGCGACGTGGACGTGGCCTACGGTGCGTTGCGCCTGGCGCTGCATCACGAGCCGGTCTGTGGCGATGCCTGGCACCTGCACGCTGACCCCAGCCGGGTGACCCTTACCCTGATCGATGGCCTCGGGCATGGGCTGCCCGCATCCGATGCGGCCCAGGCCGGCACTGCTGCCGCCGCGCAG